>CAYPSI010000323.1:0-1515 GCA_964413375.1 uncultured Spirochaetales bacterium | reverse complement strand
GTCGCGCGCAGGTCGTGGGTGTCGGAGTGGCGGGGCTCGAGCGCCAGGGCCTGGTCGATGAGCGTGAGCTGCTCCTCGAGAGCCTGCGGCAGGAGCTGCCGTGCGAGGGCGATCAGCGCCGCGGCGTCGCCCGGGCGGTCGCCTGCGATCCGGCGCGCGAGCTTCTCCGTGTCCGCGCCTCCAGCGAGCTCGCGCAGCGCGCCCCATGCCCAGGCGTAGGCCGGGTCGAGCGCCACGGCGCGTTCGAGTGCTTCCCGAGCCTCGCCCGTCTCACCCGCGCTTCGGAGCGCGTCGGCGAGCAGCCCCAGCAGCCCGGCGTCGGTCGGCTCGAGCGCCATGGCGCGCCGCAGCGGCGCGACCCCTTCCGTGAAGCGCCCGTGTCGCAGCAGCGCCTCGCCGAGGTGGCGCAGCGGCACCGTCCAGCCGGGCGAGAGTGCGATCGCCTTCTCGAGGAAGGCGATCTCGCCCTCCGCGTCGCCCTGCCGACCGCAGACGCGGGCACGGTCGAGCCAGAGCGGAGCTACCAGCGGGAAGCGCCGGGTCGCCTGCTCCAGGACGCCCGCCGCCTCCGCGAGGCGTCCCTCCTCGGTGAGCTCGTCGGCGACCGCCGAGGCGGCCTGCCAGAGATCGGGATGCGCCACACGCGCTCTTTCGAGCGCCGCGAGCGTCTCGCCCGGGTCGAGAATTCCGTGCGAGCGGCGCTGGAACGTGAAGAAGCTGTCGGCCGCCCGCCGCCGCACCAGCTCGCCGGCCAGGAAGCGCAGCGCCTGGCGCTTGGCTTCGACGCCCAGCGAGGCGTCGATCAGGCCCTCGACCGCCGAGCGGTAGTCGACCGCGCGCTCGACCGCCGCGCGGAAGCACTGCGCGGCTTCGGCCGCGCGACCCGCTCGCGCCAGCACCAGACCGCGCACGCCGAGCGTCGACGCCTGCTCCGGCTCGAGCTCGGCGGCGCGGGCGAGCGCCTCGAGCGCCTCGTCGAAGCGCTGCTGGTCCGAGAGCACGAGCGCGAGCTCCCGTTGTGACCAGGCGTCCGTCGGGTGTCGCTCGAGCAGCGCACGCAGGGCCTGCTCCGCCCGGCGCGGGTCGTCGCGCAGCCACTCGACCAGCAGGCGGTGCAGTCCCAGGTGCGTGGGGACGCGCGCGGAAGCGGCGGCCACGTGCTCGATCGCCCGTGAGCGTGCCTCGAGCCGCGAGCGCAGCTCGGCCACCCCCCGGTGCGCGTCGATCGCGAGCGGCTCGGCCGCGGCCACGGCGCTCCACGCTGTGAGGCTCGCGCCGAGGTCGCCCGCCCAGCGCGAGAGGCGTGCCTGGGTGCGGCGACGGTCGCTCTCGCGGGCGCGCCCGGCGGCCGCCTCGAGCAGCTCGCGCGCCCGCGCCAGGCGGCCGTAGCGGCCCTGGGCCTCGGCGACGAACAGCAGCAGCTCGCCGTCGCCGGGGTGGCGTGCCAGGGCCGCCTCGAGCGCCTCGAGCCCTTCGTCGATGCGGCCCAGGTCCTCGAGCCCGCGGAACAGGCTC
>CAYPSI010000322.1:0-34104 GCA_964413375.1 uncultured Spirochaetales bacterium | reverse complement strand
GCGTTCCTGCGCCAGACGCGTCCGGCCTTCGAGAAGTGCCGCGTCGACGCCTGGCCCGAACGGATGGGAGTGCGAGAGACGCGGCGGGTGCGCGCGCTCGACCCGGTCTGCGCCGAGGACGTCCGCAGCGGGCGGCGGCGCGACGACGAGGTCGCGCTGTCGACCTGGCCGATCGAGCTGTGGCAGGACCATCGCAAGGCGCACTTCGAGCATCCGGCGGGCCCGTGTTCGCTTCCGCTCGGCGCGCTCTTGAGCCACTCGCACCCGCGCCTCGCGACGGCCGGTCGTTGCCTCGGAGCGGATCGCGAGGCGCTCGGCGCGCTGCGCGTGCTCGGCACGGCGCTCGCGAGCGGCGAGGCCGCAGGCATCGCCGCCGCACTCGCCGCGGATTCCGGAACGTCGCTCGCCCTGGTGGCGGCGGAGCGGGTCCGGCACCACATTCTCGAACGCGCAGCGGCGGCCGGCGAGTCCGGCCCCAGCTGAGACCCAGCGCGTGAGGGGGGAGCCATCGACCGCGCGACCGTCATCGACCGGATCCGCCGCCACCGGCTGGAACGCCCCGAGCACCCTGCGCTCGTGCTGGACGACGCTGCGGGCGGCTCGCTCGTCGTGTCGTATCGCGAGCTCGTCGCCGCGGCCGAGGCCACCGCGCGGGATTTCAGCGCGCAGGGCCTGCGCTCTGCGGACCGCTGCGGACTGCTGGCAGCGCAGGGGCGCGGCTTCGTCGAGCGCGCGCTCGGCATCCTGGCGGCGGGGGGATGCCTCGTGCCGATCCCCGACGATCATCGCGGCCCGATCCTCGACGCCTTCGCCACCCAGGCTCGGCTCCACCACCTCGCCAGCGAAGACGCGGCCGGAGGCTCGTTTCGGACGCTGCCCCATCCGGACCCGGTCGACGGCGCGAACGACGAGGCCTTCCGGGCGCTCGCACCGGCGTACCTGCGCTTCACCTCGGGCACGACGAGCGCGCGCAAGGGCGTGATCCTCGGCCACGCGACGATCCTCGCGCGCCTGGCGGCGGCGAATCGCGCGCTGGCGATCGGGCCCGAGGATCGCGTGATGTGGCTGCTCCCGATGGCCCATCACTTCGTGGTCTCGATCCTGCTCTATCTGAGCCAGGGCGCGACGGTGCTGCTGCCCTCCGGATCCCTGGCGCGCACGATCCTGGCCTTCGCCGCGCGCGAGCGACCGACGGTCTTCTACGCGTCACCGTACCACTACCGGCTGCTCGGCAAGGACAGCACTGAGATCGGCCTGGGCGGCGTGCGCCTCGCGATCTCGACGGCCGACGGCCTCCACCCGAGCGTCGCCGAGGCTTTTCGAGCGCGCTTCGGGCTGCCGATCGCCCAGGCGCTCGGCATCATCGAGGTCGGGCTCCCGGTTGCGAACCTGGTCTCCTGCGCCGCGAAGCCCGGAGCGCTCGGGCGACCGCTCCCCGATTTCGACGTGTGGCTGCGCGGCGAGGACGGGCGCCAGATCGTCGGGCCCACTTCTCCCGAGCACACCGGCGAGATCTGCATCCGCGGTCCGGGTCTGCTGGACGCCTACCTCGATCCCTGGCTGCCCGCCGCGCGGATCCTCGAGCCCGACGGCTTCCGCACGGGCGACCAGGGCTGGTTCGACGCGGACGGAGATCTCACGCTGGCGGGCCGGCGCGCGAGCAGGATCAGCATGGCGGGCATGAAGTTCTTCGGAGAAGAGGTCGAGGCCGTGCTCGCCCTTCACCCGGGGGTGCGCGAGAGCCGCGTCTTCGCCCGGGAGCACCCGCAGCTCGGGGAGATCCCGGTGGCCGAGATCGTCGCCAGCGACCCCGCGGCGCCGCCTTCGCGCCAGGACCTCGTCGCCCACTGCAGGGCCTGCTTGGCGGGCTACAAGGTGCCTCGGGAGTTCCGCGTGGTCGATGCGCTGCCCCGCACGGCGACCGGAAAGCTCGCGCGCGCCTCGGGCGCGGCGCAGGCTTCAGGCCGGCCGGTCTCGGCGGGGTAGCCAGCGTCCGACCCCTGCGCAGTACGCGTCGTACTCGGCGCCGAAGCGGCGGCGCAGCTCCTTCTCCTCGAAGCCCACCACGTAGGCGTGCTCGAGCGCGAAGAAGAGGCATGCGTACGCGACGAGGGGAAAGGAGCGGTAGAGGACCGCCTCCCCGAGCACGATCGCGAAGTAGTTCAGATACATCGGATTTCGCACTCGTGTGTAGAGGCCGCTGCGCACGAGCAGGGAGGGCGGCGCGATCGGTGCCTGGGTGCCGCGTCCCTCCACGATGAAGGCGCGCACCGGGCCGAGCAGCAATGCGTGCGCGGCCACCAGCATCGCGCCCCCGAGCCAGCGATTCAGGCCCGGCGGTGGCCAGAAGCTCGCGCCGCTTCCCCACAGCACGAGCGCCGGGAAGAGCACGAAGAACATCAGCGAGAACCAGAGCGCCGCGAGCAGGGATCCCGCCGCCAGCACGCTGCGGCTGCGAGCGGGCCGCACGCGCTCTTCGCCGCTCAAGGCAGCGCCTCCTCGGACAGGGTCGTGAACTCGGCGCGATAGCCGCACCAGCCGTTCTCGATCGTCACGCGATCGCTTCCCTCGGTCTCCTCGGACGGCGCGTCGAAGCGGAGCTCCACCACTCCCGCCGGGTCGCCGGTCAGCCGCTGGAAGCTGCGCCAGCGCAAGCGGCCGGCCTCGTGACCCTCACGGACCAGGGTGTCGCCGCGTCGCTCCTCGAAGCTTCCGTCCGCAGCGGCGGAGACCACCCCCAGGAAGCGCGCGCGATGGAAATCCCGCAACACGTTGAGCGGCGGCACCTCGAGGACGGGCGCGGGAAGCGCCTCGACGCTCGTCTCGAGTCCGAGTTGACGGAGCGTGAAGAGCTTGGCTCCGAAGGGATGCAGGCCCAGCAGCAGCAGCTCGTCGCCGTGCTTCTGGGCGACGAGGTGGAGCGCAAAGACGCGATCCCCGCGTGTCACGAGCAGCCGCTGGCGCACGAGGAAGTCGCCGGCGATCGCAGCCGTCGAAACCCATTCTCCGGGGCAGTCGGGAATCGCCCGGGCGCGCCCCGGAAGGTGCAGGCAGCCCGTTCCGAGCAGCGCCGACGCGAGCAGCAGCACCCGCAGCAGCAGATCAGCCACGCTGCTCGGCGCCTCGACCGGCGAGGCCGAAGGCCGCCATCGCGACCGGAGCCATCAAGAAGCAGAGGATGATTCCGATCCCGGTCGTCAGGCCGATGGTGCGCAGGGAGGGCTGGGTCGAGAGGGCCAGCGCGCCGAACACGAAGGCCGTCGTGAGGCACGAGAGCAACATGCTGAGCAGGGTGGCACCGAAGTCCTCGCGGCGATCGATGCTGTCGACGCAGAAGATGCCGTAGTCGTCTCCCATGCCCGTCACCATGGTGAGACTCATGACGGTCAATAGGTTCGCCGGTTCGCCCAACCACGCCAGAACCGCGAGCACGATCAGGGCCACGAGCAGCGGTGGCAGGAACGCCGCGATGCAGGGACGCCAGGCGCGGTAGTACCCCGCGAGCAGCAAGAGCACCAGGACGGTCCCCGAGAGGATCTGCCGCAGCGAGGTCTTGCGAAACTCGCGATAGATGTCGTTCACGAAGCTGCGCTGATCGAAGAGGTGGACTCCCTCGAGATCGGCGAGTGCGGCGCGGACCGCCTCCGGGTCGCGCAGCCCCCGCAGGTAGGTCACGACGGCGACCCGGCCCTCTACCTCGAAGACGAAGGGCGCGAGCAGGTCCGCCAGCGGGCTCGCCTCGAGATCGTCGAGTCGGAGGGGTGCGGGTGGGGGCGCCTCGAGCGCCTGCTGGAAGCTGCGGAATGCGCCCGGGCGAAAGCCTTCGGCGGCGAAGGCCGCGTCGAGTCGCGGATAGAGATCCGGGATCCCGGCCAGCACCCCGGCGTTGCGCCGCTGGAGGTCTGCGGACCTGACAAAGGTGTGCAGCGAACGCGTGCCGTCGAGCGCCCCCGCCGCCACGACCTGCTCGAGCCGCGCGTGGATCGCATCGTTCTTCTGGAGCGCGGCTTCGGCATCGGCGGCGAGTGCCACCGCGAAGCGGCTCCCGTCGAGCTGTGCGACGCGCTCGCGCACCCGGCGGTCCTCGGCGACCAGCTCGGGACTGAAGCGCGAGAGCCTCGACAGATCGTCGGACCACTCGACCTCCGGGATCGCGAGGGCCGCCAGCGCGCCCAGGGCCAGCGGGCAGAGCAGCACGGCGCGCGGGAGCGACTCGAGGCGTCGAAAGAGGCGCTCGAGGCGCGCAGCGGTGTTCACCGCGCGCCGTGGAAGGGGGGGGGCCTTCGCCAGCAGCGAGGGCAGGATCCACAGGGTGGCCGTCAGGCCGGTGAGGACGCCCGTGATGGCGAAGACCGCCATCTGCTGGAAGGCCGGGAAGGGCGTCAGCCCGAGACCGACGAAGCTCGCCATCGTGGTGAGCGCTGCGAGGACGAGGCTCGGGCGCAGGCGGGCGGCGATGCGTTGGGGAGACTGCGGGGGGCGGGCGAGCCCGTGATGGAGCAGCAGGTGGTTCGAATAGTCGATCGCGATCCCCATCAGCGAGGTCCCGAAAACCATCGTGAGCCCGTCGAGCTCGCCGAAGAGGAGCAGGCAGACGGTGGTCGCTACGAGGATGCCGGCCAGCGGAGGAACGATCACGATCAGCAGGCCGCGCCAGGATGCCACGAAGGCGATGAAGAGCAGCACCACGCCGAGAAAGGAGCAGATCCCGATCACCGCGACGTCGGCCTTGATGCTGCGCTCGGCGTCGACGGCGAAGGCCCCCACGCTGCTGAGCTCGAGCTCTAGCCCGTGACCGCGATGCGACGCGATGGCTGCGAACGCCGCGCGCAGATCGGTGAGCAGGCGCCCCTGGGCTCCCGAGTCGAAGGCCGAGCCGCGCGTTCCCAGCAGGACGATCGCGTAGCGGCCATCGGCCGTGACGAACTGACCGTCGACCACGCGCAGCACCGGCTGCCCCGCCTGGAAGTCTCGGAACAGGCCTTCGAACGCGCCAAGCGGATCGGCTGCCGCCAGCGGCTCGAAGAAGCTCGACGCGGGCGAGCCCAGGCTGCGCCGCACCTCGCGGGCCCGCTCTCGCAACGCGGTCTCCGTCAGACGCGCAGGCAGCTCCCGCTCTGGCTGGCTCGACAGGAAGGCCAGGCGATGCGGGAAATACAGCCGGTAGAGGCTCTCGAAGTCCGCCTCGTTCACCCGCGAACGGGTCCATGCGAGCTCGGGGTGGCCGCGCACCGCGTCGGCCAGCTCCTGCGCGGCGGCGATTGCGACCGACGGGTCGTCGGCGCCGATCGAGAGCACGACCGTCCGGGTGAGGGGAGAGTCGGCCAGCAGTCCCGAGAGCGCCGCGAGCTCGGAGCCGCTGCTCACCGGGAGGAAGTGCGTGAGGTCGGTGCCGACGCGCAGGTGCAGCGCGCAATACAGGATCATCCCGGCCGTCAGTGCCACGAGCAGCAGGCCGCTGCGCCGGGACATCGACGCTCAGCGCTCCGCGTGAACGCCTTCGAGGGGCGCACCGACGACGAAGATCTGCTGCAGCTCCGCGGGCGTGAACACGCGATCGCTGCGCGTCGCTCCGAAGCGCGTCGTGGTGCGATCTCCGTCGCGCTCCTCGACGATCAGCTCCTGCATGCTGGCGCGGTCGCCGCGCAGCGTGACGACGGCGATGACGTCTGCGAGCGGCGCGCGCCGGGGAACCAGGCGGAGCTCCCAGGCCTCGCGCGTGCCCCGGAACTCCGGTGCGTAGAGACGCTCCAGCCGGTCGCGGTCGCCACTCCAGAGCGCCACGAAGTTCTCGACGAAGACGCGGGCGACGCGATTGCCCGAGAGATCGATCGGCTCCGCGCCCGGGCCCTCGCGCAGCTCTACGCTCTCGCCGTTCACGAGCAGTGCGCTCTTGCCCGGGCGGGTCGTGAAGCGCGCGAAGCGGTCGGGCGGAACGAAGTAGATCACGCCCCGGGTCTCGAGCGGGGCGGCCAGCAGCGCGAGCTGCTTGCTTTCGTCGAAGAGCGCCTCGACGCCGGGGGTGGAGGCCATGCGGCGCAGGATCTCGGCGAGCTCGTCGCCGGAATCCACGGGCTCCCCCGCGACGGCCAGCGAGGCGACGAGGGCGCTAGCCCAGCAGGCGGCGCTGGATCTCATCGGGAGTCTCGAGCAGGAGGTTGCGCTCCCGGTCGGTGGTCGCGAGCATCGTGTAGCCGCGTGCCGCCCGCCGCGCCTGCGTGAGATTCGTGAGCTCGTACGCGATGTGGATCCGGCGCTTCACGTCTCGCAGCCAGGCCGTCGCCCGCACGCGGTCTCCGTAGTGGAGCGGATGGATGTAGCGGCACTTGCTCTCGATCACGAAGAAGTAGTAGCGGGGACCGAGCAGTTCGCCGACGTCGAGCTGGCAGCCGCGCAGCAGGCGCGTGCGCGCCTCCTCCATGTAGGCGTAGTAGTGCCCGTGCCAGACGATCCCCATCAGGTCGACGTGCCGGAAGGGCACCTCGATCTCGACGGAGGTCTCGCGGAGGCGGTGGCTGGATCCCACGTCACGCTTTCGACGGCGGCCGGGCCGCCCCGATGGGAAGCCCGGCGGAGCGGTAGAGGGCGAGCACGCGCGCGATGTCGAGGTCCTGGCGCCGGTCCTCGGCGACCCAGGGGACCTCCTTGCGGATGGCGTCGCGCAGCGCGCGCCCGCGGCGGGTGCCGCTCTCGCTTCCGCGCAGATCGAGGGCCTGACAGGCCGCGAGCAGCGCGATCGCGGCCACGGTCTCCGTCAGCTCGAGGATCCGCCGGCAATCCCGCGCCGCGATGCTGCCCATGCTGACCTTGTCCTGGTTGTGCGACTCGGTGCTGCGGCTGAAGACCGACGCCGGCATGCAGAGCTTGAGTGCCTCGGCGGTGAGCGCCGATGCGGTGATCTGCATCGCCTTGAAGCCGTGGTGGGTGGGGTTGTGCACTGCCACGAGGTTCGCGGGCAGTCCATCGCTGGTCTCGGGAACGCAGAGCAGCACGAGCTGGCGATCGAGCAGGTCGGCCACGTTCGCGACGGCGGTCTTGAGGCCGTCGAGGACGAAGGCCACGTGACCGCCGTAGAAGTTCCCGGCGTGGAGCACGTCGCCGGCATCCGGGTCGATCAGCGGATTGTCGTCGATCCCGTTGATCTCGATCTCGAGAATCGGGCGCGCGTGGGCCAGCGCGTCGAGCAACACGCCGACGACGTGCGGAGCGCAGCGCAGCGAGTAGCGATCCTGGAGGCGCGCGGGAGCGGGGGGGGCCGCGTCCGATTCGAGATCCGCGCGGATCCACTCGGCGCAGAGCGTCTGGCCGGGATGGGGCTTGAGCGCGAAGACCCGCGCATCGAAGTGGGCGCGGTTGCCGTGGGTCGCGTCGACGATCATCGCGGTGATGGCCGCCGCGAGGCGCGCCAGGCGCTCGGCCCGCTCGAAGCAGAGGCAGGCGAGCGCGGTCATCACGCTGGTGCCGTTCATCAGCGCGAGGCTCTCCTTCGGCTGGAGCCGGAGCGGCTCGAGGCCGAGCTCCGCCACGGCCTCGGCCGCCGGAAGGACGCGCCCGCGCAGCGTCGCCTCGCGCTCCCCGATGACCAGCGCCGCGAGGTAGGACAGCGGCGTCAGGTCTCCGCTCGCACCGACGGAGCCTTCCTCCGGAATCCGGGGCAGCACGCGCTGGTTCAGCAGCTCGCAGAGCCGCTCGAGCAGCTCCGTGCGCACGCCGGAGTACCCGCGCGCCAGCGTTGCGAGGCGCAGCACCAGCACGCAGGCGGCCTCGGTCTCGTCGAGGATCCGCCCGGTCCCGCAGCCATGGAAACGGATCAGATTGTGGGGCATTTCACCCCAGAGCGCCTCGGGGATCGCGTTGCCCGCGGATGCGCCGACTCCCGTCGTCACTCCATACACGCTCTCGCGCCGGCGCTGGGCTTCGACGACTACCGCGCGACTGCGCTCGAGCTTGCGGCGGTGATCGGGATCGTCGTCGACTGCGGCCCGGCACTCGCCGCGCGCGAGCGCCAGCGTCTGTTCGATGCTGAGTGCGCGCCGACCCAGCGCGAGCGCGGGACGGCGGGTGGGAGTGCTCGACGGCGGGGGTGTCGCGGGGCCCATCGCCCCGGAGCTTAGCCCGGACGCGACCCCGAGGGGCCGCGGTAGCATCGGCGCCAGCGGGACGCACGCCGGCAGCCGTCGCTGCTGCGGAATCCGGTGGAGGAGCCCCCCGGTTTCAGTAACTTGGGGCCGCGGCCCGACCCAGAGTTTCAGGAAGCCGGAAGGGAAGAGAGGATCGCGACCGTGGAAGCGCTCGAGGAGGAGATCAAGCAGCTGATCATCGCGGCCCTGGTGCTCGAAGACGTCACGGCCGCCGAGATCGAGCCCGATGCGGCCCTCTTCGTCGAGGGGCTGGGGCTCGACTCGATCGATGCCCTCGAGCTGGCCATGGCGCTGGAGGAACGCTACGGCGTCAAGATCGGCGACGATCCGGAGCGCAATCGCCAGATCTTCGCCAGCGTCCGCGCCCTCGCGGCGTTCGTCAGCGAGCATCAGCCCTGAGGGCTTGAACGCGCGAGCGAGGTGTTCGGGGTGCGCACTCGACCGATTCCGTTGTCCCGACTCCTCGCAGGAGTCGGCGATCCGGCCCAGCAGATCGCCTTCGGAAGGAACGGCGAACACACGCGTCGCGATCTGGTTCGCGACGTGAGCGCCCTTGCGGCTCGCACCTCCCAGGTCGGACGCGGGCGTTGGCTCTTGTGTACCGACGACAGCTACGCGATGGCGGTGGGCCTGCTGGCCCTGGCCTGTGGACGCTCGCTCGCGGTACTGCCTCCCAACCGTCAGCCCGAAACCCTGCGCCGGCTGGCGGACGGTGCGGTCGGCGCGTTGGTCGACGGCGACGTCGCAAGTGTGGCCGGACTGCAGGCGCTCTCGCCGCTCGATCCTGGCCCTTCGGAGGCGGGTGCCGGAGCGACACTCGACCGCGATGCGCCGTTGGCCGAGTTCCGCACCTCGGGGACGACGGGCGAGGGCCAGCCCGTGCAGAAGGCGCTGCGCCACCTCGAGGACGAGGTTGCGGTGCTCGAGGAGTGCCTCGGATCGCTGCTGCCCGCGGAGGCCCGCGTCTTCGCCACCGCCTCGCACCAGCACATCTACGGCCTGCTCTTCCGGGTGCTGTGGCCGCTGGCGACGGGTCGCTCGTTCCACGCGGAGACGCTCCTCCACACCCAGGAGTTGCTGCCGCGCCTGCTGGCCTGTGAGAGCGCAGCGCTCGTGACGACCCCCGTGCATCTGAAGCGGCTCGTCGCGTCGACCGATCTGCGAGAGCTGCGCGGGATCTGCTGCGCGGTCTTCTCGTCCGGTGGGCCGCTCGATCCCACCACCGCCGACAAGGTGGCGGAAGGGCTCGGCGCGGCGCCCGTCGAGATCTTCGGCTCGACCGAGACGGGTGGCATCGCGATCCGCCGCCGCGACATCGATGGCGAGGTCTGGCACCCCTTGCCCGGCGTCGAGATCGAGCGCCGCGAGGCCGATGCCCGGCTGCTGGTGAGCTCGCCCTTCGTGAGCGTCGGCGACGCCGCCGGAAGCGGGCGCGCTCGCACGCTGCTCGGCGACCGCGTCGAGCTCGAGCCCGACGGTGGCTTCCGACTGCTGGACCGCGCCGATCGGGTGGTGAAGGTCGGCGAGAAGCGCCTTTCCCTGCCCGAGATGGAGCGTGCGCTCGCTGAGCACTCCGGAGCCGAGGAGGTGGCGCTGCTGGTGTTGGAGCACGCCGGGGAGCGTCGGGTCCACGCCGTCGTCGCGCCTTCTGCGGTCGGCCAGCAGCTTCTCGCGCGGGGAGGGCGGCGCGCGCTGCGGGCCACCCTGACTCAGCATCTCGCCGGGCGCTTCGATCCGGTGCTGCTGCCGCGCGCCTGGCGTTTCGTCGCTGCGCTGCCGCGCGATGCCCAGGACAAGGTGCCGCAAGCGGCGCTGCGGGCCCTCTTCGCGGATCGCGCGACCGGTCGACCCACGGCGCCAGAGCTCATTTCGGAGCAGCGCCTCCCGGACCGTTTCATCCGCCACTTCCACGTGCCCAGAGACCTCGCCCAGCTCGAGGGGCATTTCGAGGGCTTCCCGCTCGTGGCCGGCGTGGTCCAACTCGGATGGGCGCTGGCCGCCGCCGCGGAATGGCTCGGGCATCCGCCGCAGCTCGTCGGGCTCGAGGCGCTCAAGTTTCCCGAGCCGCTGCGACCGGGCGGTCGCGTGACCCTCGAGCTCCGGCGCTCCGACGATGGGAGACTGCTGCGCTTCCGGATCCATGGCGACCGCAGTGACTACGCCTCCGGTCGCGCGATCCTCGCCGAGGCGGGAAGGCCGGGAGCCTCGTGAAGCCCTGCCTGCTCATCCCCGACTACGACCACAAGGACGAGATCGGCGGCGTGATCGCTTCGCTCGCGTTCGCCGGCATCCCGTGTTGGATCGTGGACGACGGCAGCGGCCCCGAGACACGCGCGCGGCTCGACGAGCTGGCGAGGACCCACTCCTGGGTGCAGGTGCACCACCGCGAGCGCAACGGCGGGCGCGGTGCGGCGCTCAAGACGGGCTACCGGCTCGCATGGGAGCGCGGCTTTACGCACGCGCTCCAGCTCGACGCCGACGGCCAGCACGCTGCCGCGGACGTTCCGCGCTTCCTGGCCGAGATGGAGCGGGAGCCCCGGGCGCTGGTGCTGGGCGCGCCGCAGTTCGACGAGACGGCGCCGAAGAGCCGGCTCTACGGCCGCCAGCTCTCGCGCCTGATGGTGTGGCTCGCCACCCGATCCTTCGACGTCGTCGACCCGCTCTGCGGCTTCCGCGGCATCCCGCTCGCGGAGACGCTCGAGCTGCTCGACGCGATTCCCACCGGAGATCACATGGAGTTCGACCCCGAGCTCGTGATCCGGCTGCACTGGGCGGGGGTGCCGGTGCGCAACCTCCCGACGCGGGTCGTCTATCGGCGCGGCGGCCTGTCGCACTTCGACACGCTGCGCGACAACGCGCGGCTCTCGGGCGTGTATGCCCGATCGCTGGTCGGGATGCTGGCGCGGCTTCCGGGCTCCCTGCGCGCGAGCTCGAAGGAAGCGGGTCGATGAGCGACGCGGCGCGCTGGGAGCAGATGTCCGAGGCGGGGAGTCCGTGGACCCTGTCGGTGATGCGCTGGATCCTCCGCCATCTCGGGCGGCGGGCAGGGCACGTCGTCGCGGCGCTCTCGAGCGGGTTCTTCGCGCTGCGGCGGGGCGAAGCCCGGCGGGGATCGCAACGTTACCTGCGCCGGATCGCCGCCACGCCCGAAGGTCGCGCCGCGCTCGGCGCTGCGAAGCCGGGTCTGCGCGCGGTGCTGCGGCACTTCCACCAGTTCTCGCTGGTGGTCTACGAGCGGATGCTGGCCTGGAGCGGCGCCCTCGACGCGATGGAGTTCGACCACGACGGCTCCGACCGGGTCTTCACGCTGGCGCGCAAGGGGGAGGGGGCGTTGCTCCTCGGTGCGCACATCGGGAGCCTCGACATGATGGGCTTCATCGCACGCCGCCACGACCTCAAGGTGAACGTGGTGGTCTTCCATCGCCATGCCGAGCGCATCAATGCCTTCTTCGAGTCCCTCGGCGCGAAGAACGTGCGGATGATCCCGCTCGATCCGGGCTCTGTCGGGGCGGCCTTCGAGGTGCGTTCCTGCATCGCACGCGGTGAACTCGTCGCGATGATGGCCGACCGGGCGATCCCGGGCGCGGCCGCGCGCAGCGCCCCGGCGAGCTTCCTGGGGCGCGAGGCGAGCTTCCCGCTCGGCCCCTTTCTACTGGCCGGTGTGCTCGGGTGCCCGGTCTACGTCGCCTATTGCGTGCGGACCGGCGACGCGCGCTACACGACGGTGATGAGGGCGCTCGCACCGGCGACGCGGGTCCCCCGGCCCGAGCGCGAAGCGTGGGCGCGCGAGCTCCTGCTGCGCTTCGTCGCCCAGATCGAGGAAACCTGCCGGCGCCATCCCTATCAGTGGTTCAACTTCTTCGACTTCTGGCGGGAGGAGGCCGCGTGAGTGGCGCGGGCTTTCCGGCGATCGCGGCCCTGCTTCCGCAGGCGGGGCCGATGCGTCTGCTCGATCGAGTGCTCGAGCACACGGCCGCTCACACGGTGTGCGCGGTCGATCCGCGGCGAAGCCGCCTGCTTGCCGCGCCGGATGGTAGCGTGCCGGCCTGGATCGGCCTCGAGTACATGGCCCAGTGCATCGCTGCGCACGGCGGCCTCGCCGCGCTCGCGCGCGGTGAGGCGCTGCGGCCCGGAGTGTTCCTCGGCTCGCGCCGGGTGAGCTTCGGGGTCCAGCACTTCGCGATCGATCGCGAGCTGCGGGTCAGCGCGCGCCACCATCGCGGGGAGCGCGGCCTGGTGGCCTTCGACTGTGAGGTCCGCGAGCTTGACGGGGGATCAGCCCTGGTCCACGGTCGCCTCAACGTCTACCTCGTCGAGACCTGGGAAGCCCTGGAGGGGGCCAGTGGAAATGCGCTCTGAACGCCAGCGAGACCCCACGGAGGGCAGGGTCCTGGTGACCGGCGCGAGCCGCGGCATCGGTCGGGCCATCGCGCTCACGCTCGCACGCGCGGGCTTCGACGTGGCGCTCAACTATCTGAAGAGCCAGGCAGACGCCGAGAAGGCGTGTGCGGAGATCGCCGGTTTCGGCCGCAGCGCGGTGCCGCTCTGCTTCGATGTCGCAGATCGCGATGCGTGTTCCCGGATGATCGCCTCGGACATCGCGGCGAACGGCCCCTACCGTGGAGCGGTGCACAACGCCGGGATCCACGCCGACGCGTCCTTTCCGGGCATGACTGGAGAGGCCTGGGACCGCGTCCTCGGCACCAATCTCGACGGCTTCTACAACGTCCTGCACCCGCTGGTGATGCCGATGGTGCGGGCGCGCAGAGGCGGTCGCATCGTCGTGATCTCCTCGATCGCGGGCATGACCGGAAATCGCGGACAGGTGAACTACGCGGCCTCGAAGGCGGGCCTGATCGGCGCCACCAAATCGCTGGCGCAGGAGCTCGCGAGTCGCCAGATCACCGTGAACTGCGTGGCGCCCGGCTGGGTCGAGACCGACATGCTCGGCTGCGCAGACCGGGAGGCGCTGGCGGCGATGGTTCCGCTGCGCCGCCTGGGCACCCCGGAAGACGTGGCCGCGGCGGTGGCCTTCCTGTTCTCGCCGGGAGCGGGGTACATCACCGGCCACGTGCTGGCGGTGAACGGAGGCATGCTGTGAGCCCTCGCGTCGAGGAGCCGGTCGGATGAAGGCGATCGACGTCGCGATCGTCGGTGGGGGTCTCGCCGGAAACCTGCTGGCCCGGCAGCTGCGCATCGCGCTACCCGAGCTGCGGGTGGGACTCTTCGAGAAGGAGACGGAGCGCTCGGCGAAGGTCGGCGAAGCCACGGTCGAGATCGCGTCGAACTACCTGGTGCGCAGGCTCGGCCTCTCGACCTACCTCTACGAGCGCCAGCTGCCGAAGAATGGCCTGCGCTACTTCTTCGATACGCCGGAACGGGATTGCCCCCTCGAAGGGATGAGCGAGGTGGGCTCCGTGAGCTTCCCCTTCCACCCGGCCTTCCAGCTCGACCGCGCGAGCTTCGAGCAGGACCTGCTCGGCATGAACCGGCGCGACGGCGTCCACGTGCGCACCGGCGCGAGTGTTCGGTCGATCGAAATGGGCGTCGACGGAGGGGCCCACCGCTTCGCGGTCGAGGACGAGGCCGGGACGAGCGAGTACTGCGCTCGCTGGATCGTCGACGCATCGGGACGCGTGGGCACGCTCGCCCGGCAGCTCGACCTGCGCGTCCCGGAGGGGGCCCACCGCATCGGGTCCGTGTGGGGGCGCTTCGAGAACGTCGCGGACATCGACGCGATGGGGCCGCAGGAGTTCCGCGAGCGCGTCCGCTACACGCCCCGGCGACTGTCGACGATCCACTTCATGTATCGGGGCTACTGGATCTGGTTCATCCCCTTGCGCGGGGGGCTCACGAGCGTCGGAGTCACCGGCGAACGCATCGCACGCGACCGCGAGCTGCGCACGCGCGAGGGCTTCCAGCGCTTCCTGCTCGAGCACCGGGCCGTCGCAGCGCTGCTGCACGGCGCCAAGCTGGTCGATCTGGGCCACCTCGCGCGCATCGCCTATGGCACGCGCTGCTTCTTCCATCGTGAGCGCTGGGGGCTCAGCGGCGAGGCCGCTACGTCGGCGGATCCGCTCTACAGCCCGGGCAGCGACTTCATCGCCCTCGAGAACGACTTCCTCAGCGATCTGATCGCCCGGGATGCCGCGGGAGAGGACGCCGACGCGCTGGCGAAGCGGACCGAGCTCTACGACGCGTTCATGAAGTTCCGCCACGAGGCGACCGTGCTGCTCTACGCGGGCCTGTACGGAACGCTCGGGAGCTACGAGCTCACCTGCGCGAAGTGGGACTTCGACCTCGGCTTCTACTACAACCTCTGGGCGACGGCCTACCTGCGCGACTGGCACCTCGACGCGGAGTATCTGGGCTCGCAGCTGCGGCTGCGGAGCTTCGTCCTCCAGGCGCTGCACAACTTCGGGGATCTCTTCCGCCGGCTGGAGCGCGAGCTCGACGCACGGGGCGCCTACTGCCGCAAGAACGCCGGGCACTTCTATCACGGCCTCACGAACATCGATTTCGCCGAGCGGGTGGGCACCGATCGCTCCGAAGACGAGGTGATGGCGTCGACGCTCCAGATCTTCAACCGCGTGCGCGCGCAGGCCGCGCTCGTGCTCGGCGAGGCGGCCTCGGCGGACTCGGTCGCCGAGCTGCCGATGAGCGCCTTCCTTGGTCGACGCCCCGTCCTCTGAGCCGCGGCCGTCGCGGCTGCCGGTCGTCCTCGCTGGGGTCTGGGTCGCTGTGCTCGCGGTGCTCACCCCGTGGGTTCTCGCTGTCGTACAACCGCGCCTCGGGACGCGCGGGCTGGCGCTGCTCCTGCTCGGCGCCGTCGCGCTCTCGCTGGGGCTGCGCGCTCCGGCTCCGCGCGAACGAAGGATCGCGGTCGCGGGCCTCGCCGGCCTGCTCGCGTTCGGGGTAGCCACCGGCGACCCGCGCTTCCTGCGCCTCGTGCCGGCAGGCGTCTACCTCGGCCTCGCGCTGCTCTTCGCGGCCAGCCTGCGCGGGCCCGGGTCGATCATCGAAGCGATGGCGCGCTGGCTCGTCCCCGAGGCTCCCGACTTCATCCGCGGCTACTGCCGCAGCGTCACGGCCCTCTGGGTGGTCTTCTTTCTCGCGAGCGCCGCGACGATCGGCTGGCTGGCCGTCGCGGGGAGCGTCGCTGCGTGGTTCACCGCCTCGAGCCGCGACGTGTGGATCGCGATGGGCGTGCTGACGGCGCTCGAGTTCCTGTTCCGCAAGAGCTGGTTCCGGCATTATTTCCACGGCGGCCCCTTCGAGCGCCTGTGGTCGCGGCTCTTCCCGGCCGAGCGCACCGCTCGCGGGCGACGCTCGCTCGCGTACATCGAGGAGTATCGCGCGCGGCTCAGCGCGGATCGGGAACCCAGCTCCCGTGGAAGCCGAAGGGAACGCGGACCGGAAGGTGGATCGTCGCGACCGGCGCCCCGCTGAAGTCCTGGGCGTGCAGGATCACGACGTCGCTCTTGTGGGTGCTGGCGTCGTAGACGCTGGCCAGGACCCAGCCGTCGTCCTCGTCGGCATCCGGCGTGCGGGGCACGAAGACCGGCTCGAGGAAGTGACGAGCCGGGCCCTCGTCGTGGATGGAGCACTTGCCATCGCGAAGGTCGTGCTTGCGCAGGCCACCGAAGGCCAGCTCCGCTCCGAAGGCGGCGGTATAGCCGAAGCGGTACGGCTTTCCGATCCGGCGCTCGTCGTGGCGCGGAAACTCCTGGCCCTGGTCGTCGAGGCACTCCCGCTTCGTCGCGCCGCCCGCGGGATCGAGGGTCCAGCGCTCGAGCGTGGGCGCGCCCTCGTTCGGGCCCCGAAAGTCGGTGGCGAACATCCGGGGATGGCGCACCACGTCGAGGACCACGCGACCGTCGGGGGCGTCCCACGCGTTCATCGCGTGGAAGACATAACAGGGCTCGACCTCGCACCACTGGATGTCGCCGGCAGCGCCCTCCCGCGGCAGCAGGCCGACGCGCGCGCCGTAGTCCGGGTTCCAGCGGTAGGGGAGCGGAAAACCGTCCTCCAGGTTCTTGGGATCGAAGGTCACCGGCAGATCGAAGACGATGAAGTAGCGGGCGGTGATCGCGCAGTCGTGCACCATCGGCTTGCCCGGACGCGGAAGGTCGACGATCCGGCGGACCCTTCCGTCGGAGCCGACGACGACGTACTGCAAAGACTCCCCGAGCGGAGAGTAGACGGCCGCGTGAAGCTCCCCGGTGTCGGGATCGCGCTTCGGATGCGCCGTGAAGCCGCCGGGAAGGGTCCCGCCGAAGTCGGAGCGGGCGACGGTCTCGAGCTCCCGATCGATCTCGACGGGCAGGTTGCCTCCTTCGACGAGCGCGAAGATGCGGCCGGCGTGTGCCATCACGTGGGTGTTGGCGACGCCCCCCGCGAGCTGGAACTCCGGGCGCGGGCCGGCGACCGCGGGCCAGCCCTTCGCGGCGACCACCTCGTCGTCGCGCACGTAGCGACGGCGGTACCACTCGGCGCGCCCGTCGCGCAGCCGGACGCCGTGCAGCATGCCGCTGCCGAGGAACCAGTGGTGCGTCGGCGGAGGCGGCGTGACCGGGTTCGGCCCGATGCGCAGCAGCAGCCCCTCGAGCTCGCGGGGCACGCTGCCGGTCACCGGCAGGTCGAGCGCGCAGAGCTCGTCTTCGACGGGTGCGAAGTTTCCGGAGAGATAGGGGTTCTCGCTCATGCCCTGGGTCTGCCTTTCGTCCGCTTGCGCGGCGCTGCGGGAGTTGGCCCGTCGAGGACCAGCTCCAGCGTGGTGGCGAGCGCGTCGTCGAGCGACGCGCCCGAGAGCGGTTGTGCCAGCGCGCCCTGGGTCCAGAGCAGCGCGAGGCCGTGAACGGACGCCCAGACGGACCCGGCGAGCAGGCGTGTATCGCGCTGTGTGTGCCAGCCCGCGTCCTGCGCGGCGCGCACATGGCGCAGCAGCTGGTCGAAGGCGCGCTGCGCTTCGCTCCGCAGGCGCGGGTTCGCGGCGCTCTGCGACACGCTTCGGAACATCAACGCGAAGAGGCCCGGGTTCCGGACGGCGCACTCGACGTAGGCGCGTCCGGCCGCGGCCAGGCGAAGCAGGGGGCCGGCCCCGGCGGGGAGGCCTTCCGCCGAGTGCTCGACGGCGTCGTGCAGCAGGCGGAAGCCGCGCGCAGAAACCTCGGCGAGCAGGTCGGCGAGCCCCGCGAAGTGGCGCCCCGGCGCGCCGTGCGAGACGCCGGCGCGGCGTGCGATCCGCCGGAGCGTGAGCGACTCGAGGCCCTCGCGGGCGACGAGCTCGGTCGCGACATCGACCAGGCGCTCGTCGAGGGGCTCGGGACGGGGAGCAACCACGTAGACAATGTCTACTATCTTGTAGACACTGTCAACTACCTGGGTCGGGGGCCCGGGGGGAGAGCCGGACGGCGGGCGGGCTCGGGGACGGGCGGGGCGGGGCCGGCGAGGAGGTCGACGGCCTCGTCGATGCGCGAGCCCGGCAGGCTTCGGCCGATCCGCTGCCACACGCCCGCCTCGACGCGCGCGTGCTCACGGTCCGGAAGGGCGGCCACGCCGCTCGTGAAGGCGAGGCCCGACGCGAGCGCGGCAGCGAGCGAGAGGCCGAGGGCCACAGCCCGCAGCCGCCGGGGAAGGGCGTCGGCGGCCCGCGCGAAGAACAGCGCGGCGGGAGCGGCGAGCGGCATCAGATACGAGGCCTTCGCTGCGCTGAGCGACGGGGCCAGCCAGGTGAAGCCTGCAAAGCTCGCCGCCGCGAGCGCCGTCATCAGCACCAGCGGGGCCTCGGAAGAGCGACCGCGCTGCCGAGCGAGGTCGCGCGTGGCGAGTGCTAGGCCGGCGAGCACGAGCGCGGTTGGAACCAGACCGAGTGTGAGCAGAAGCGGACCGAGCCACTCGCCGTCCCGGTGGCGCGCGATCGGGATGCGCTGTGCGAAGGGGTCGTACCAGAGCCCCGCGTAGGCGAGGCAGGGCACGCTCGCCATCGCGGGGTTGCGATTCGACCAGGCGCCCGGGCGCTCGCGAAGCTGGTGCACGGAGGGCCGCGCCAGGCAGTCGGCTGGGATCCAGAGGTAGTCGCGAATGCGCCGCGGGCCGAGGCTCAGCGCGGCCTCTGCCGCCTGCATCGACGCGTGTCTCGTGCGCGTCATCGGGACGGGAGAGCCGGTGAGCGCGAGGTTGCGGGCCACCACCGGCCCCGCGACGGCGAGCCCGGCAAGCGCGCAGAGCGCGAGCGCGCGGACGCCGCGGCTGTCGAGATCGCGACGCGCGAAGGGGACGGCGCAGGCCGCGGCGACCCAGACGCCGGTGAACTTGCTCGCGAAGGCGAGCCCCGCGCTGAGCCCGGCGCCGAGGGCCGCGCGCCAATCCCGCGGCTCCGTCTGCAGCCGCAGCACGCAGACCACGCACGCGACGGCCCAGGCCGCCGCAAAGGCCTCGTTGCCGAGCATCGCAACGGAGAGCTGGTTCACCGGTACGAGCCAGAGCAGCGCGGTCGTCACCCACGCCGTCGCGGGGCGGACGCCTTGGCTCCGCATCGCGCGGTGCAGCCACAGACCGGCGCTGAGCCACGCGAGAGCCGCGATGGCACGCAGGCCGATGCGCAACGCAACGGGGCCGAGGGGCTCGAGCACCTGAAACACGCCCGCGGCGGCGAGGTACCAGGCCGGAGGATGGAAGCTGACCCAGCCGGAGAAGGGCTCCGGCAGCCGCGCCTCCCGAGCCACGAAGAGCGCGTAGCCAGCGTGGCCGGCGGCGTCGTATCCGCTGAGCGGGGGGAATGCTCCAGGCGTTCCACAGGTACTGTGCGGCCACGCCGAGCGTGAGGAGTGTCAACGCGAGCCGCTCGCGATCGGACATCGGCGCCATCTTACGCCGACGGGCGGCGCTGGCGGCGACAGGTCGCGGCCGAGCTCAGACCTTCGGGACGTCGCGGTCGAGGATCGTCCGCCGCCCCTCGCGCTCCGCCTTCAAGATCGCTTCGTCGCACAGATGCCGCACGGCGTCCGAAAGCGGGTCGAGGACGCTTTCCGAGGTATGAAAGCCCGAGCGCGCGCGGATATAGTCCTTGAGGCGGCTCACGATGATCAGGACCTCGCGCGGAGCGGCCGGCCGGTTCGAGGCCGCCGCCGGGCGCACGAGCCGGAGCTCTCCGCTTCGCTCGGCGGGCTCGCGCGGAGCCGCCGGCTTCGCCGCAGTCGCGCCGGCCCCCTCGCTCGGCGTCTTCGGTGCGGTGCGTTCGAGCGCCCAGGACTCGCGGTGGTGGGCCTCGGGGAGGTGTACCTCCCAGCAGGTGACCGTGCAGAATGCGAGCGCCGTCCGCGTGCGGTTGCAGGTCGATACGTTGCAGACCCAGTAGTTCGCGCCGAGGGCGATTGGCTTCTTGCAGGCGCTACAGCGCCGCCACATGCCGGGCTCCGACACTCCGCTTCCTCCGGCGGGGACCGTAGCGCAACGAAGCGACGTCCGAGGATACAATCCCTGGCCGTGCCGCCCGTCGACCTGCCGCGCGAGGAGTTGCCCGGGACGAGCCGTGGCCGACGTGCTGCCTGCATTTCGCTCCTCGGCCTGCTCGCTGTTGCGGCCCTCCTCCGCCTGGCGGTCGCCTGGGGCGATCTCTCCGTGCTGGTGCGCGACGCGACGCCCGATGACGCGTACTACTACTTCCAGATCGCGCATCAGCTGGCCTCCGGCCACGGACCGAGCCTCGACGGCGAGACGCCGACCAACGGCTTCCACCCGCTCTGGCTGCTGCTGCTGCTGCCGGGAGCGGCGACCCTCTCCGATCCCCTGCTCGCGCTGCGCGTCGGGCTCACGCTGGGCGCTCTGCTCGCCGTTGCGAACGTCGGCTGGGTCTATGCGCTGCTGCGCGCGGTCGGAGCGCACCCGAGCGCAGCGCTCGTCGCTGCCGGCGCGTACGCGATCCATCCGACGGTGATCCTCGATTCGGTGAACGGCCTCGAGACCTCGCTCGCGGTGGCGACGCAGGGCCTCGCGATCTTTATCTTCGTGACGCTTGCGGCGCGGCCGCGCCCGATCGCGCTGCGCGGCTGCGCAGGTCTCGGCGTCGCCGCGGGACTGATGCTGCTCGCTCGCACCGACGCGGTCGTCGTGTTCGCTGCGCTCCTCGCGGGGATCGTGCTGCGCGAGGGGCGCGCGTGGCGGCACGGGCTCGCCGGGGCCTTCGTCGCCGGCTCGGCCGCGACGCTGGTGGTCCTGCCCTGGTTGGCGTGGAATCTCGCAACCTTCGGGAGCGTGCTCCAGGTGAGCGCCACGGCGATCCCCGAACAGCTCCAGCAGGCCTACCTGGCGAGTCACGGCTCCGGGCCGGCAATCCTCTGGGAGCGGGCGCTCGAGGTGACGCTGCGCGACCTCGCTCGGGCGGGCTTCCTCTATCTCGCGCCGAGTCCCAGCGGGGTCCGACGCTTCGCTGCGATCGCGGCGGCTCTGCTTGCGCTTCAGCTGCTCGCGCCGGCGGGCCCCGCGCGGCGGCTCCGGCAGCAGTGCCTTCGGCTCGCCGCGCCGGCCTGCGGGATCCTGGCGACCTTCCTCGTACACACCGGTGTCCGCTGGTGGACGCGCGAGTGGTACTACGCCCCGCTCGCGTTCCTCGCCGCGCTGGTACTGGGGCTCGTGCTCGATCACGCGCAGGCGAGTGCGCGAGTGCTGGCCCCGGGACGGCGCTGGCCCGCGCCGGCGCTGACGCTCGGCACGGCGCTCTTGCTCGTCGCGGCGCTCGGCCCCCACCAGCGCGAGCGCTGGGGCCTTCGCTCCGTACACCGGGTGAACCAGCTCGAGGCCGCGACCTGGATCGCCCAGCACACGGAGCCCGGCGCGAGGGTGGGCTCCTTCAACGCGGGGATCCTGAGCTACTTCGGCCGGCGCACGGTCGTGAACCTCGATGGCGCGGTGAATGTCGACGCGCTTCGGGCGCGCGAGTCGGGCCGTGTCCTCGAATACGTGCTCGAGAAGCGCCTCGGATATCTGGCCGACTTCCGCTCGAGCCTGCAAGCGGTGGGCTGCGCCGCGAGTCAGCTCGCCGAGTGCGAAGCGCTCGCGCTCGTCGGCCTGCCGGTGCCGCAGTTCGGCGGTCGCGTGCAGATCCTCCGCGTGCGGCCGCGCGCGGCGCCGCCATCGACGGGGCCCTGACGCAGGAAGGTCTGGAAGCGGGCCAACGGGTATCCTCCAGGTTCCGCGGTGGCGCTTCGCTCCTCGCTTTGCGCGCCCCGCGGCGATCGACCAGCCCGATCCTTCGAGGTCCCGAGCGGTGGGTGCGCCTCCCGAGCTACGCAGTGCAGGCCCCGCGACCTGGGAGCTCCCGGCCAGCTGGCGGCCGGGCATGCGCGTGCCGGTGCGCGTCTTCGGCAGCGAGAAGCTCGTTCGCGAGATGGACGACCAGGTCTTCGCGCAGGCTGCAAAGGTCGCGACCCTTCCGGGGATCGTCGACGCGAGCCTGTGCATGCCCGACGCCCACTGGGGCTACGGCTTCCCGATCGGCGGTGTGGCGGCGATCGACCCGCGCCACGGCGTGATTTCGCCGGGCGGCATCGGCTTCGACATCAACTGCGGCATGCGCCTGGTGCGTACGGACCTGCTCTGGCCGCAGCTGGAGCCGCGTCTGCGCGAGATCGTCGACCGGCTCGCCGCCCGCGTCCCGGCCGGCGTCGGCTCGCAGGGCTTCCTGCGGCCGTCGGAGTCCGAGTTCGGGGAGGTCCTCACGCTCGGGGCGCGCTGGGCCGTGCGCGCGGGCTTCGGCAGCGCAGAGGACCTGGCCTGCACCGAGGCCGGGGGCTGCTTTGCCGGGGCCGACGCGGCCTGCGTGAGCGAACGGGCGCTCGAGCGCGGGCGCGCGCAGCTCGGGACGCTCGGCTCGGGCAACCACTATCTCGAGGTCCAGGTCCTGCATCCCGCCGGGATCTTCGACGCGAAGCTCGCGCGCGCGTTCGGTCTCGAGCACCCCGAGCAGGTGGTCGTGATGTTCCACTGCGGGAGCCGCGGGCTCGGACACCAGGTGGCAACGGACTATCTCCAGCTCTTCCTGCGCGCGATGCCAAAAAAGTTCGGACTCGAGGTCATCGACCGGGAGCTCGCCTGTGCGCCCTTCGACTCCCAGGAGGGTCGGAGCTACTACGCCGCGATGTGCGCCGCCGCGAACGTCTCGTTCGCGAACCGTCAAGTGATCCAGCACCGCATTGGCGAGGTGTTCTGCGAGGTCTTCGGCAAGACCCCCGCGGAGCTCGGCATTCGCAACGTGTACGACGTCTCGCACAACACCGCGAAGCTCGAGCGACACCGGATCGGGGGGCGCGGGCGCGAGCGCGAGCTGCTGGTGCACCGCAAGGGGGCCACCCGGGCCCTGCCGCCCGGTCACCCCGAGCTGCCGGCCGCCTACCGCGAGACGGGACAGCCGGTGATCATCGGCGGCAGCCTCGAGACGGGCTCCTACGTGCTGGCCGGCGTCGCGAGCGCTGCAGCGAGCTTCTTCAGCACCGCGCACGGGAGCGGGCGGACGATGAGCCGGCGCCGAGCCCGCCGTCTGGTGGATGGGCGCGAGCTCCAGCAGCGGCTCGCGGCGCGCGGGATCCTGGTACGGGCGGCCACGCTCGCGGGCCTCGCCGAGGAGGCGGGGCTCGCCTACAAGGACGTCGACGACGTGGCGCGCTCCACCGAGGAGGCCGGCGTCTCCCGTCGGGTCGCTCACCTGATCCCCGTCTGCAACGTGAAGGGATGAGCGCCGCACGCGGCTTCGAGTGGACGGAGGCCGTGACGAGCGACCTCGCGTTCGTGGCGCGCGCTGGGAGCCTCGAGGAGCTCTTCGCGGCAGCCGCCGATGCGCTCCTCGCCGCCACGCTCGACGAGCCGTCGGCGCTGGAGCTGCGAAGCGAGCAGCTGCTGCGCCTCGAGGAGCCCGACCTCGAGCTGCTGCTGCTCGCGTTCTTGAACGAGCTCGTCTTCCTGCGCGATGCGCGCGGCTGGTTGCTGCGCGCCGGGCCGCTACGCATCGCAACGGCGCCCGGCAGCGCGCGGGTCGAGGGCAGCGTGGTCGGGGAGGCGATCGATCCGGCGCGCCATCGCCTGGCGACGGAGGTGAAGGCTGCGACGGCCCACGGCCTGCGCGTCGTGCGCTGCGGCGACGGCTGGGAGGCCCACGTCACGCTGGACGTGTGAGGGGGAGGCGCCGCGTCGCTGAGGCCGAACGCCGCAGCCCGGTGGCGGGATCGCTGCGATCCGCCTCAGATCGCGCCTTTCGGGCTCGGCCCGGACTACGGGCGCTGGCACGCGCCTTGCCTCTCCGGGAAGCGGAGGCGTGCAGGCATGGCCCGATACGCGTACGAGCGGCTCTCGCCGCAGGACAACGACTTCCTGCTCTGGGAACGGCACGGCCTTCCGATGCACACCGCGGGGACGCAGATCTTCCGCGCCGGGCCGCTCGCGCGCTCCGACGGCGGCATCGATTTCGCGGCGATCCGCAGCGCGACGGAGCGCGTGCTGCACCGGGTGCCGCGCTACCGGCAGAAGCTGCGCTGGATCCCGGGATCGCAGCAAGCCGTCTGGGTCGACGATCCGCACTTCAACCTGGATTTCCACGTGCGCCACACGTCGCTGCCCCGACCCGGGAACGAGGCGCAGCTCAAGCGTCTGTCGGCCCGCATCATGGAGCAATCTCTCGATCTTTCGCGGCCGCCGTGGGAGATCTGGGTCGTGGAGGGCCTCGAGGCGGGTCGCTTCGCGACGATCAACAAGCTCCACCACTGCATGCTCGACGGTGCGGCGGGGATCGTGCTCTCGCAGATCATGATGTCGCGACGCCCCGAGGTCGTGCCGGATGCCGGCGAGGTCCCGCGTTGGCTGCCGCGCCCGGAGCCGAGCGACGCAGAGCTCCGCCGGCACGAACGCTTGCACCGCCTGCTGGCTCCGCTGCGTTCCGCCGCTCGTCTTGCGGCCTTCCTACGCGACAGCGCCGACCGCGGGGGCGACGTCGGACGTCGCCTGCGTGCGCTCGGAGGGATGGCGCTGTGGAAGCTCCGCTCCGCTTCCGAGACACCGCTGGACGGCCCGGTGGGTCCGCACCGGATCTTCGAGTGGACGGCACTACCGCTCGAAGACGTCAAGGAGATGCGTCGGGCGGCCGGCTGCAAGTTGAACGACATCGTGCTGGGAATCGCGGCCGGAGCGATCAGGGATTTCATGAAAAGACGGGGAGTTAGACCTGAAAAGATCGACTTTCGGGTGAGCACTCCGGTCGACGTCCGCCAGCAGCAGGAGCGCAGCCGGATCTCGGGCAATCGCGTCTCGGCGTGGCTGCTGCGGCTCCCGATCGGAGAGGCCGATCCGCTGGCGCGCCTCGCGGCGATCCGTCGCGAGACGCAGGCGCTGAAGGACTCGCGCCAGGCGGAGGCCGTCGAGCTCGTGAATGCGATCCACGAGTGGCTTCCGATCGACGTACAGGGCTTCGCGCGCGGCACGCTGAATACGATCGTGACGAACGTGCCGGGCCCCGCGTTCCCGCTCTACCTCTGCGGGGCCGAGCTGCTCGCGATCTATCCCCAGGCCCCCTTGCTCGAGGACATCGGCCTCGTCACGGGCGTGATCAGCTACAACGGGCGGCTTTGCTGGGGCTTCAATGCGGACTACGACCGGGTTCCCGATCTCGATGCCTACGTGGCAGGGGTGAACCGCTCCTTCCTGGAGCTGGCCGAGGCGCTCGGCGTGCGGACCTCTGGGCCGATCGCTGCGATCGGAGAGACGCAGTCGCCCGCGCAGGGCGACGAGCCCGCGGTCGCTGACGGGCGGCGCCGAAGCAGCGGGCGCGGGGTGCGTCGCGACCTTCCGGTCGCGACGCACTGAACGCTCCGAAGCTCTGCTAGCGCATGCGCTCGAAGACGTGGATCGAGAAGCCGGTCACGAGACCCATCAGGCTTCCGATCATCGTCTGCCGAACCGTGAGCTCCGTAAACGGAATATGTCGGGCGATCTCACTGTCGAAGAGGAAGCCCGCGAATCCAATCACCGAAAGTGCAATCCACCAAGCCATGTTCGACCCCTGTCGTGGACGGTCGGCTGTGCCGCCGGCGCTCTGCTGCATTGCGAGAGACGCGGTTTGCGAGGGGCCCCGATTTCGGGGAACCCCCTTCCCTGACGGTGAGTGCCGGTTCGCGACGTGTTGGTGACGGTGGAAGTTGGCTTCATCTGATTGCGCATCACTGGAGGTAGCCGAGCGCACGCAGCTGGGACTCCCGCTCGGGGTCGAGGGTGCCGTCCGACGTGCGCTCCGGCAGGAGCGCCTCACGCAAGCGCACGACGCGCTCGGGGTACGCGTCGAGGAGCGCGCGCAGATCAGCGGCGGCGTCCGGATCCGCGGCGTAGAGATCGCGCTGCTCGGCCGGGTCGCTGGCGAGGTCGAAGTAGGCATAGCGGAAGCCCTCGCCCGCGCGCAGGCGAACGAGCTTTCGCGAGCCCAGGCGGACCGCGTAGCTCGGCTGCTGCACCGGCTTCGGTCCCTCCGCCCCGAAGCCGGCCTCGAACCAGGTTTCCGAGAAGAGCGGGCGGGCGTCGGAGTCGCCAGGGGTCGGTGATCCCTGCAGCAGCGAGGCGAAGCTCCGGCCCATCGCGGCCGGCAGCGGAGGCGCGCCGAGCAGCTCGAGCAGGGTCGGCGCGAGATCGACCAGTCCGACCGGCTGCGAGATCCTGCGACCCGCCGGGATCCCAGGGCCGAGCACGAGGAGCGGGACGCGCAGCACCTCCTCCGGAAGCGTCGCACCGTGCCCGATCCAGCCGTGCTCGAGGAACTCCTCGCCGTGATCCGAGGTCAGCACCAGCAATGTGCGCTCGAGTCGACCCTCGGCTTCGAGCGCGCCGATCAGGCGCCGGAGCTCGTCGTCGACGAAGCGGATCTCGCGGTCGTAGTGCACCGGGCGCTGATGCGGGCGTAGCCCCGGGTGGGGCTCGAGACCCGGCGGCGTCTGCGCGAAGAAGCCCGCATACGCATCCGGCGCCCGATAGGGCCCATGTACCTCGTAGCTGTGCAGAAAGAGGAAGCTGCGCCGATCGCGCTGGGCCTTCAGCCAGCTCCGGCCGAGGTCGAAGCTGACCGGCGCCTGGAGGCCCGGGCGGTGGGGAATCGGGACCGGGTTCTCGATGAAGACACCGAAGCCCCGCTCGAAGCCTAGGTGCAGGGCCACGCCGCCGCCCTCGGTCACCGCGGCGGTCGCGAAGCCTGCATCGCGTAGCAGCTCCGCGAGCGTCGTCAGCTCGCTGGGGAGCGCGGCGAGAGCCGTGTTTCCGAGCAGGCCATGGACGGAGGGCTGGAGCGAGGTGAAGAGGCTCATGTGCGAAGGGGTCGTCGAGGGGGCTGCGGCGATCGCGTGCTCGAAGAGGGTTCCGCGCGCGGCGAGCGAGGCGAGGAAGGGCGCCGTATCGCGCGGGTAGCCCCAGCTCGGGAGGTGATCCGCGCGCAGCGTGTCGAGCGAAACCAGCAGCAGGTCGAGGTCTCCCGCGCGGCGCGGCTCCTCGCGCAGCAGCGTCGGATCTCCCCAGAGCGGGAGGCTCCAGGCCGAGCCGGTTGGCTGGGCCTCGAAGCGCAGATCCACCCGCCGGCCCCGATGTGCTGCGAGCGGGATCCGGCGGGCGCGCCAGCGCCCGCGCTCGGCCGCGTTGGGATCGACCGTCTCCTCGAACACCGGCTCGCAGGCGTCCGGGCCCGCACAGGCGAGCACGCGGAACGCCACCGGCCCCTGACCCCAGGCGGCCTCCAGGATCCCGAGCGAGAGCTCGAGAACGGCGCCGGATGGCAGCTCGACGTCCGCGACCTCGATCGCGGCATTGGCGGGCAACGGGCGTGCCGTCACGAAGGCGGACGCGGTGGCCGGGGCGCCGCGCGCGCGCCACGCGCGGCGGGGGTCGATGCGCAGCGCGAGCTCGAGCATCGCCGCGTCGCCGCTGCCTTCGATCGGGACCGCGCCAGCGAACTCGCGCCGGTAGGCATCGAGGCGCGGATTTCCCTGCACGAAGGCTTCGAGCACCAGCGGGGAGTCGGTGCGCAGTGGCGCTGGCACCGGGAAGCGCAGCGCGAGCCGGCCCTCGGGCGGGAGCGGAAAGTCGCGAGCATCGAAGATGCGCAGCTCCGGCCAGTCGCGCAGCACCGGGCGGGTGTCGCGCTCGATCGTCGCGAGAGGCGCCCGCTCGCGCCCGGGCTCTGCGATCTCGGCGAGTCGCAGGGTCGGGACCCAGATCTCCTCGGGCGCGCCGCACCCGATCCCAAGCAGTGCGACGAGCGCGCGCAGCGCCGCCGAGGCACGCTTGCTGGGCGACACCTTCACGGATCCTCAGCGCGCGGGGCTTGCCCGGGTCGATCCGTCGACGTCGAGGCCGAGCGCAGCCGCGAGCTCCCGAAGCTTGGCCTGGATCGCGCGCGCGTTGCGCGGCCCCGTGCGCAACAGCTGCTTCTGCGCGGGGCTCAACCCCTGGAGCTCCGGGTCGGCGTAGCGGTAGCTGCGGATCCCGGGCACGACCTCGACCTCAGCGTCTCGCAGCGGCGTGCGCAAGAGCTCCCGGAAGGCGCGGGCGAGCACGTCGTCGAAAGGGCCCTCGCGCCGACCGAGCTCGCCGTAGGCCTCCTCGAAGAGCGGGAGCAGCAGCCGGTGCAGCCGCGCGCAGATCTCCGCGTCGAGCGAGCCGAAGACGTTGGCGACGACGTCGTAGCGCGACCCGGATGCCGGGGTGACGAAGTCCTTTCCCGAGCGCTGGGCGGTCTGGAAGGGCGTCCGCGGTCCGAGCTCGCGAAGGTGCGCGCGCGGGCTCTCGCCGTTCGCCACGTTGTCGACGGCCGCCACGAAGCGCGTGACCAGACCCTCGCCGGCGAGCCACGCGGAGAGCTCCTGCCGAGCGGACGCGGCGCCCGCCCGTTCGCGTACGAAGGCGTCGCTCTCGGCGAGCGGGGGGAGCGGCTCGGCGGGCTCCGGCTCCGGCTGCGCCGCGAGCGGGTCCGTCGGAGCCGGCACCCGGGGCTCGGCCGGGCGCGCCGCAGCCGGGAGCGACGCGTCCTCGCTCGCGACGGGCTCGTCGGTGCCCTCCAGCAGACGCCGACCGAAGAGCGCGGCGAGTACCAGCAGGGCAGTCGCGGCGATCGCCAGCAAGCTCAGGCGGCGGCGCCGCCGCGCCGTCCGAACGCGTCGGGCCGAGCCGGGATCCTGTCCGCCGCCTTCGATCATGGGCTGGACTATATCGACCTCGGCGCGCGGGGGGTCGCGGGCCCCGGGAGGGGCTCTTCCTGCCGCGCCGGAACGCGGGGTCTGGTGGGGTGGCGGGCCTTGGTCGGCTCGGAGCCCCTCTGGTAAGGTTGGCGGCGGCCGGCCGGCAGGCCGCGCCCGTCCCCGACGACGAGACGCACGCAACCGCGCACGCGAGAGAAGAGGAGACACCGCGATGAGGGCCGCTGTTCTGTGGGAGCTCAACAAGGAACTCGACGTTCGCAACGACGTCCGCCTGACCGATCTGAAGCCCGGCGAAGTCCACGTGAAGATCGTGTCGAGCGGCGTCTGCCACTCCGATCTCTCAGTGCAGAACGGCACCATCCCGCAGCCGACGCCCGTCGTCCTCGGCCACGAGGGGGCCGGGATCATCCAGGAGGTCGGGCCGGGCGTCACCGACGTGAAGGCCGGCGACCACGTGATCATCTCCTTCACGCCCGCCTGCCGGAAGTGCAAGGCCTGCCTGCGCGGCCAGTCGAACCTGTGCGAGACGATGATCTCGATGGCGACCGCGGCCCACTTCCTCATCGACGGCAAGACGATCCCGGGCATGACCGGCTGTGGGACCTTCGCAGACGAGATGATCGTCCCCGAGAACGCGGTGATCCCGGTGGACGCCTCGATTCCGCTCGACGTGGTGTCGCTGATCGGCTGCGGCGTCACGACCGGCGTCGGCGCCGCGATCAACACCGCGCAGATCCGCCCCGGCTCGTCCGTTGCGGTGATCGGCTGCGGCGGCGTCGGCATCGCCGCGATCCAGGGCGCGCGCATCGCGGGCGCCGCGGAGATCCTCGCGATCGACACCGTCGACAACAAGCTCACGATGGCAAAGAAGTTCGGGGCCACGCACACCTGCCTGTCCAAGGACGTCGCCGACGCCAAGCAGCAGATCACCGGCGCCGAGGGCTTCGACTACGCGCTCGAGTGCGTCGGCCACCCGGCGACGATCCGCCTGTGTTACGACCTCGCACGGCGCGGCGGGACGGCGGTCGTCGTGGGCGTCGGCCGCATCGAGCAGCAGGTGAGCTTCTCGGCCTTCGAGCTCTTCTACGGCGACAAGACCCTGAAGGGCAGCATGTACGGCAGTGCCAACGTGCGCGTCGATTTCCCGAGGCTGCTGCGGCTGTGGAAGGCCGGCAAGCTCGATCTCGAGGGGATGATCACGCGAAGGATGCCGCTCGAGGAGGTGAACGAGGCCTTCCGGGCGATGCAGGCCGGCGAGGTCGTACGCTCGGTGCTGACCTTCTAGCTGAGGGTTCCGCCGTCGATGCGGATGTGCTCGCCGTTGATGTGGGCTCCGTCCTCGGAGGCGAGCATCGCGATCACGCCGGCGACCGTCTCGGGGCCGCGTGGCCGGTCGAGCGCTGCGGCGCGCATGATGAGCTTCATGTCCGGGTTCTCGGGCAGCTTGTTGCGCGTCGTCATCGGCGTCTGGATGGAGCCCGGGCAGACGGCGTTGGTGCGCAGCCCCTGCTTGCCGTACTCGACCGCGAAGGTCCGCGTGAGCGCGAGCACGCCGCCCTTCGAGGCGCCGTAGGCCGCGCCGTAGGGGAGCCCCGCGAGCGCCGAGGTCGACGAGGCGTTCACGATGTTGCCCTTCGCCTCGAGCAGGTGCGGGAGCGCCGCCACCGACATCAGGAAGGTCCCCGTCAGGTTCACGTCGAGGATGCGCCGCCAGTCCTCGAGGCGCGTCTCGTGGGCGTGCTCCATCAACAGGATGCCGGCGATGTTGCAGAGCACGTCGAGGCGACCGAAGCGGTCGATCGCGAGCTTCACCGTCGCGCGGACCTGATCGGGGTCGCTCACGTCGCACAGGATCTGCTCCGCCCGGGCGCCGCGCTCCTGGCAGGCCTTCACGGTCGCCTGGAGGGCCTCGGCCTGGACGTCGGCGCACACGAGGCTCGCGCCCTCGCTCGCGAGCCGTTCGCAGGTCGCGCGGCCGATTCCGGACGCTGCCCCTGTGACGAGGGCGACCTTGCCTTCGAAGCGACGCGGGGACTGACTCACGGGGACACCTCCGTCGGAGGACTCTCGGCGCGCAGCGAACCGTAGCGTCGCGCGCGTGCCGGGGGAAATGCCCCTAGCTCGGCTCCGGGAGGTCGAGCAGCCGGGCGAGCAGGCGGGTCACCGTGTTGTTGCGCTCGAAGGCGCGCGAGGTCGCCTCGTCCATCACGCCGTACTGGAGGCACTGCTGGGCGATCCGCATCATCACCACCGCGAAGCGGAAGCCGGCGAACACCTGGTAGTAGTGCAGGTGGCGGATCGGGAAGCCGGTGAGCTCCTGGTAGCGCTCGACGGTCTCCTCGATGCTGGGGAAGCCAGCGAGCCTCGGCTGTCCGATGCCGCTGCTGTGATGCTCGTCGACGAAGAGCTGCCAGGCGAGATCCATCTCCGGGCTTCCGAGGCCCACCATCTCCCAGTCGAGGACGGCGGCCGGCTTCGTTCCCTGGAAGAGGATGTTGCCGATGCGAGCGTCGCCCCAGGAGAGCACTGTCCGTTCGTCCGTCGGGCGGTGCTTCGCGAGCCATGCAAAGGCGGCCTCGGCGGTCGGTTGCTCGCGGCCGCTCGCCGCCCAGCGGAAGAAGTCGGAGTAGCTGGCGATCTGTCGGTCGAGGGCCGTCTCCCCGCGCTCGGGGCGGTCGAGAAAGCCGAAGCCCGCCGCTCGCCAGTCGAGGCGGTGGATCTTCGCCATGCACTCGATCCCGCCCCACCACAGGGCCGCCCGTTCCTCGGGAGAGATCTCCGTGACCCAGCCGGTCACGTGGTAGGGCGGGTTGTCGGGAGGCACGCGCCCCTGCACCTGGTCCATCACGTAGAAGGGCGCACCCAGGACCGAGCTGTCTGCGTCCTCGAGCCAACGCACCGGCGGCACCGGCACGTCGGTGCGGGCGAGGAGCTCGAGCACGCGGAACTGGAGCGCCATGTCGTACTCGGGGAAGATCTGGAAGCCCGTCGGCTGGATGCGCGCGACGAGGGCTTCGGAGTGCGTCGTTCCGGCGCGCGCGAACGTGGCTTCGAAGAGCAGCGTGTCGTTCGAGAAGCCGGAGTTCTGCGGGGCCCGCAGCTCGGAGAGGCGCAGCTCCGTCGCGTCCGGGATCCGCGCCGCGAGCCAGCGCGCGAGCCGCTCGCGGTCGCGCTCGAGGTCCCGTTGCCAGGGCGTCGGCATGACTCGCTCTGTAGCACGGCGCCGGACCCGTCGCCCCGACGACGCGGTGGCCGCGTTCGGGTGCGTGCGCGGCTCGGCGACCGGTACACTCGCCTGCTTCGACGCCACCATGCTGCGCCGCCTGCTTGCACTTCTCGGGCTCGCCTTCGGAGCGCCGCTTTCGATCGCGGCGGCCGCGGAGCCGCTTCGAGAGCTCGCCTACGGCAAGGACGCTCCGGAGCAGAGGCTGGATCTCTACCTGCCGGACGCCGGGTCCGGGAAGCCTCCACTCGTCGCCTTCGTCTCGAGCCGCTTCTGGTCGCGCGAGGCCGGCCGCCACGGCTACGACGCGGGGCGGATCTTCCTCGCGGGCCACTCGTCGGGCGCGCAGATCGCGGGCCTGCTCGCGCTCGACCCCGAGTTCCTCCGGCGCGCCGAGGTCGATCCCGCGCGCATCGCAGGGGTGATCGCGATCAGCGGCGTCCACGATCTCGATCCCGAGGAGGCGCTCCCCGCGGAGCTCGAGGAGCTCGTCGCCGCGGCCTTCGGCGGGAGTTCGGCCCGGCGCGCCGCGTCGCCCATCCGCGCCGCGCGGGCCGAGGCGCCGCCCTTCCTGGTGCTCGCGGGCGGCTCGGACGTACCCGGCGTGGCCGGCCTGGCCGCCGCACTCGCGGAAGCGCTGCGCGCCGCCGGAGCGCCGGCGGCGGAGGCTTTCGTCGCCTCGGGCCGCGACCATCTGACGATCCTCGATCTCGCGGACGAGATGAACCCCGCGCGCGCCCAGGTGCTGGGCTTCGTCGGGCTCGGTCCGGACGCCGAGGAGATGCGCGAGTTCTTCGCCGGGCGTTCCACCTGGCGCGATCCGCCCTTCTCGACGGAGCCCTTCTTCGCGCTCGGGGCGAAGATCGTGAGCTTCGAGCCGGACGAGCGCTTCCTGCGCGAGCTGAACCGGCCCTTCGCGGGGCGGGGCGGGGCGGGGGACCGCTGCGCGTGCGGCCGGCGCGCGTCCACGCGATCGATCTCTTCGATCTGCTCGAGGCGCTCGACCCGGAGCAGGCGGGCAGCGGCCCGTGGCTCGGGATCGAGAACGTCCGCCGCGAGCGCTCCACATGGAATCTCGAGGAGATGCGTCCCTACCTGCCGGTCGTCGTCGTCGGTCTCGATGACGAGCGCAATCTCTTCCGCCTCACCGACGTCTACCACACCCGCCGCATGTACAGCTGGGCCGAGCCGGAGCGCCAGCGGATCATGGCGCGACCGCTGGGCGGCTTCCTGTACTTCTTGAAGGAGCCGCCGAGGGAACTCTTCATGCGCGATTTCGGGCGGACCGCGCTCGAGCCTGGAAGCTTCCGGCGCGTCGCCGAGGATCCGCTCGCGCCGGTGCGCGGCCTTGCTCCCGGGCTCCTCGCGTTCGTCACCGTCGAGAAGGGCTGCCTCGGCTGCCACCGGCTCCGCGGCGCCGGCGCCAATGCCGCGCACATCCGCCTCGCGGACGCCCGGCTCACCGGCGGCGTCGCGCTCGATCTCGAGCAATACCCGGCAGAGGCCTGGCGCCGCTACTGCTTCGAACAGCAGAGCGTGGCCGACGAGGTCGGAGCGACTCCCGTCGACCTGCCCCCCGAGACGATCCGGCAGCTCTACGAGCTCGTCGTGAGCGAGCGCGAGCGACTCGGTCTCTGAGCTTCACTGGCCGCCCAGGTCCGGTCCGAGTCGACCGCGCCATCGGGCGTCGGCCGAGGCGCATGCCAGGCGTGGGAAGGGAAGCGCACGAGAGAATGTCGGCGAGAAGCAGGACGATCGGAAGCGTGGCCGCGACGTCGGCGCACGCGAGGTACCGGCAAGCGAACGCAAGCAAGCGCGGCGGGAAGGACGCTCAGAAATCGGAGCGCCTCGTCGTACCACGAGGTGCTGCTGCGTCTGATCGGGAAGCGGCTGCGAGCTGGCGTGCTGGAGGAAGGGAGCCTCGTGCACGAAGGCGAACACCACGACCGCAGCCCCATCGTCAGCATCCGCGACCCGTGAACGAGCCGCGATCCCATCCCGGTGAGCCGCAGCTCACCGGGAGCGGCCGCCGACCCAGGGGAGGGCACGGGAAGCCTCGGCGCAGAGGGCACGCAGCTCGCAGCTCGAGACCTTCCTGGCCCGCGCCCGCGAGCGCGAACGCCCGGTGCCGCGCTTCGTAGAGCGGGAGCTCCGCCGCTATCTCGAGTGCGGAATCCTGGCCCACGGGAGAAACGGAAGATGTTGCATCGACCGGTTGAACCTACCCTGATTTCGGTCAAGCAGGGACGAAGCGACGGAATAAAGCCCCACACGGGGACCGCGCAGCGGGCCTGTTCTGAGCGCCGCGGCCGAGTAGAATCCGCGGCGCGGAAGCAGCAGGAGGAGGAGCATGCGCCGGTCTGGAATCTCCGTCTTGGCGGTCTCCGTGCTGGTGTTCTCCGGGTGCGGCGGTGGACCGTTCCTGGTGTTTCCGGGAGGCGAGCTCTCGGGCGAGGTCGTCACCGAGCCGGTGACCGACTGGTCGTTCGCCGACGACACCTTCGTCGACGTCGAGACGCGTCCGGGC
>CAYPSI010000321.1:0-2367 GCA_964413375.1 uncultured Spirochaetales bacterium | reverse complement strand
CTCAGACGAGGTGGATCGGATAGAAGGCGTCGAGCAGGAGACCGAGGACGAAGAGGCCGCCCGCGCGCCGCGTCACCAGGAAGGACCACGACACGTACCAGAGCGGCCAGAGCGGATACCTCGGGGGCGGCTCCGCCGGCGGGGGCCTCGAGTAGACGCCGAGCACCTGCCACAGGCGCGGCAACGCGAACACGACGAGCAGCGTCCAGGCGCTGAGCGTTCCCACGAGCACCAGGCACAACACGAACAGGAAGAAGCCGACCAGCAGCTCCTGCGTCAGGAAGGTGGCCTTCTCGCGCCCGAGCATCACCGGCAGCGTGCGGATCCCCTTCGCCGAGTCGGCCTCGAGCTTGTCGATGTGCTTGCCCATCAGCACGGCCGTCACGAGCATCGCGTAGGGGAGGCTCGCGACGAGCACCCACGGCGCAAAGGAGCCCGTCACCACGTAGTAGGTGCCGCCGATCATCAGCGGGCCCCACACGAGCAGGACCCCGGGCTCGCCGAGACCGCGGTGCTTGAGCTTCACGGGCGGGGCCACGTAGCCGACGCTGACGAAGAGCCCGAGCAGCGCGAAGAGCGCGACCGGCCAGCCCCGGTGCTCGGTGAGATAGAGCAGGAGCCCCAGGTCGAGCAGGTTCACGATCGCGATCGCGATCAGGAGGCCCGTCTTCGAGATCAGGCCCGAAAGAACCGGATGCGGCGCGTACTGCGCGCGCACGTAGTCGGCGCTGTCGACCCCGCCTTCGAGATCGAAGTAGTCGTTGATCATGTTGTTGGCCGCGTGCGCGCTGACGAGGCCGACGAGGCAGAGCGCGAAGTAGCCCCAGTGCGCGTCCGGAGCGCGCACGGCGAAGAGCCCTCCGATCACCGCGGAGAGGATCGTCATCGGGAACACGCTCGCGCGCGTGATCAAGAGCCAGCGCGAGACCTCGTCCATCGCCCGGTCGGCGGCGAGATTCTGCGTGCGGAGGATCTCGGCCCAGTTCTGGACTGCCGATGCCATTCGAGGCCCCCCCGAGCCGCGGGTCGCGCGCCCAGTGCAGGCTAGCCCGCGCGTTCGGGCGGCGCGAGGTCGGCGGCCCGGCCAGCGCCGACGGCATGCGGCTCTCGGGGCGCGGCTGCGGCACACTTCCGCGACACGCGCTCCGAACGCGAGCGGAGGGATCCGACGATGGCAAAGACGGTCGACTGGTACTATCAGCGCAAGGGCTGAATGTCGTGCACCCGAGCGTCCAGGTTCCTGGATGCCAGCGGAATCACCGTGAAGGAGATCGTGCCCGCGAGCCGCAAGCTCGCGCGCAAGGAGGCCGAAGGCCTCGCCCGGGCGGCCACCCGCATCCTCGTGACCAAGGGCAAGCAGGTCTCGGAGTTCGCAGGCGGGAAGCCGGACGAGAAGCTCCTCCAGGCGATGCTCGGCCCCACAGGGAACCTCCGCGCGCCGACCCTCCGGAAGGGAAAGACGCTCGTCGTGGGCTTCCACCCGGAGGTCTTCGAGGAGATCTTCGGATAGGCGCAGCGCAGGATCCCAAAGCTCGCGAGCGAAATCGGCTAGCCCTCCGGGCTCCCGAAGAGCGCCACGAGCTCGCGTTTCAGCACCTTGCTCATCGCGTTGCGCGGGAGCTTCGCGACGAGCTCGATGCGCTCCGGCACTTTGTAGCGGGCGAGGCGCGGCACCAGGTAGGCGCGGATGTCATCGCTGCCAAGGCTGGCGCCAGGCTCGGGCTCGACGGCGGCGACCACGCGCTGCCCGAGCCGGCGATCGGGAATGCCGAGCACCGCGCAGCCCGCGACGCCCGGGAACTCCTGGATCACGCGCTCGACCTCGGCGGGATAGACGTTCGCGCCCCCGCGCAGGATCAGCTCGCTGCGCCGGCCACGGATGAAGAGCGTGCCCTCGGCGTCGAGGAGTCCGAGATCGCCCGAGTGGTAGAGACCGTCGCGCAGCGCCTCGGCCGTCGCCTCGGGCCGCTTCCAGTAGCCGAGCATCGGCGTGTACACGCCCGCCCAGGGACCCTCGCGCGCCGGACCGACGCAGATCTCGCCGACCTCGCCCGCCGCAACACGGCGCCCGTCCTCGCCGAGGATCGCGATCTCGACCTGCGGCAGCGGCCGGCCGCACAGGCCGGGCTCGGGTGGGCAGGCTCCATCGGACCAGCTGACGGCCGTCGGGGCCTCGGTCATGCCGTAACCGACGCGCACCTCGCTGCCGAAGCGCCTGCGGTAGAGCGCGCGGAACTCCTCCGGGCACTCGGCGCCGCCGACCTCGGGCGCGACCAGCGACGCGAGGTCCGCAGGGTCGACACCCGGATGCGTCAGAAGGTCGTGGATGATCGTCGGTACGCCGGCGAAGCTTCCGACGCGTTCGCG
>CAYPSI010000320.1:0-5047 GCA_964413375.1 uncultured Spirochaetales bacterium | reverse complement strand
GGCCACAGCTACGCGGCGGCGGGGGTCTACGACGTGAGCCTCCGGGCCACGAATGCGGCGGGATCGAACACGAAGCTGCGCAGCGGCTACCTGAGCGTGGCGCCCCCTCCGCCCGCGCAGACCTTCGTTCCGACCGCGGATGCCTACGTCAAGTCGTCGAGCGTGTCCAACAACTACGGGACGGCGTCCGAGATCCGGGTCAAGAGCAGCTCCACGATCTACCAGAGCTACCTGCGCTTCAATGTGAGCTCGCTCTCGGGCCCCTGGGTGATCTCGGCCAAGCTGCGGCTCTACACGACCGACGGGAGCTCCGACGGCGGCGCGCTCTACCCGGTTGCGACCGGTTGGACGGAGAGCGGGATCACCTGGGCCACGGCTCCGTCGATCGGCGGCGCGCCGATCGCAGCCGGGAGCGCGGTCAGCGCGGGCCAGTGGCGCGAGATCGACGTCAGCTCGGTGGTGCGCGGCACGGGGACCTACGACTTCGGGCTCGCGGGCAGCTCCTCCAACAGCGCCTACTACTCGAGCCGGCAGGGCGCGAACCCGCCCCAGCTCGTGATCCAGACGCTCCCCGCGGCGATCCCGGTGGCCGACTTCTCGGGAACGCCGAGGCAGGGGCCGGCGCCGCTCGCGGTGAAGTTCACGGACCTCTCGAGCGGGGGGCCCACGAGCTGGCTCTGGACCTTCGGCGACGGCACCACCTTCACGCTGCGGAATCCGAGCAAGACCTACAGCGCGACCGGCGTCTACAACGTGACGCTGCGGGCCACGAACTCGCTCGGCTCGAACACCGTCACGCGCTCCGGCTACGTGCAGGTCGCCGCGCCTCTGCCGCCCGTGGCCGATTTCTCGGGCACGCCGCTCTCCGGGTTCGCGCCGCTCCAGGTCGCGTTCAGCGACCTCTCGAGCGGGGCGCCGACGAGCTGGCTCTGGTCCTTCGGTGACGGCACGACCTCCACGCTGAAGAACCCGAGCAAGACCTATACGATCCCCGGCAGCTACCAGGTGTCGCTCCAGGTGACGAGTGCCTGGGGCACGAATACGCGCGTTCGCGCGGGCTATGTGAACGCCGCGTCGGGCAAGGCCGTCAGCGCGGCTGCGGATGCGAAGACGAGCTTCGCGAACCCCACCGTGAACTACGGGTCCGCGTCGGACCTTCGCGTCCGGGGTGGGAGTGGCGTCTACCAGAGCTACCTGCGCTTCGACGTCTCGGGTCTCACGAAAGCGGTCGTCCGCGCGAAGCTGCGCCTCTACGTGGACGACGCGAGCGATGATGGGGGTACGGTCTACAGCGTGTCGAGTTCCTGGAGCGAGGGGACGATCACCTGGAGCACTGCCCCGGTGTTCGGCCCGTCGCTCGCGACCGTCGGGCCGGTCGTGGCGGGCGGCTGGGTCGAGGTCGACGTCACACCGGCGATCAACGGCAACGGTACCTTCGCCTTCGGCCTCGCAAAGATCGGGGCGGACTCGGCCTACTACGGCAGCCGCGAGAGCGCGCACGTACCGCAGCTCGTGATCGAAACGACCCCGTAGCCTCCCCACCGAGGCGAGCCACAAGGGGCAGATCCGCGCAGCGCGTGTGCAAGAATGAGGGGGTTCGGCGGGCGCCGCGACGCGCCATACTGGCGCACTCGAGGAGGAGCCGTGCCCGAGCCCGCAGCCCCGCACCCGTCGGACCTCCGGGTGGAGCTCGGCCACGCGATCTTCGCGCTCGCCGAGCCGCATCGCGGCTACGAGAAGGCCTGGAATCGCTGGTACGAGCGCGATCACTTCCTCGCTGCCGCGGCGTGTGCCCCGTGGACGCTCTCCACCGCGCGCTGGCTCGCGACCCGGCGCGAGAAGGCCCTGCGCGCGCCGGAGCACAATCCGATCTGCGAGCCGCTGTCGCGCGGCTCCTTTCTCGCCGCGGTGTGGCTCCAGAAGGGCCGCTACGAGGATCAGCAGCTCTGGGTGGCGGAGCAGATGCGCATCCTCTCCGCCCAGGGTCGCAACTTCGAGCGGCGCGACGTGCTGACCACCGCCGGCTACGACTATCTGGGCGGCGTGCTGCGCGATCCCGATGGCGTCCCGCCCGAGCTGGCACTCGATCGGCGCTACCCGGGTATCGTGCTGATCTGGACGGAGTGCGCGCCCGGGGCTTCGCTCGAAGGCTTGCGCGGGTGGCTCGCGGGTGAGTGCCTGCCGGGGCTCGTCGAGAAGTCCGAGGTCGCGATGGCGCTGCTCTTCACACCGAAGCCGAAGGCGAGCTGGTGGCCGAAGGCCGCTCCCGAGGTCCCCGGCGTGGGCGAGCGGATCCTCGTCGCCTGCTTCGTCGAGCAGGATCCGGCGGCCTGCTTCGAACGCCGCTTCGCGTCCATCCGGGCCGAGATCGACGCCGCCGGCCGCGGACGGGCCCTGCTGGTCGCACCTTTCGTCCCGGTGGTTCCCGGCACCGACCCGCCGGTGGACGAGCTCGGCTAGGGGAGGCGAAGATGGCCGAGATCGCGCGACACCAGGCAGCGGATCCGAGCGGCGACGAGCTCGTCGCCCGGGCGCGGGCGCTCGTTCCGCGCCTGCGCGAGCGAGCCGAGCAGTGCGAGCGAGAGCGACGGGTTCCCGAGGCATCGATCCGCGAGATGAAGGAGGCGGGTCTCTTCCGGATCCTCCAGCCGCGCGCCTTCGGGGGCTACGAGCTCGACTTCGCGTCCTACGTCCGCGTATCGATCGAGCTCGGGCGTGGCTGTGCGAGCAGCGCCTGGGTGTACGAGAACAACTCGATGCACCAGCTGATCCTCGCGCTCTTCCCGGCGGAAACGCAGAAGGAGCTGTGGGGCAGTGGCGATCCGGTGCGCGATGCGCGGATCGCGTCGACGGGCTGGTCGCCGCGCCGCACGAGTGCCAGGCCGACTTCGGACGGCTACGTCCTCGATGGCCACTGGGAGTTCGCGAGCGGCTCTTTGAACTGCGATCTCGACCTACTGCTGGCCCCCGTCGAGCGCCCGGGGAGGACCGGCGCTCCGCCGGAGATGCGCCTCTTCCTGCTGGATCGCGCCGCCGGCGAGTACGAGATCGTGGATACCTGGCACGCGATGGGTCTGCGGGGAACGGCAAGCAACGACATCCTCGTGCACGAGCAGTTCGTTCCGGAGCACCGCACGCTGGCCTGGGCCGACGCGAATCGCACGCCCGAGCGCGGTGTCATGGTGCAGGGGGCCGGCGTTCACGATTCGGTGTGGCACCGGGTTCCGGTGTGGGACTGGATGGGCTGGACCGTCGCTCCTGCGTTGATCGGCGCCGCCCGCAGCGCGCTCGAAGCGACGGTCGAGCGGCTCGAGACGCGCACCAATCTGTTCCGCGAGAAGCTCGCGGACACGCAGGCCGTGCAGCTGCGCATCGCCGATGTCGCCGCTCGGATCGACGCGGCGGAGACCCTGCTGCTGCGCGACGTGGAGGAGACCGAGCGCCTCTACGGCGCCTGGCAAGCTCCGAGCGTGCTTCAGCGCGCCACCTGGCGCCGCAATCAGGCCTTCAGCTCGCGTCTACTGCTCGAGGCGATCGAGAGCCTGCTCTATCGGGGAGGGGCCCACGGCATCCACGCCGGGGATCGCGTCGAGCGGGCCTATCGCGACATCGGAGCCGGAGTCACTCACGTCGGCTGCGACTGGGACGTCTGGGGCCGCGTCTACGGTCTTGCGCTGCTCGGTCACGACATCGGGATCCCCAACTTCGGATTCTTCCCCGCGGCGCTGGTCCAGCAGCGCTAGCCGCGAGGGCAGCACGGAGGCATCGCATGGAGATCCGCCAGCTCGGCTACCTCGGCCTGCAGGGCAACGACCCGAAGGCCTGGCTCGACTTCGCCACCCGCATCTGCGGGCTGATGCCGGCTCGCGTGCTGCCGGGCGAGGCATGGGGGATGCCTGGGCAGCCGGGCGCCTCGCCGCCGAGCGCAGGGTCGGGCATCGCGTCGGACGGCTCGGTCTACCTCAAGCTGGACGACTGGCAGTGGCGCGTGGCGCTGCATCCGGCAGAGGGCCCTGGGCTGCGTTACCTCGGCTTCGAGCTGCGCGGGGAGGAAGAGCTCGCCGCCGCCGTCGCAGAGCTGAAAGGGCGGGGCATCGCGGTCGAGCGCGCCACACCCGCCGAGCTCGAGGCGCGGGCCGTGCACGGGATGGCGCATCTGCGCGATCCGGCCGGAAACCGTGTGGAGCTCTTCCACGGCGTCACGCGGGATCACAAGTTCGCGTCGCCGGCGGGAGTCCCGGGCTTCGTCACGGGCGCCCTCGGTGCGGGGCACGTGGTGCTGCTGGTGCCGGACATGGACGCGGCGCTGGGCTTCTACTGCGGAACCCTCGGCTTCCGTCTCACGGACTACGTGATCTTCGGACCGGGACAGGGCGTCAGGTTCCTGCACTGCAACGCGCGCCACCACTCGGTCGCGCTCTGCCACGTCGGTCCCTTCGGCGGGCTCCACCACGTGCTCTTCGAGATGCCAGACGTCGACGAAGTCGGCCGCGCCCACGACCGCGCGGTGGCGGCGGGCCTCCCGATCACGACGAGCCTCGGACGCCACGTGAACGACCGGATGTTCTCGTTCTACGTCCGCAGCCCCGTCGGCTTCGACGTCGAGATCGGCTGCGAGGGGCTCCTGGTCGACGAGAGCTGGACCCCCAACCGCTTCGTCGAGGGAGACGTGTGGGGGCACCGGGGTCTCACCGTCGAGGCGCTAGAGGCCGTCGCGAAGAAGATGAGCGGGGGTGGCCGGTGAAGCGCTGGCGCAGCTCGTAGAGCGCGATCGCGAGCGCCGAGACCACGTTGAGCGACGCCTTGGCTCCATGGGTCGGGATGCGAACGCGTGCGTCCGCCTCCGCCACGATCGAGGCTGAGAGCCCGAAGCGTTCGTTTCCGAGCAGGATCGCGCAGGGGAAGTGGAGCTCCAGTGCGGCGAGCGTCGGGTGCTCCTCGGCCGTCTCGAGGGCGATCACGAAGCAGCCGCGCTCGCGCAGCGCCTGCACGGCCTCGGCGACGGAGCGATGCCGGCGCCATGCGACGCGCCGGTCGGTCCCCATCG
>CAYPSI010000319.1:0-18481 GCA_964413375.1 uncultured Spirochaetales bacterium | reverse complement strand
CGACGACGATCTCGCCCGCGAGGTGGGCCGTGTCGACATCATCACGGGGTAGTTCATACGGAGCAAAGTCGGGCGGTGAGACGATCGCGCGTCTCCCGTTCGCCTGCCTTCTGCCGTTGCGCGATGCACCTGCTCTCCTGTGGTCGTCGGCGGCCTGCTGACGTGGCACCCGGGTGGGGGGGATGCCCGCCGGTCAACTCGGCAGGACCCTGGGGTCCAAGGATATGCGGACCAGCTCGCACAGAGCGAGGCGCCGGTGTTGGCGGGTGCGGCGCGCCTCCCAGATGCAGCGTGCACTCTGCCAACGCTCGCCGCAGATCCGATGTCGATTCGCCTGAAGGAGTAGGCAGGCGAACTCCAGCACAGGGCGCGCGTAGCCACGCGGGTTGGCGAGAACGCGATCCGCGCTTGAGAGCCGATCCGTCCGTGCCCGACGCCTGCACGCACGGTACTGGTCCGGAATTCCTAATGCAGCTCAACAGGTCCTAGCGCCGCGGGCGTGGCTTGGAGTCCGGAGTATTACGCGACGTCGTTCCCGCCAGGGGCCCCGGCCCACAAACGGCTGCTGCGTGCTCCCCAATGAGGATCGCTCCAACGGATACCGGAAACGCCTCGCGCCCCTTCCGCCTGGACGGACGGCCGTCCCAGGGCGGTAAGGGGCGCGTGGGGTTGTTGAAGATGGTTCCTGCGTTCGATCAGGCGGTCCGTCGCTGGCTGCCGGCGGCGGCCAGACCGAAGAGCCCCAGACCGAGCATCGCAGCGGTCGAAGGCTCCGGGACTGCTCGGAACTCCGTGATCTTGATCGATCCCGGACCCGAAGCTGCCAGGGTCATCCTCACCACGTCTACGTCGCTGAAGTCGACGCCCGCAAATGTCGAGAAGTCGAGGCTCAGGGTTCCGGGAGTCGCAAACATGCCCGGGAACACGAAGGGCTGCGTGTTCGAGCCTACGCCCCCGGTGGGACCGTCTTGAACGAAGACCGAGATCGAGAAGTCGGCGGGTTCCGCGACGCTATAGATATCCAACTCGAAGGAGCCCGTACCCCCGAAGAAGTTGAAGTTCATGGTGGGAGTGGGGTAGTTCAGGGTCAAGGTCGACGCGCCCGTGGTCGTGAAGAGCAGTCTTCCAGGGAATCCGCTGTCGATGTCCATCGTCCCTTGGGCAGTCACAATGTATTCGCGAACTCCGTCCAGTGTTCCCGTGGCGAGCGGGCTCCCGTTGCCAGGTCCCACGACGAGCGTGGACGGATCGTCGAACGTATCGATGATCGTCGCGTGAGCGGCCGTCGCCCCGAGCGACAGGCAGGCCAGCGTAAAGAGGAGCGAGAGCGAGAGCTTTCGGAGAGCGCAGCGCAGCATTGGAGAAGTCCCTATTGGAGTGACCCGCCTAGGGCGTGGTCGTGTGGTTTCGTCAGTGTGTGCCCCCTCCAATGTTCTGGTGTCACGGAAACCCGATCCTGATCGGTGACGGGTTCGCGGCGTCGCTCGGAGCGAGATCAGACCGGCGGGACGCTCCGGCGCTTGCGCGGGAGCGCGTCGCGGCGGTTGCGGGCGTTGTGGAGGCGGGCGGCGATTTCGTCTCTGAGCTCGGCGGGGGGGACGATGGCGTCGATGACGAGCTCGCTGGCGAGGCGGGAGATGTCGACGTCCTCGCGGTACTCGCGGCGCAGGCGCTCGGTCTCCTGCGCTCGCTGCTCTTCGGGAAGCGCCTGCAGCCGGTTGTAGTGGACTGCGTTCACGGCCGCCTCCGGGCCCATCACGGCGATCATTGCGCCAGGGAGCGCGAGGGTGGCCTCGGGGTCGAAGCCGGGGCCGCTCATCGCGTAGAGGCCGGCGCCGTAGGCCTTGCGGACGATGACCGAGATGCGCGGGACGGTGGCCTCGGAGACGGCCATGATCATCTTGGCGCCGGCGCGGATGATGCCCTGGCGCTCGACCTGTTTGCCGATCATGAAGCCCGGGACGTCGGCCAGGAAGACCAGCGGGATGCCGTAGGCGTCGCAGAGCCAGATGAAACGCGCGGCCTTGTCTGCGGAATCGACGAAGAGGACGCCGCCCTTGACGCGCGGCTGGCTCGCGACGAGGCCGACCGGGCGGCCATCGATGCGGGCGAGGCCCGTCAGGATCTCCCCGGCAAACAGGGCCTTGATCTCGAAGAAGGAGCCGGCGTCGACGATGCGCTCGACGACCTTGCGCATGTCGAAGGGCTTGTTCTCCTCGCGCGGAATCACGCTCTCGAGGTCCGCGCAGGAGTGCGCGGGGGCGAGCGCCTCGAGCTCCGGCAGAGGGGCCTCGCACGAGCTCGGCAGGTAGCCGAGGTAGCGCCGCGCGGCGGCGATCGCCTCGGGCTCGCTCGCGGCGAGCAGGTCCCCGCAGCCGGAGACGCTGCAGTGCATGCGCGCGCCGCCCATTTCCTCGAGCGTGGTGATCTGCCCGATCACCATCTCGGCCATGCGTGGCGAGCCCAGGTACATGCTCGCGTTGCCCTCGACCATGAAGACCGCGTCGCAGAAGGCCGGGATGTAGGCCCCGCCGGCCGCCGAGGGGCCGAAGAGCAGACAGAGCTGCGGAACCATGCCGGACATCCGCACCTGGTTGTGGAAGATGCGCCCTGCCCCGCGCCTTCCAGGGAACATCTCGATCTGGTCCGTGATGCGCGCGCCGGCCGAGTCGACCAGGTAGACGAGCGGCACCCGCAGGCGCTCGGCCCGCTCCTGGACGCGCAGGATCTTCTCGACGGTGCGCTTGCCCCAGGAGCCGGCCTTGACGGTGGAGTCGTTGGCCATGGCGCAGACGCTTCGGCCATCGATCCGGCCGACGCCCGTGACGACCCCGTCCGCCGGCAGGTCGCCGGCCGCGTGGTTCGCGAGCGCCGCGTCCTCGACGAAGGAGCCCGCGTCGAGGAGCAGCTCGAGCCGCTCGCGGCAGAAGAGCTTGCCCTGCTCGCGCGCCTTCGCGTGGTGACGCGGCTCGCCGCCCGCGCGCACGCGTGCGAGCGCCGCCTCGAGCTCGTCGGCGCTCTTCAAGCGCGGACCCCGCGGCTACTTCCCGTAATCGTAGAAGCCCTTGCCGCTCTTCTGGCCGAGCCAGCCGGCCTCCACGCGCTTGGTGATCTCGAGGCAGGGCGCGTAGCGCGGGTTTCCGTACTCGTGGTAGAGGCTCTCGAGGATCGCGTGCACCACGTCGAGGCCCACGAGGTCCGCGAGCGCCAGCGGGCCCATCGGGTGGTTGCAGCCGCCCTTCATGCACTCGTCGATGCCCTTCGCGTCCGACACGCCTTCCTGGAGTGCAAAGGCCGCCTCGTTGACCATCGGGAAGAGCACGCGGTTGACCACGAAGCCCGGATAGTCCTTCACGTCGATCGGCATCTTGCCGAGCTTCTCCGCGAAGTCGCGAGCGCGCGTCACCGTGCTGTCGGTAGTGCGCATGCCGCTCACGATCTCGACGAGCTTCATCGCCGGCACCGGGTTGAAGAAGTGCATCCCGATGAAGTGCCCCGGTCGGCTCACCAGCCCCGCGAGGCGCGTGACCGAGAGGCTCGAGGTGTTGGTGGCGATGATGCAGTCGTCGCCGACGATCTTGTCGAGCGCCTGCAGGATCTGGCGCTTGGTCTCGAAGTCCTCGGGCGCAGACTCGATCACGAGGTCGCAGCCCTTCAAGTCCTCGAGCGCGATCGTGCCCCGGATCCGCTCCAGGATCCCCGCGCCCTGCGCCTCGCTGAGCTTGTTGCGCGCGACGAGCTTCTCGACCGACTTGCGGATGTTCGCGCGGCCGCGCTCCACCGACTCCTGGCGCCGGTTCTGGAAGATCACGTCGCAGCGGATCTGGGCCGCTATCTGCGCGATGCCGCAACCCATCGTCCCGGTTCCGATGACGCCGATGGTCTTCACGGCTAGACGAGCTCCACGCCGAGCGCCACCGCTTCGCCGCCGCCGATGCACAGCGTCGCGATGCCGCGCTTGCCGCCGCGGTCCTGGAGCGCGTGGATCAGCGTCACGAGCAGCCGTGCCCCGGAGCAGCCGATCGGGTGGCCGAGGGCGACGGCGCCCCCGTTCACGTTGACGCGGGCGGCGTCGATCTTGTGCTCCTTCGCGGCCGCCATCGTGACGCCGGAGAAGGCCTCGTTGATCTCGTAGAGATCCCAGTCCGCGGACTTCGTGCCGGTCTTCTCGTAGAGGAGGGCCAGCGCGTGGACGGGCGCCAGCGTGAACCACTTGGGCTCCACCGCCGCCGAGCTGTCCGCGACGATCTTCGCCAGCACCGAGTACTTGCGCTCGCGCGCGACCTCGGCCGAGCAGACGAGCAGCGCCGCGGCGCCGTCGTTGAGCGTCGAGGCGTTGGCCGCCGTGACGGTGCCGGTCTTCGTGAACGCGGGCTTGAGCTGCGCCATCTTGTCCGGCGCACCGCCGCGGCCGGGCTCCTCGTCGGTGTCGACGAGCAGCGGCTCGCCGCGCCGCTGCGGCACCGAGATCGGGACGATCTCCTTCTTGAAGCGCCCCTCCTGCTGCGCCGCGAGCGCGCGCCGATAGCTCTCGGCGGCGAAGGCGTCCTGCATCTCGCGGGTGAAGCCGTACTTCTCGGCGACGAGGTCTCCGCAGGTCCCCATGTGCACGTGGTCGTAGGGGTCCCAGAGGCCGTCGTGGATCATCGAATCGATGATCTCGCCGTTGCCCATCCGGTAGCCGCCGCGGGCCTTCGGCAGCAGGTAGGGGGCGTTGGTCATCGACTCCATGCCGCCGGCGACGATCACCTGGGCGTCACCCACGAGAATCTCGCGGCGGGCGAACATCACGGCCTGGAGGCCGGAGCCGCAGACCTTGTTCACGGTGATCGCCCCGGTCGAGACCGGCAGGTCGGCCTTGATCACGCACTGGCGGGCGGGCGCCTGGCCCATCCCGGCCGAGAGCACGTTGCCCATGATCACGCGCTCGACGTGCTCCGGTCGGGCGCCGGCGCGCTTGACCGCGTCGCGCACGACGACGGCACCGAGGTCGGCGGCCGTGAGGCTCGAGAACACCCCCTGGAAGCACCCGATCGGGGTGCGGGTGGCGCTGGCGATCACGACTTCGGGCTGACTCATGCACCCTCCGGGCGTTCCAATGGTGGGTAGCCGCTTGCGGGCGTGCGGTTGCGCTCGCGGCGGACGAGGCCCCAAAACCTACACGATTCGCGGCTCCAGCGTCAAACCGTGAGCCTGACTGGGGGTCAGGAATAACCCAGGGATTTCAGGCGCTTCGGGTTTCGGCTCCAGCGCGGGTCGACCTTGGCCCACAGCTCCAGGTAGACCTTCTTGCCGAGCAGTCGCTCGAGCTCGTGCCGCGCCTGGGTGCCGATCCGCTTGATCATCGCCCCGCCCGCGCCGATCGCGATCTTGCGCTGGCTGATCCGCTCGACGATCAGGTTCGCGCGGACCCGAACCAGGGCCGGATCCGTTTCGTTCCACTCCACCACCTCGACGGCGAGCGAATAGGGGATCTCCTGGTCGAGCGCCTCGAAGGCCGCCTCGCGGACGAGCTCGGCGGCCAGGAAGCGCAGCGGGCGGTCCGAGAGCTGGTCCGTCGGATAGAGCGGTGGCGACTCGGGGAGGCGGGCCGCGATCGCATCGAGTAGCGCCGCGATGCCCTCCCCGCTGCGTGCCGAGACCCGCAGCGACACCACCTCCGGATCCATCCCGCGCGGCGGCCAGAGCGCGGCCGCCGAGCCCGGCAGGTCGTTCTTCGTCGCGACCAGCAGCGTCGGCTTGCCCCGGGCCGCGAGCCGCAGGCGCAGCGCCTCGAGATCGGAGGGCCAGCCCGCGGCGGGCTCCGCGAGCAGGCAGGCGACGTCGCAGTCGTCGGCCGCCCGCTCCACCATCTCGTTCATCGCGGCATCGAGGCGGCGGCGGCCGGCGTGCACACCCGGCGTATCGTGGAGCAGGATCTGTGCGGCCCCGTGCTGCAGGATCCCGAGCAGCCGGCTGCGCGTCGTCTGCGGACGCGCGGTCACGATCGCGAGCTTCTCGCCGAGCAGGCGGTTGAGCAGCGTCGACTTGCCGGCGTTCGGCCGACCCAGGAGCGCCGCGAAGCCGGCTCGCGGAACCTCCTCAGGCATCGCCGCGCCCGGTCCTCGCGAGCGCCTGCAGCGCGGCCTCGCGCTCGCCGGCGCGCTTGGTTCGGCCGGTCCCGGAGCCCCAGGTCTCGTCGTCGATCCGCACCTCCACCGTGAAGCGCGCAGCGTCGTCCTCGATCCCGCTGTCGCCCGCGGTCCGGTAGCTCGGCGTGCGCTGGAGCTGCGCATGGGCCCACTCCTGGAAGGCCGTCTTGGGGTCGCGCGGGGGCTCCGAGCGCGGGCTCGCGGAGCCGAGTGCGCGGCGGGCGAGTGCCGTGGCCGGCTCGATCCCGCCGTCGAGGTAGACCGCACCGAGCACCGCCTCGAAGCAGTTCGCGAGGATCGATTCCTTGTCCTCACCGCCCGAGTGCTGTTCGGTTCGGCCCAGGCGCACCAGCGGGCCGAGGCCGAGAGCGCGTGCGCAGCCCGCCAGCGTGCTCCGGTTCACGAGCGCGGCGCGGGCGCGGGTCAGCGCGCCCTCGTTCCAGTCGGGGTGTTCGCGGTAGAGGTGCTCCGCAACCACCAGCCCGAGCACTGCGTCGCCCAGGAACTCGAGCCGCTCGTTGTTCGGAAGCCCCGTGTTCTCGTGCGAGAACGAGGCATGGCGCAGCGCCATCTCCGCGAGCTCGGGGTCGCCAAACGCGTAGCCGACCGCAGTCGCGAGCGCCTCGGCCGCGGGCGCTCCCGCTGCGTCGCTCACGGCTGCGCCTCGCCGATCGCGCCCCCGCCGAGCACGGAGTCTCCGGCGTAGAAGACCGCACTTTGCCCCGGGGCCACCGCGGCGACCGGGGCATCGAAGACGACACGGGCAGCGCCGCCCGCAAGCGGCTCGATCGTCGCGGGCGCCCCGGCGTGGCGGTAGCGCACGCGCACGTCGGCGCGGATCGGCCCCCCGGGCGGCTCGCCGGAGACCCAGGAAACGCGCGGGATCCGGGCGCCGCGGGCGCCGAGCGCTTCGGCATCGCCCACCACGATCCGGTTGCGCGCGGCGTCGATGCGGGTGACGTACTGGCGGTGCTCGCTCGAGAGACCGAGGCCGCGGCGCTGTCCGACCGTGAAGTGGTGCACGCCGGCGTGGCGACCGAGCACCTCGCCCTGCCCGTCCACGATCTCGCCCGGGCCCGGTAGCGCCTCGGGTCGCAGCGTCTCGACCACGGCCGCGTAATCGCCATCCGGGACGAAGCAGATCTCCTGGCTCTCGGGCTTCTCGGCCGTGGCGAGTCCGAGGCGACGCGCGTGCGCGCGAACCTGCGTCTTCGTGAGCTCCCCGAGCGGGAAGCGCGCGGCCGCGAGCTGAGTCTGGCCGAGCTCGTGCAGGAAGTAGCTCTGGTCCTTGGCCGGGTCCGCCGCGCGGCGCAGCTCGAAGCGGCCGGTCGCGGGATCGGAGCCGATCCGCGCGTAGTGGCCCGTCGCCACCGCCGCCGCGCCGAGGACGCGAGCGCGCGCGAGCAGATGGTGGAACTTGAAGCGCGAGTTGCAGATGACGCAGGGCAGCGGCGTCCGCCCGGCGAGATAGGCGTCGGCAAAGGCCAGCGTCACCTCGTTGCGGAAGCGCTCGGTCTCGTTCGCCACGTAGAAGGGGATGCCGAGGCGCTCCGCCACCCGCCTTGCGTCGTCCGCATCGGCGAGCGAGCAGCAGCGCGACGACTCCCCGGCGAGGTGGAGCGTGACTCCCACGGTCTCGAAGCCGGCCTCGACGAGCAGCGCCGCGGCCACCGAGGAATCGACCCCGCCCGACATCGCCACGACGACGCGCTCGCCGCTCACGACTCGGCCTCGCGCGCCCGGACCACGAGATCGGGCAGCACCGCGAGCACGCGGTCGATCGCGGATTCATCCACGCCATGTCCGATGGACAGACGCAGCGAGCTGCGCGCCGCTGCGGGCGTGCGCCCCATCGCCTCGAGTACGTGGGAGGGGTGCACGGAGCCGGACGCGCACGCGGCCCCGGTCGATGCCGCGATCCCCTCGAGATCGAGCGCCTGCACGAGGAGCTCGCCCGCCGCGCCCTCGATCTCGACGTTCAGCGTGTTGCACAGACTGCGCTGCGCCGAGCCGTTGCGTCGCACGCGCGGGATCTTCGCGCGCAGGCCCTCCCACAGCCGCTCGCGCAGCGCTCCCCAGCGCTGCATCCGCTCGGGCAGCTCGCGCGCGGCGAGCGCACAGGCCGCGGCGAGGCCGGCGATCCCGGGTGTATTCTCGGTGCCGCCGCGCCGGCGTCGCTCCTGCGGGCCGCCGAGCACGAAGGGCGAGAGCGGCGCGCCGCGGCGCACCAGCAGCGCTCCGACCCCTTTCGGTCCGCCCAGCTTGTGGGCCGAGAGCGAGAGCAGGTCGATCGGCAGCGCGCGCAGGTCGATCGGGAGCTTGCCGACGCACTGCGTCGCGTCGACGTGGAGCGCAATCCCGCGCTCGCGCACGCGCGGTGCAATTGCCTCGAGGGGCTGGAGCACGCCGGTCTCGTTGTTGCCCCAGAGCAGACTCACGAGCGCCGTATCGGGCGTGAGCGCGGCCGCGACGGCTTCGGGATCGAGCAGGCCGTTCTCATCGACGGGCACGCGGACGATGCGCCAGCCCGCCTGTGCCAGCGCCTCGAGCGGAGCGTCGACCGACGGGTGCTCCACCGTGCTGCTGACGATGCTGCCGGGCCGCGCGGCGAAGTGCCGGCAGCCCTGGAGCGCGGTGTTGTTCGACTCGGTGGCGCCCGCGGTGAAGATCACCTCCTCGGGCTCGGCGCCGAGGAGTGCAGCCACCGTCTCGCGCCCGCGTTCGACGAGCGCGCGCGCGGCGGCGCCTTCGGCGTGCACGCTCGAGGGGTTGCCCCAGTGCAGGCGGAGCGCGCTCTCGATCGCGGCGATGGCTTCCGCGCGCACGGGCGTCGTCGCATTGTGGTCTAGATACACCCGCATGGGTCAGGCGCTCCGGCCCGGAGGGCCTGCCGGGATGTCTTCGAGGACCTCCGCCAGGCTTCGCCCGCCGGCTCCCTTGGCCTCCGCCTCGGCGAGCTCGCCGAGAAGGGCCCCGACGGCGTTGGCGAGCGGAAGGTCCCCCGCGAGCGCTTCGCGCGGGCCGCGCAGCGCAGCCAGCACGTCCTGGATCTGGATGCGCTCCGCCGGGCGCGCGAGCTGCCAGCAGCCCGGGTGTTCGGGCGCATCGAGAGCCGCGACCAGCTGCCCGGCTTCGAGGTCCGCGAGCACGCCCCGCACGGTGCGCACCGGGATCCGCAGCGCGTCGGAGAGCGCATCGGCCGTCCAGGCCGGCGCGGCGTCGCGGAACGCGCGCGCGACCTCGAGTGCGATCCGCAGCCCGACGGCCTCGCGCTCGGCCGGTCCCGCCACGCGCCCCCGCACCTCGCGGCGGTAGAGCCGCAGGTTCTGGTGTGCGAAGGCCACCTCGGCGCCGAGCAGCACGATCGACCAGAACAGGTAGATCCAGACGAAGAGCAGCGGGAGCTGCGCGAAGGTTCCGTAGAGCGCGTGGGCTCGCGCCGCGCCGATGCTGAAGCCCAGATAGGCGTTCTGCGCCACGCTCACGAGCACGCCGGCCACGACGCCTCCGAGCGCCGCCGAGGTCGGCCGCACCTCCGTGTTGGGCAGGAAGCCGTAGAGGAACGCGAAGGCCACCGCGAGCACGAAGGTCGGCGCGTGGCTCAGGCCGAGCTCCCACGCCATCGAGAAGGCCGGCACCTCGAGCAGGCGCTGCACCACCCACTCGTTGCGCAGCGTCGTCGCGAGCGAGAGCGCGGCCCCGAGCAGCAGCGGCGCCACCACCAGCACCGCCAGGTAGTCCGGCAGGCGTCGCGTCCAGGGCCGGAACTGGCGGACGCCCCAGATGTTGTTCAGCGCGCCTTCGATGTTGCTGATGCCGAGCACGGTGGTCAGGAAGAGCGTGGCCGCGCCGAGGCTGCCGAGGCCGCGAAAGTTCGCGTTCTCGATGATGCCGAGGATGTAGGTCTGCGCCTCGGGACTCCCCGCAGCGATCTGCTCGACCGCGAGACGGGCCACCTCCTCGCCGACGCCGAGGGAGCCCACCACCGAGACGGCGATCGCGAGCAGCGGCACCATCGAGAGCACCGTGAAGTACGCGAGCGCGCTGGCGCGCAGCAGCAGCCGGTCGCGCACGAAGCCCTGCGCGATCATCACCGCGAGCTGGAGCAGCCAGGCCGCGCGCGCCGCCCAGGTCCGCGGCTCGAACTCCACCCGCCAGAGGCCTTCTCGCAGGAAGGCCTCCGCGCGCTGGAGCTTGCCGAGAAGATCGAGAGCCAAGCATCCCCCACCACCGCCATGCTAGCCGAGTCTGCATCCCACCCGGAGCGGGAGCGGGAACGGGAGCGGCCGGGGCTCAGCGCCCCGGTGCCAACGCCTTCAGCAGGGGTCGCAGCCAGACCGATTGCGCGAATGGATCGAGCCAGCGGTAGAGCCGCCCCGAGATCCAGATCGGCTTGCCGCGCTCGACCGCGTCGATTCCCTCGCGCACGACGGTGTGAGCCTCGTACCACAGGAAGCTCGACAGCGCGCGCTTCATCTCCATCAGTCCGGCGGCCTCGTGGAACTCGGTGTGAGTGAAGCCGGGACAGAGCGCGCAGACATGGACACCGCTGCCCGCGAGCACGAGCGCGAGCTCCTCGGAGAGCGCGACGAGATAGGCCTTGGCGGGTCCGTAGTTCGCGCCGGCACGCCGTGCCAGCCGCCCGGCGAAGGAGGACACGTTGAGCACGCGCCCGAAGCCGCGCTCACGCATCGGAGGGATGAAGCGGTGACACATCTGCGCAACGGACAGCATCATCAGCTCCAAAAAACGCGCCTGTTCGTTCCAGTCGCGGTCCTCGAGCAGGTCCGGTCCGGCGACGCCTGCATTGTTCACCAGCCAGTCGATCCGCAGGCCCCGTTCGGCGACCAGGGCCTCGATCCGCGCCGGCGCCTGCGGATCGCAGAGATCGGCCGCGAAGACCTCGACGCGAACCCCGTGTGCGGCGCAGAGCTCGCCGGCGAGCTGCTTCAGCCGCTCTTCGCGACGTGCCACGAGCAGCAGGTCGTGGCCGCGGCCAGCGAGCTGGCGCGCGAACTCTGCGCCCAACCCGGCGGAGGCCCCTGTGATCAGTGCAGTGGCTTCGGACATCGAGGCCTCCGATCGCCTGGAAGCGCCAGGGACGCGCCCGGATCCAGCTCGCGTCGCTGCTCCAGGGCTTCAGCCGCCCGGCGACGGGCACGCGGGCTCCGCCTCCGGGTCGAGCGCGAGCCACGGCTCGAGGCTCGCGCGGGTGCGCGGACCGATTCCCGGAACCCGCTCGAGATCGCTGGCGCTCGCGAAGCGTCGCTCGCAACGCGTCGCGAGGATGGCTGCTGCGCGAGCCGGACCGATGCCCGGCAGCACCTCGAGAGAGGCGGCGTCGGCGCTGTTCGGATCGAGCCCCAGGCCGAAGAGCAGGCGCGCCGGGCCCCGCAGCGCGGGGCCGCCGGCGCAACTCGCCTCGCTCGTGTGCCCGTCGCGCGCAGCGACCTCGGCGGGGTCGGCGCATTCGGCGGCCACCGGGGCGCGGCGCAGCAGCGGCAGCGCGACGAGTGCCGCAGCGAGCCAGAGCGCTGCCCGGGGGCGCGAGTCCAACTCAGGACTCCGGCCGGGGCTCCGCGGCGCCCGCTTCGACGAAGGCGGCGTGCAGCGCGCGCACTGCGCGTTCCACGTGCGCCTCGTCGATCACGACCGAGATCTTGATCTCGCTGGTCGAGATCAGCTGGATGTTCAGGCCCTGCTCGGCGAGCACCTCGAACATCCGGCTCGCGACGCCCGCGTGATCCTTCATGCCGAGGCCTACGATCGAGACCTTCGCGATCGTCGCGTCGCCGTCCACCTCTTCCGCGCCGATCTTGGCGCCCACCTCGCGGGCGACCCGCATCGCGCGGGCGTAGTCGCCGCGGCCGACCGTGAAGGTCATGTCCGTGGTGCCGTCGCGGGACAGGTTCTGGATGATCATGTCGACGACGATGTTCGCCTCGGAGAGCGGTGCGAAGAGCCGCGCCGCGACGCCGGGGACGTCCTTGACTCCGCGCACGCGGATCTTCGCCTCGTCGCGGTTGTAGGTGACTCCCGAGACGACCAGCTCCTCCATGACTTCCTCCTCCGGCACGACCCAGGTCCCCGGAACCTGCTCGAACGACGATCGCACGTGCAGCGGAACGCGGTAGCGCATCGCGAAACGCACCGAGCGGATCTGGAGCACCTTCGCACCCAGGCTCGCCATCTCGATCATCTCGTCGTAGGAGATGCGATCGAGCTTGCGGGCCGCGGGCACGAGGTTCGGATCCGTCGTGAAGACGCCCAGGACGTCCGTGTAGATTTCGCACACGTCGGCGCCGAGCGCCGCCGCCACGGCGACCGCCGAGGTGTCGGAGCCGCCGCGACCGAGCGTCGTGATGTTGCCCTCATCGTCGATGCCCTGGAAGCCCGCGATCACGGGGACCACGCCGGCCTCGATCGCCTCGCGCAGCTGCCGGGCGTCGATGCTCTCGATGCGGGCCTTGGTGTGGGTCGTATCGGTGCGCATCCCCACCTGGCCGCCCGTGAAGGAGCGCGCCTTGCGTCCGAGGCTCTGGATCGCGAGCGCGAGCATCGCGATGGTCTTCTGCTCGCCGGTCGAGACGAGCACGTCGTACTCGCGCGGGTCCGGCTCCTCGCCGCCGAGCTCATGGGCATAGGCGACGAGCTGGTTGGTCTCGCCCGCCATCGCGGACACGACGACGGCGACGCGATCGCCGGCGTCGAGTGCGGCGACGACGCGCTTCGCGACGTTCCGCACGCATTCGACGTTGGCCACGCTCGTGCCGCCGTACTTTTGGACCACGAGGCTCATCGCTGCGCCGATCCTCCTGTGCCGCGGCGTCCGCGGGGCGGGTCTGCCGGCCCGCCTCGGCCGCGGGCGGCGCGCCAGCGCGCCAGCACCTCCGCGGCCGCAGGGCCCAAGGCTACCGCGAAGATCTCGCGATGGGTGGCCTCGGCCCCTGGGTTGCGGCCGATCCGCACCTCGAGGCGGTCGCGCGGGAGCGCGCCCGGGAAGCGATCCGCCCACTCCACGGCGAGCACCACGTCCGGGGCGAGGAGGTCGCGAAAGCCGGCCGCCTCGAGCTCCGCCTCGCTCCCGAGCCGGTAGAGGTCGGCATGGACCAGGCGCAGCCCGCTCGTCTCCGGATACTCGCTCGCGATCACGAAGGTGGGGCTCGCGACCTCGCCCGGGTCGACCCCGAGCCCCTCGGCCAGTCCCTGCACGAAGGCCGTCTTGCCCGCGCCGAGGGGCCCCACCAGCGCCACCACGAGGCCGCGGCCGCCAAGACTCGGAGCGAGCTCCCGGGCGGCGGCGCGCGTGGCCTCGGGGCTACGGGAAGTCCAGCGCAAGCGGGGAGCCGGGGGAGCGGGGAGCTGCGGCGGCCTCGGCCCGCAGCGCCTGCGCGGCGGCCGGGATCTCGTCGGCCAGGTCCTTCGCGAGCAGGCCCGAGGGTCCCGTCCGGGCGGCGATGCGCTCGCCCGCAAGCCCGTGTACGTAGGCCGCGAGCGCCGCGGCGTCGCGCGCCACGAGGCCCTGCGCGAGCAGACCGACCACCACCCCGAGCAGCACGTCGCCGGTGCCGCCGCTCGCGAGCTCGGGCCCGCCGGTCGGATTCACGACACAGGGCCCGGATGCGGTGGCGGTGAGCGTGGCCGCGCCCTTGAGCAGCACGACGCTCCCGCTCTGCGCCGCGAGTCGCCGCGCCGCGCCGACGCGATCGCGATTCACCTCCGCGGCGGAGCAGCCGAGCAGCAGCGCCGCCTCGCCCGGGTGCGGTGTCAGGATCGTCGGAGCGCGGCGGCGGCGCAGCGGCGCGGGATCGCCGCGGAATGCGAAGAGCGCGTCGGCATCGAGCACCAGCGGCTGCGAGATGCGCAGCGCGAGCGCCCGCACGAGCTTCTGCGTCTCGGCGCTGCGACCGATCCCCGGTCCGAGACCGACGACGTCGCGCTCGGCGGCGAGCGCCGCGATCGCATCCTCCGCGCCCGCGGCGAGCGCACGCTCGCTCGTGTCCGGCACCGGCGCCGTCATGGCCTCGGTGCACTTCACCTCGAGGATGTCGTTGAGCCCCGCCGGGCATGCGATCGTGACCAGCCCGGCGCCGATGCGCCCGGCGCCGAGCGCCGCCAGCGCCGCCGCCCCGGTCTTGCCCTCGCCGCCGGCGACCACGAGGGCGTGCCCGAAGCTTCCCTTGTGGCCGTCGCGCGGGCGCGACGGGAGCCGCATCCCCGCTGCCGCCCGCGTCCAAAGCTCGGCTTCGGCCGTGACGCCCGGGGCCGCGTCGGCGATCCCGATCCGCGCGATCCGGACTCGCCCGGCGAGGGAGCGCCCTGGCTCGAGGCAGAGGCCGAGCTTCGGCAGGCCGAGGCTGAGCGTCGCATCGGCGCGCACGGCGACGCCGAGCATGGCACCGGTATCGGCGCACAGGCCCGACGGGAGATCGACCGCCAGCACGTGGACCCTGCCCTCGGCCGCGTCGCGCGCTGCGTTGATGCGGCGCAGCGCCGCGGCGGCGGCCTTCTCGACCGGCCGCGAGAGGCCGGTTCCGAACACCGCATCCACCAGCACTCCCTGGCCGGGCGTCCGCCAGCGCGGGCCATCGACGCGCACGCCGACGCGCCGCGCGCGCTTGCAGTTCGCGGCCACAGCGCCGCGCAGCGATCGCTCCTCGCCGAGCAGCGCCACGCGGACCGCTACGCCGACGAGATGCAGGTGACGGGCCGCGACGAGCCCGTCGCCGCCGTTGTTCCCGCCGCCGCAGACCACCACGACTTCGCCGCCGCCACAGAGCATCTCGAGCGCGCACTCCGCGACGGCCCGACCGGCCACCTCCATCAGCATCTCGTCCGGAACGCCGAGCGTCTCGATCGTATGCCGGTCGAGGCTGCGCATGGTTGCCGCCCCGACGAGGGGCCAGACGCCGACCCGGGGCCAGAAGGGGGGGAAGGAGCGACCGCTCACCCGACCAGGGTCCGCAGGTCGCGGACGGCGCGATCCATGCCGACCAGCATCGCACGCGCGACGGCCGCGCGCCCGACTGCGACGGACTCGAGCGGTGGGCTCGCGGCGAGCACCTCGCCGACGCTCCGGAAGCCGAGACCGCCGCCCACGCCGACCCCGAGCCGCAGCTTCGAGGCGAGGCGCACCGCATCCGAGAGTCGCTGAAGCGCCGCCATCCGCTCGGCCCCCGGCAGGTCGACGATCGCACCGGTGTGGAGCTCGACGAAGGAGACCCCGGCGCCGTGCGCCAGCTTCACCATCTCGAAATCGGGCGGGACGACGGCGCCGGCCGGGATGCCGGCCTCCGCGAGCGTGCGCAGCGCGGCCGCGATCGGCTGCGGCCTGCCGCGCAGGTCGACCGGTCCCGACGGCGAGCGGCCATCACCGCCTTCGGCGGAGAGCAGCACGCGGTCCGGTCGCAAGTCGAGGGCCACGCGCAGCAGCGCCGGAACCGGAGGCATGCGCAGCTCGAGGCAGCGCACCGCGCGACGGGCTTCTGCCAGATCCTCCTCGCGCACGGGCTTCAGGTCCTGGCTCACGCCGAGGCGGACTGCGTCGACCCCGGCGAGCTCGGCCAGGGTCGCCGCGGCGGCGAGATCGACATCCGCCGAGGCGGTGGCGTCGCGCAGGCTCGGCAGTCCGTCGAGCACGACGACGAGGCGCCGGCGCATCATCCGGCACCCAGCGCGCGGCGCAGCTCGTCGGCGAGGTCGTTCGCCACCTGTTCCACGCGCCGCCGGTCCTCGCCCTCGACCATCACGCGCGCCTTGAGCTCCGTCCCGCTGTAGCGGATCAGCACCCGCCCGGCCCCGTTGAACTCCTTCTCCGCCTTCCGGATGGCCTCGCAGAGCGAGGGAATGCTCTCGATCGGCGGCTTTTCCTTCACCGCGACATTCACGAGCACCTGCGGATAGCGCTCGAACTTCTCGATCGCGTCGGAGAGGCGGCGCCCCTTGCGACGCATCAGCGCGAGCGCCTGGAGCGCCGTGATCAGCCCATCGCCCGTCTTGTTGAGGTCCAGGAAGACCAGGTGCCCGGACTGCTCGCCCCCGAGGTTGTAGCCGCCCTCGCGCATCGCCTCGACCACGTAGCGGTCGCCGACGGAGGTCCGTACCAGCCCGACTCCGTGCGAGGCCAGCGCCTTCTCGAGCCCGAGGTTCGTCATGACGGTTCCGACCACCTTGCCGCCGGTCAGCCGACCGCGTTCCGCCAGGTCGCGCGCGAAGGTGGCGAGCAGGTCGTCGCCGTCGAGTACGCGTCCCTGCTCGCAAACGAGCACCACGCGATCGGCGTCGCCGTCGAGCGCGATCCCGATGTCGGCGCGCACCTCGCGCACGCGCGCCGCGGTGCGCTCGGGGTGGAGCGAGCCGAAGCCCTCGTTGATGTTGCGGCCGTCGGGCTCGCAGCCGAGCGTGAAGACCTCCGCGCCCAGTTCGCGCAGCACGGTCGGTCCTACCCGGTAGGCCGCTCCGTGCGCGCAGTCGAGCACCACGCGGAAGCCGTCGAGCGACAGATCGGAGGGAAAGGTGCGCTTCAGGAATACGACGTAGCGCCCCTGCGCGTCCTCGATCCGGCGTGCCTGGCCGATCTGGTCCGCCGGCGCGCGCATCCGGGCCAGCTCGCCCGATTCGATCAGCGACTCGATCTTCGCCTCGACCGAGTCAGGGAGCTTGAAGCCGTCGCTCGCGAAGAACTTGATCCCATTGTCGTGATAGGGGTTGTGGCTCGCCGAGATCATCACGCCCGCGTGGCAGCGCATGTCCTGGGCGAGGAAGGCCATGCCGGGCGTCGGGATCGGGCCGACCTGGAGCACGTCCACGCCCATCGCGCAGATGCCCGCCGCCAGCGCATCCTCGAAGAGGTAGCCGGAGAGCCGCGTGTCCTTGCCGATGATGATCCGCCGCCGCTCGCCGCCCGGAACCCGCAGCACGTTGGCGATCGCCTGACCGAGCGCCAGCGCCGTCTCCGCGGTCATCGGGTGGACATTGGCCTTGCCGCGCACTCCGTCGGTGCCGAAGAGCTTCCCGCTCATCCCCGCTTGCCTCCCGCCTTCTCATCGGCCTCCACCTTCGCGCCCTCGACCGGTTCGATCGGGATCTTGACCCGGACCAGGCGGGTCTCCTCCATCCAGACGTGACCGCCCCCGAGGGAGAGGCGCGCCTCCCGATCGATCGACGTCTGGGCGCCTGCGACGTCGATGGTCTCGGTCACCACCTCGGTGAGGCGCATGACCTCGCTCCGGGCTCCGGTGAGCCAGACGCGGGGGGGATCGACCACGACTTCGCCCATCAGGAAGCCCGGGGACGGCTCGCCTTCGATGTCCGCGCGAATCCGTACCGCTCGGCGCCCGCGACGCTCGAACTCGACCTCGAGCGTGGCCGGCGATCGGCTCACCACGTTTGCCCCCCGTGGCAGGTCGAAGCGCGAGACGTCGATCTCGTACGCGGCGAGCCCGGGCTTCGCCCCGGCCACGTCCACCACATAATCGAGCTTCGCCGGCGAGAGGTTGCGCAGCGCCGAGCGGCTGCCCCGCACGCGGATGTTCACCTGGTCGGTGCTCTGGCCGGTGACCACGAGGTCGTTCGGCAGGCCGTGGAACGAGACGGGGATGTCGAGACCTTGCTCGACCGAGGACGAGCCGTGCGCGATGCCCCAGAGGATCACCGCGATCACGAGGGCCAGCAGACCCATCCGGACGTTGCGGGTGCCGCGCCGGGCCATGCCCTTAGCTCGCGCTTCGCGCGCGCGTCGAGGTCTCGGTCGCTTCGCTCGCGCGCTCGCTGGTCTCGAGCGCCTCCGCCTCGGAGGGCGTGGGAAGCTCGCGCCGGTCGCTCGCCAACGCGCGCGAGAGCGCCTCGCGCAGCCGCGGCGCGTCGAGATTGCGCAGCATCTCCCCGTTCGCCACCAGCGAGATCCCCGAGGTCTCCTCGGAGACGACCACCACGACGGCATCCGTTTCCTCGGTGATGCCGAGCGCCGCACGGTGGCGCGTGCCGAGGCCCTCCTGGATGTCCGATCGTATCGTGAGCGGGAGGATGCAGCCGGCCTTCGCGATCCGGCCGCTCTGGATCACGACCGCCCCGTCGTGCAGCGGCGAGTAGGCCTGGAAGAGCGACACGAGCAGGTCCTTCGACACCTCGGCGTCGAGGGCCGTCCCGCCTTCGATCTGGTCGAGAAGGCCCGTCTCTCGCTCGAAGACGACGAGGGCGCCCACCCGCTTCTGCGACAGCGCCTGGGCGGCCCGCACGACGTCCTCGACGATCTGCGAGGCCTGCTCCGCCGAGACCGACGGAAAGAAGCCTCCGCCGAGGCGCGCGAGCGCCCGGCGGATGTCGTGCTGGAAGAGCACGATGATGATCAG
>CAYPSI010000318.1:0-11845 GCA_964413375.1 uncultured Spirochaetales bacterium | reverse complement strand
AAGCTGACGATCTGGCAGCACGCGACCACCGTGTAGGCGGCGTGGATGCGGTGGCTGCGCCACGCTTCGTCGAAGCCGATCGGGGCGCCTGCACCCGCGGAACGCACGTCGAGGTAGTGGCGCAGCAGCTGCCGCTCGTGGCGCCGGCGGTCGTCGATCGAGAGGGCCATCGCGAGGAAGTAGCTCACGTCGCGCAGCGGCGTGCCGAGGCTCAGGATGCCCCAGTCGAGGAAGCCGGTGCGGCCGCGATCGTCGAAGAGGTTCCCGATGTGGGCGTCGCCGTGGATCACGGTCGTGGGCCCTTCCTGCCAGAGGGCGTGCAGCGCGTCGGCCTTCGCGAGGTAGAGCTCGGAGATCTCCGCGAAGCCGCGGCTCAGGCGCTCGCGATGGTGTTCGAGGCCGTGGCGCAAGAGCGTCGCGGCGTAGCTCGTGTCGTGGAGCGGCGCGGGCACCCAATCGGCCTGCGCCCGCCGCCGGGCCGGGTCCTCGAAGCGCAGGTGGAGCTTCGCCAGGTCCTCGAGGGCGCCGGCCGCAGCGTCGGGTGGGACGCCCGTCGTGCCATCCGACACCCCGCAGCCGGTGGCGACGAGATCCTCGAGCAGGATCAGGAAGGAGCCGTTCCGGTCGTCGTGGAGCGCCGCGTACACGGTCGGCGTGCGCATCGAGAGGCTCGCTGCCAGACGCTCGTAGAAGAGCGCTTCGCGGCGTCCCATGCCGGTGCGGGCAATCGCCGGCCGCCGCTTCGGATCGGAGGGGAGGAGCTTGCAGAACATCGCCGATGGAGCGCCCGCGGCGGCGGCGTAGTCGACGCGCAGGCGCGCGTGCCCATTGGTCGCCTCGTGTCGCTCCACCACCTCGACGCGGGCCACGCGGACCCCCGGATGGCGTTCGGCGAGCAGCTGCTCGAGCCACGCGGCGTCGATCTCGTCGGCTGTCTCCGGAAGGCGATCCATCCCGCTAGCGATCGCGGCGCCGCTCGCTCCGCCCGCGCTCCCAGCGAGCGCGCTGGAAGGTGGGGCAGGCGGAGTCGGCGGGGATCTCGTCGAGGGGGGTGGCGACGAGCTCGGGCGTGATGCCGAGCCCTTCGGCATCCGGGCGCAGCGCCTCGAGGTCGAAGCCGTAGAGCTTCGCGGCGTTCTCGCCGAGCATCATCCGGACCTCCGTCGGGTCCACGTCCGAGAACGCGAGCCGCATGTTCTCCCTCGAGTAGGGGTAGCAGCCCTCGTAATGCGGGTAGTCGTTGCCCCAGAGCACGTGCTCCACGCCAACGAACTCGCGCCCGGCGACGTCCTGTGGAGACGGGAAGCTCGCCCCGTACCAGCAGTTGCGACGCGCGTAGAAGCTCGGCGGGTGCTCGAGGAGCTTCGACTTCGAGTAGTCCACCTCCCCCATCATTCCGGCCTGCATGCCCATGTGGATGCCGTCCATCCGCCGCAAGAGCCCCGGCGCCCACGCGCAGCCGGACTCCGTCAGGATGTAGCGGAGCCTCGGGAAACGCTCGAAGACGCCGCCGAAGATCAGCTGGCAGAAGCCGCGCTGCACGAAGAAGGGCATCTCCAGCACCCACAGCGCGTCTGCGCCCGGGTCGCTGCCGTAGTGCGGCGATCCCTGTCCGGAGTGCTGGTTCATGACGAGGTCGCAGTCCTGGATCGCCGCCCACAGCGGGTCGTAGGAAGGTGAGGTGAGCGGTGGCAGATGCACGTCGGAGGGGGAGGGCAGCGGGAGCAGCACTCCCCCGCGCAGCCCGAGCCCGGCGATCCACTGCACGTCCTCGACGGCCTGCTCGACGTCGTTCAGGTGGATCAGCCCGATCCCGGCGCGGCGCGCGGGCTCCTCGGCGCAGAACTCGGCGAGCCAGCGGTTGTGGGCCCGCGTCCCGGCGCGCCAGCGCTCGTACTGCTGCGGCGTGGGCGGCGGGGACACGTGGAAGGCCGTGTCGTAGAAGGGCGGCACCGTGTTCGGGAAGATCACCTCGGCGACCACGCCGTCGCCCGCGAGGTCCGCCCTGCGCTCGGCCGAGTCCCAGTTCTTGGTCTTCTTGCCGCCGACGTGCTTCTTCGAAGGGTTGCGGTAGCTGGCGCGCCAGGTGTCGAAGTCGTCGCGATACGAAGGATCGAGGTAGTCGCGGTACGTGTCGACGGCGGCGCCCGCGTGCGTGTCGCCCGTGATGACGACGTAGGGCCGCTGAGAGTCTTTCGGGTTCACACTTCGTTCCTTCGCCTGCGAGCGACGCGGCTTCGGGGGCTGCGCTTCGAGGTCGCCGCATCGGGCCAGTGCCCGAGCAGCGCGTCGAGGATCTCCTGAGAGGCGCCGAGCCCGCCGAGGTGGCCCTCCTGGCTACGGATCCTGAGCTTCGACCCGGGGATCCGCTCCGCGAGATGCTCGCCGTGGTGCACCGGGACGATGGTGTCCGAGTCTCCGTACCAGAGGTGGATCGGCACGCGGATGTCCGCGAGCGCAAAGCCCCACGGGCGCCCAAAGAGCAACGCATCCAGGAACATCGCCTGCATGTAGCGACGGCTCCCCAGGATCAGATCCTGCTGAAACATCCGCCGCACGGCCTGGTCCTCGAAGACACGCTGATCCCCTGGAGGCATGAAGCGGGCGAAGAGGTCCGTCACCGGATCGGCGAAGGGTTCGAGCACGCGCACCAGGCCGCGCATGAAGCCGCCGAGCGGGCCGTGCGTGCGTCGGAGCAGCGGCTCGAAATATCGCACGATCGACGCCGCACCTCCTTCGGCCGCGTCCGATCCGACGGAAGGGGCCACGCCGCCGAGGATCGCGCCGGCCAGCACGCGCTCGGGCATCTCGTGCGCGCACGCGAGCGCGTAGGGTCCGCCGCCCGAGAGGCCTGCGACGGCAAAGCGCTCGATGCCGAGGGCGTCGCAGAGCTGCTCGATGTCCGACGCGAAGTCGACCACGGCTTCGAAGGCATGCGGCGTCGATTCGCCGACACCCGGCCGCTCGACCGACACGATTCGCACGCTTCGCTCGTGGGCGAGCACTCGGGCCTGCGGGGCGATCTGGAGCCGGGCGCCCGGCGTGCCATGGAGCCAGACGAGCGGGCGTCCGCTTGCGGGGCCGAACTCCGCGAAGCCGAGCCGGCGTCCACCGGCGAGGCGGACGGTCCCCTCGAAGCGCGGGAGCGGCAGCCGCGGCATGCTCGAAACCTCCGGATCCCGCGGCGTCCGGCCCCCGGCGGGAACCCCCAGAAGCTAGCCCAGCCTGCACCGCGCAGAGTGCCGCCGAACAGACACACCGAAGCGGCGGGCAGCGGGCATGCGGCCTGCCGCTCAGCGCGCGTACCCGTCAGCGTGCGTAGCGGTCAGGGCGCGTACCAGATCGGCGAGGTGTAGGCGCGCTCCTGCTGCACGCGCACGGCGTCCGCGGGGGCCTTGGCTGCGAGGCGCACCTCGTCGTACACGATCCAGCGTGGCGTCGGGATTTCGAGCACCCGCGCGTAGTAGAAGGCCCGCTCGCGCGGGTCGAAGTCCGGGTCGCGCCAGACCGTCCCGAGCTGTGCTGCGCCGATCGTGTTCGTCCAGGTCGCGCGCTCGAGATCGACCGTGCTTCCCACGGGCGGAAGCTTTGCGTCGGCGCCCGGCTTGCGCTCGCCCGACCAGACGACGTCGTAGACGCGCTCGTGCAGCGTGTCTGCGTCGCGCTCGAGCCAGCCCTTCACGATCTGGACGCGGTCGAGGCGGGCTCCTTCCGGGTCCATCAGCGCCGTCACCAGGAAGGCCGGCGCGACGCCCTTCCGCGGCGGCGGCTCGAGCTCGGCGCCCATCGGCACGCCCTTCGCGTAGCCGATTCGCGCCGCGTCCGGGCGCACGGCGTCGAGCTCCGCGTAGTCCCAGCCGCCGAAGAGACGCACGCGCATGCGCGGGCCGGTGGTCGCGTAGACCTCCCGCCGCTCCATCGCATCGAAGATCGCCTCGCGCGTATTGGCGAACGCCCAGACACCCGCATAGCCGGCGGCCTGGCTCTCCCAGCTGTGGATGGTCGCAAGCGCGGTGTTGTCGACGAAGAGCCCATCGGCGCGCCGCGGCGAGGGCTCGTCCTTCGCGAACTTGCCCCAGAAGTTGTCCTCGGCGGCGCTGGCGAGCCCCGTGTGCGAATCGGTCGCGCCGATCAGGCCGAAGCGATACGGGTTGATCCCGAGCTTCGCGTCGAGGCGCAGTCCGAGTGCCAGCGCAGAGCGCAGGTACTCGTGGGGGAGCATCGCCGGAGTCTGCTTCTCGCTCATGCCGAGGTTCAGCTTGTCCCAGCGCCCGAAGTCGGCGAACTCGTCGTTGGGCGAGAGCAGCGGATGGGTCTCGCTGTCGCCCTTGATCTGGGTGACCTCCACCAGCGGCTCGAAGCGCAGCCGCCGCTCGGCCTCGTCGCGCGTCATCGCCACCCCGTCGAAGTCGGTCTCGGTGAACATCAGCCCGCCGCTCACGTTGCTGTTGTGAGGAATCGCGAGCACCCGGCCGCCGCTGCTCTTCTCGTAGGAGTCGAGGGCGCGCCACAGCTCGCGGGGATCCTGGCTGTCGAACGCGGAGAAGGGCAGCACGCGGCCCGCGCGCTCGCCGCCGTCGCGGAATACCACTACCCGGTGCAGATTGTTGCCGTCGGGCTGCGAGGTCCACTCGAAGCCGATGAAGGCCGTGAAGGCGCCCGGCGCGTTCGCCTCGTCGGCGCTGCGCACCACCTGCTGCCACGGCGACTCCTCGCCCTCGGGTACCGCGAGGAGCTGCGGCTGGCCGGGACCCGACGCCATCGAGCGGGCCACCTCGTAGAAGGCCTGCACGGCCTGCTCCCCTCCCGCCTGTAGCATCTCGTACCAACGGCGTGCGGAGGGCTGGGCGAGCATCGCCGGGTCTCCGGCGCGCACACGGCGCACGAGGCCCAGGTACTCGGCGTGGTCGCTCACGACCAGGAAGTCGAGCGGGCGGTCCATGCGCGCCGTCATCCCGTTGTCGGCCACGACCGCCTCGCCGCGGGCGAAGGCGAAGGCGTCGCTGGGCATGAGCCGCAGCGTTCCGAACATGTTGGCGTCGGCCGAGAAGGAGCTGTGCACGTGGGTATCGCCCCAGTAGACCCTCGTCGGATGGGGCGTGTCCGCGTCGGGCGAGTAGGATGTCTGCTCCGCCAGGGCCGGCGCGAGCGCGAGCCAGGGCCAGGCGACGAGGAGAGCTGTGAGGGCTCGACGCATCACGCTGCAGGCTAGCGCGGTGAGAATCGGCTTGCGGCGCGGCGCTCGCGCAGGATGCGCAGAGGGCGCGGGTAGCGCCCTTCGGCCGAGATCCGCTCCGCGTAGCTGCGCCGCATGATCCCCATCGCCTCGTCCACCGAGTCGGTCGACTGGAGCAGCGAGAGGTCGTCCGCGTCGATGGTTCCCGCGGCGATCATCGTGTCGCGCAGAAGATCGCGCAGATGCAGCCAGTAGGAGCCTCCCATCGCGACGACCGGAAGCGCGTGGATCTTGCCGGTCTGCGCGAGTGTCAACGTCTCGAAGATCTCGTCCAGCGTGCCGAAGCCGCCCGGCAGCGCGACGAAGGCGTGCGAGTATTTGACCAGCATCACCTTGCGCACGAAGAAGTGCTCGAACTCGACGAAGTGGTCGAGGTAGGGGTTCGGCTTCTGCTCGCGCGGCAGCGCGATGTTGCAGCCCACGGAGGCTCCGCCGGCCTCACGGGCTCCGCGGTTGGCGGCCTCCATGATCCCCGGGCCGCCGCCGGTCATCACCGTCCAGCCCTCGCGGGCGATTGCGCGTCCGACCTCTCGCGCGAGCTCGTACCAGGGGTGCCCTTCCGGGAAGCGCGCGGAGCCGAAGACCGTGACGCAGGGGCCGACGAAATGCAGCGCCCGCAGGCCGCGCATGTACTCCGCGAAGATCCCGAGCGCAGAGACCAGCTCGGCGCGGCGGCTGCGCCGTCCGACCAGGAAGCGCTGCTCCGCGCCGCTCTCGGAACGGTTCTCTCGTGTCTTCGGCATGGCCGGCAGTGTAGGCGCCGCTGCCCCTCGCGGCCCTCGTGTCGCAGCGGATGGGGGCCCGCTTTGGCGAGGAGTGGGAGGCGGAGTCAGCGGAGCTTCGGAAGCCCAGGCCGTAGCACCGCGCCGGGCAGACCGCAGTCGTCCGCGATCACGCCGTCGATCACCACCGGGATGCCGTTTACGATCGTCGCGTGGATGCCGGCCGGCCGGCTGATCCAGCGGCCCGCGCCGGCCGGGAGATCGTTGCGGAACTCCTTGCGATCGGGGCCGACGCGCTCGGGATCAAAGATCACGAGATCGGCGGCGTAGCCCGGGGCGAGCACACCGCGATCGACGAAGCCGAGAATCGACGCGGGCTTCTGCGTCAGCTGATGGATCGCGGCCTCGAGCTCCCACTTGCCCCATTCGCGCACCCAGTAGCGCAGGAAGTAGGAGCTGAACTCGGCCCCGTCGTCGCGCCCGAGGTGGGCCCCGCCGTCGGAGGTTCCGATGATCATCTGCGGGTGGGTGGACGCGAGGTGGGTGCCCTCCCGCCACTCGTCGCTGTCGGTCCGCCACAGGAACTGGGTCGCGAGATCCTCCGACAGCGCGAGCTCCACGAGCAGGTCCATCGGCGCCTGGTCCCGCTCGCGAGCGAGCTCCGCGAGTGTGTGGCCCACGAGCGCCTGGTTCTCGCGGCGCGAGACCGCGTGCACGGAGAGCATCTCGAAGCGCGGCGGCGGAAGCGTCGAGCCCGCATCCGGGTCGCGATTCGGGCTCTCGACCGCGCGCCGGATCGCGGTGCGGTAGGCGGGGTCGAGAAGCATCGTGCGGCGCGCCTCGACACTGGAAGCGTCGGAGAAGAGGCGGTTGAAGGGGATCGCTCCCTCGAAGAGCGTCGTGCCGCCGGCCAGCGAGAAGGTCCGGTGGAAGGGACGCGAGATCAGCAGCGAATACACGGCGGCGCCGCGGGCGCGGGCAGAGTCGAGGTAGCGTTTGGATTCGGGCCAGGTGGCCGTTGGCGCGTCCACCTTGCTGCGCGCGCCGAGCCCCTGGATGATCACCGGCACGCGGCTCGCGAGGGCCAGCTGGATCAAGAGCTCGCCGTCCTCGGGTGTGAGCCCGCCGACGGCGCTGAAGGGCAGATACGCGAAGCTCCCCCGGTTGGCGCGGCCGAGCTCCTCGACAAGCGCCAGGAGCTCCTCGTGGCTTGCGAGCCGGCTCGGAACCGGCCTGTCCTGCGCATCGAGATCCGTCGGCGAGTGGGACGACGAGAAGCCGGCTGCGCCCGCCGCCATCGCCTCGCGCACGAGGGCCTGCATCTGCTGGATCTCGTCGCCCGTGGCCTCCCGCTCGCTGGCGGCCTCTCCCATCACCCAGCGGCGCACATTGCTATGCCCGAGGTAGTAGGCCGCGTTGATGCCGAGGCGGCCTTCGCGCGCGCTGAGGAGCTCGGGAAAGGTTTCGAAATCCCAGTCGATCGTTCCGAGCGCGGCGAGGCTCATCTCTTCCACGCGCGAGAAGATCTGGAGCACGCCATCGCGATGCTCGGGGCGCGTGGGGGCGATGCCGAAGCCGCAGTTGCCGACCACGACCGAGGTCACGCCGTGGAAGCAGGACGAGGTGGCGAAGGGGTCGAAGAGGAGCTGGGGGTCGTAGTGCGTATGCGGGTCGATGAAGCCGGGCGCCACCACGCGCCCGTCGGCGTCGATCGCGTGCCTCGCTTCGGATGAGGAGAAGCGGCCGATCGCGGCGATGCGCCCGCCGGCGATCGCCACGTCGGCGCGACGCCGGGTGCTGCCCGTTCCGTCGATCACGATGCCATCGCGGACCACGAGGTCGTACACGAGGGCCCCTTTCCGGAGCGCCCGGAGCGCAGCGAGGGTCCGGGTGCCGCGGCCGTGCGCAACGGGACTATATCAGCCGGCGCGCCCCCCGAGGCGGGTTCTCCTCCCAGCGGAGCAAGCGAAGCGCGCAGCGAGGCGCAGCCGAGCGGAGTAGTTCGGGTCATGCCTCCGGGAGGCGGACGTGCAGGTGGTCCGCGGTCCCGACGTGGCGGATCGTCTCGAAGCCCAGCAGCTCGAAGTACAGGCGCACCAGGCCGTTGCGCAGCGACCCTCGCCCCTCCGTCCGCAGATCGATCGCGTGGACGGTCCCGTCCTTCTGGCGGTAGTGGAAGGAGCGCGCCGGTCGCGGCAGCCGCATCGCCGCGTAGGAAGTCGGGCCGCGCTCGATATCGGTCACGACGATCCGGGTATCCACCAGCCGGACCGTGCCGACGGCCAGCCGGAGGATCGGGTGGAGCAGCGGGTAGGCCTCGCGGATCTGGGCCGACTTGGCGTTCGAGCCCGAGAGGTAGAGAAGCGAGAAGGAGCAGAATACGATCACCAGCGGGAGTCCCACCCGGGTCGCGACCGTCCGGAACGAAGGCTCGATCCGAAGCCGGCGCAGCGTCCACCAGGCGAGCGCGCTCACCGCGAAGGCCGCGAGCAGCGCGCCGAAGGCCACCGCGAGCCACGCGTGCCACCCCCAGCTGGCGCTCGCCACGAGCGCGCCCCGCACGAGCAGCGCGAAGGGCAGGGCCACGAGCAGAAGCGTCGCGAGGATGCGCAGCAGCCAGCGGGTCGTCCGTCGTTTAGTCGCGCGCTCCATCGCTAGCTTCAGGCATCGGCCGCCTGCGGGCATTGCTGCGTGACGGACGCCACTCCGAGAGGCGGCAGGGTCGCGTCAAGCGCGGCGCTCGGAGGGTCGATACGCCGCGGCGGAGCCCGACGCGGGGCTCCGGAGGCCGGGCGCGTGAGAATCCGTATCGCCGTGGCGCTGGCGCTCTTCGGGGTAGTGGCCGTCGGCTGCGTCACCGTCTACCACGAGGACGAGTTCGAGAAAGGGCTCGAGCGCCTCGGCGCTGCGACGCAGGGCCTGCGCCGCCCTCGCACGGCGCTGATCCACGCCGACACGCGCATGGTGGCGCTCGGCCTGCTTGCAGAAGCGCGTGCGAATGTGGACTCCCCGCTCTCGGCTTCGATCGGGCGCCAGCTCGCCGCGGCGCGGCGCAGTCGGCGTGACGTCGTCGCGGGCGGTCCCTTTCCCGACCTCACGGAGCAGGTGATGCGAAACGCCTTCGCGCTCCAGAAAGATGGGGCGCTCGAGGGCCTCCAGCTCGTCCTCGCAACCCAGCAGCCGCCGAGCCCGGCGCTACAGAACGCCGCGCGCCGGACGCACGTACGCCTCCTCTACCGCGCTTTCCGCTGATCGGTATCCTCGCCCCCGCGTCTCTACTGCCGCAAGCGCCCGCAAGGCGCGCGCAGCGAGGCGGAGCCGAGCGGAGTGGATCGGGCGGAGGCGAGCGTAGACCATGAGACTTGACGTCGAGTTCGCGGCAGCCCACGGGACGATCCTGCGCGGCTGGCTCTACCTTCCCGAGGGCGGCGGCCGCCGACCGGGTGTGGTGATGGCGCACGGTCTGAGCGCCACGAAGGAGATGGCGCTCGACCGTTTCGCAGAGGTCTTCTGCACGGCTGGCCTCGTGACGCTGGTCTACGACCACCGCAACCTCGGCACGAGCGAGGGCGAGCCGCGCCAGGAGATCAACCCCTGGGCGCAGGCGCGCGACTATCGCCATGCGATCCGCTGGCTCGCGGCGCGTTCCGAGGTCGATCCCGGGCAGATCGCAATCTGGGGCTCGAGCTTCTCGGGAGCGCAGGTGCTCGCCGTCGGTGCGATCGACGAGCGGGTCCGCGCGGTCGTCGCGAACGTCCCCTTCGCGGCGCTGCCGGGGCTGGATTACTCGGGGCGCGCCGACGTGCGCCGACGCTTCGAGGCGTTGCGCGCGGCGCTGCTCGACGAGTCGGGTGCGGGCCCTGCGGATTCGACGGCCGAGCCGGTCGGGCCGATGCAGGTCGTGGCCGAGACGCCGGGCGAGCGCTGCTTCCTGCCGCAGCCGGAGTCGAGCGCGTGGTTTCTCGCCGCGGGAGGCCATCCGGGGAGCAACTGGCGCAACCATTTCACGCTCGTCGGCAGCGTCGCGGGCCAGCCCACCTGGGACCCGGGCGTCTGCACACCCTTCGTGGCGCCGCGCGCGCTGCTGATGCTGGTTGCATCGGAAGACAGACTTGCCGCGACGGACCTCGCACTCGCCGCCTTCGAGCGGGCCCGCGAGCCGAAGCGCCTCGAGCTGATTGCGGGCGATCACTTCGCGCCCTACGCGGGTGAGGGCTTTGCGCGGGCCTCGACGGCGATGCGCGAGTTCCTGCTCGAGCGGCTCGGCTGAGAGCGGCTGTGCCTGCCGCCGGCGCCTACTGCGCGACGTAGCCCCCGTCGACCGAGAGCGCGGCGCCGTTCACGAAGGATGCTGCCTCGGAGCAGAGCCAGAGCGCCGCCTCGGCGATCTCGACCGGCTCGGCGATGCGGCCGATCGGGTGCAGGCGCACGAGCTCGGCGTCGAGCTCCGGGCGCTCGCGAATCACCTGCTCGACCATCGGCGTGCGCGCGGTGCCCGGGCAGATCGCGTTGATGCGCACACCCTTCGCGCCGTACTCGAGCGCGGCGGCCTTGGTGAGCCCGATGACACCGTGCTTCGCCGCCACGTATCCGGACTGGCCGGGAAAACCGATCAACCCGGCCCCCGAAGCGCAGTTCACGATCGCTCCGCCGCCCGAAGCGAGGATGCGCGGGATCTCGTACTTCAGGCACAAGAAGACCCCCGTCAGCATCACGTCGATCGAGCGCTGCCAGAGCTCGTCCGGCATCTCCGCCACCGGGTGAGCCGCTGAGGCGATCCCGGCATTGTTGTACGCGCAGTCGAGGCGGCCCCAGGCCGCGACGGTCGCGTCCACCATCTCGCGCACCTGTGCCCCGACGGAGACGTCGGCGCGGATCCCGCGAGCTTCTCCGCCCGACTTGCGGATCTCGCGGGCCACGGCCTCGGCGGCGTTCCCATCGACGTCCGCCGCCGCGACGCGAGCCCCGTGGCGCGCGAAGAGCAGCGCCGCCGCGCGGCCGATCCCGCCGCCGGCGCCGGTGACGAGGACGACCCGGCCGGAAAAGGTCTCGGGCGTCGAGCTCGGCATCGTTTCCTCCGCGGCTTGGCTCGCGCGAGGCGCGAGTATACCGGAGGGGCGTGGAGCGCATCGCGCAAGCGCGAAGCGCGCGCAGCGAGTCGCAGACGAGCGGAGCTCACCGAGCCGGCTACCGTTGCCGCCCGCATGCCCGGAACGGGTCGCCTCGCCGGAAAGGTTGCGTTGATCTCGGGCGCCGCGCGCGGGCAGGGTGCGGCCGAGGCGCGGCTCTTTGCAGCCGAGGGCGCCAAGGTCCTGCTCGGCGACGTGCACGACGAGCCGGGCGCCGAGGTGGCCGCGGAGCTCGGAGCCTCCGCCGCCTACCTTCACCTCGACGTGACCCGCGAAGAGGACTGGCGGGACGCCGTCGAGACCGCCTGCGCGCGCTTCGGGCGCCTCGACGTGCTGGTGAACAACGCGGGCATCCTGCGAGTGGGGACGATCGAGGCGCTCCCACTGGCGGATTTCGAGGCCGTATTGCGCGTGAACCAGATCGGCTGCTTCCTCGGCATGCAGGCCGCCGTCCCGGCGCTGAGGGAGTCCGGCCGCGGCTCGATCGTGAACGTCTCGTCGATCGCGGGGATGCGCGGGCGGACGGGAGTCGTCGCCTACGTCGCGAGCAAGTGGGCGATCCGCGGGATGACGAAGGCGGCGGCCCTCGAGCTCGGGCGCGACGGCATCCGCGTGAACGCGATCCTCCCCGGCGCGATCGACACCCCGATGATCGGCGGCCCGGAGTTCTCCGTCGACCGCGCCGCGCACCTCGCGAAGCTCCCGATCGCGCGCATCGGCGAGCCCCTGGAGGTTGCGCAGCTGGCCCTCTTTCTCGC
>CAYPSI010000317.1:0-7665 GCA_964413375.1 uncultured Spirochaetales bacterium | reverse complement strand
CTCCAGGATGGTGAGGTCCGGCCGCTGGGCGCATCCGATACCCGCAAGGTCGACGTCCGCATCATCGCCGCCACCAACCGCGACCTGCGCAAGGACGTCGAAGCGGGTCGCTTTCGCGAAGACCTCTACTACAGGCTCCGTGTCGTCGAGCTCGGGCTCCCGCCGCTGCGCGAGAGACGCGAGGACATCCCGCTGCTCGCGCACCACTTCCTCGACTTCGCGAACCGCGAGATGCGGCGCGAGCTCAAGGGTTTCACCAACGAGGCGATGGATCGGCTCGTCTCGCATGTCTGGAACGGAAACGTCCGCGAGCTCGAGAACGAGCTCCAGCGCGCGGTGGCCCTCGCCGGCGATGCGGAGACGATCAGCGCGGAGATGCTCTCCGAGCACCTGCGCGGTGCGACGCTTTCGTTCACGGCGATCGATCCGGAGGCGCGCGGGCTCTCGCTCGGCGGGGCTGTCGACGCGCTGAAGCGACGCATGATCCTCGCCGCGATCGAGTCGGCCGGGAGCAAGACGCGGGCCGCCGAGCGGCTCGGGATCCCGCGCCAGTCGCTCCAGAAGATGATGCGCCGTCTCGGCGTGAAGGACTGAGGGCCGGCCGGTGGAGAGGGTGCACACCGCGCAGATCGAGTCCCCGATCGGATCGCTGCGCCTGCTGTCGACTTCGCAGGGGCTCGCCTACGTGGAGCTCCCGCACGCGAGCGGACGCGGGCTCGAGGGATGGCTGCGGCGGAGCCTCCCCGGCAGCCGTTGCGACGAGGCCTTCGCGCCCAACCGCGTGGCCGCCGTCCAGCTCGTCGAGTACCTGGAGGGAAAGCGCAGGAGCTTCGATCTCGCACTCGACCCGCGCGGGACCCCCTTTCAGCAGGCGGTATGGCGCGAGCTCGCGGCGATCGCCTACGGCGAGACGCGCAGCTACGCGGAGGTGGCCCGCGCGATCGGCAAGCCCCTCGCGGTGCGCGCGGTCGGCGCGGCGAACGGAGCGAACCCGCTCGCCCTCGTGCTCCCCTGTCACCGCGTGATCGCCGCCGACGGTTCGCTCGGCGGCTACGGCGGCGGCCTCGAGCTCAAGGCCCGCCTGCTCGCGATGGAGCGCTCGCGCTCGCCGGGGCCGCGGCTCCTCTAGCTTCCCCGAGCAGCAAACGCGCGATCCACGCGGCGATCCGCTCGTTGGCGGTCCGGTTCGGATGTCCGTCGTGGGGCGAGATCGCGTAGCGCGCGGGCGCCTCGCGCAGGTCGGGCAGGATCTTGCTGACGAAATGGACTCGCAGCCCGCGGCGTTCGAGACCTTCCCAGTACTCGGGGTCCTGCTTCCAGCGCTTGTCCCAGAGCAGCACGTGGAAGTCGATGCCGGGCCAGCGACTCTCGAGGCGATCGCGAGACGCCGCGACGACCTCCGCGAAGCGGTCGAAGTCGGCGGGCTTCGGCTCGAAGTGCTCGGATAGGATCCGCAGGATCTGCGATTTCCCGAGCAGCGGCCACGAGGCTGGGAAGGAGGGCCGATCGTCGAAGTTGCCGTCGCGCTCGAGGCGGCCGTCCGGGCGCAGCGTGAAGCGGGGGCCGTGCGGGTCCCAGGGCGAGCGGCCCGCGACCCGGCGGATGTGATCCTGGACGCTCACGTAGATCGCGTGCGTCGGCTCGCAGGCGAGCGAGCGCTCGACCTCTCCGGCCTCGAGCGCCGCGAGCATCTGATGGGGCCCCCAGCCGCCGAACGAGAAGTTGTGGACCTGGTGGCGTCGGCCGCTCGCGATGCTCGTCTGCCACGGCAGGGTTTCGTCGTCGGCGACGCCCGTCCCGAAGCTGAAAGAGCAGCCGAAGAAGAGGATGCAGAGCTCAGCGTCGCCGCCGACGGGCTCGGGAGTGACGCGTCGACCCTGCGCGTCGGTCGTGTAGACGACGTCGAAGATCGGCTCGTCGCCAAGCCACAGCGCCTCGCGCCAGGACACGCCGGGGGCCGGACGCACACCGACCGCGTCGTCGCGGATGACATGCGCGGCCGGCATCCCCGGGTCGAAGTGCGGCCGCGGACGGAGCCCGAAATAGAGCTCGACGGCGCCCCACGCCAGCGGCAGACAGGCGGCGTAGAGCAGCGCGAGCCGCAGGCGAGCGGAGTTCATCGGCAAGCGAAGCGCGCAGCGAGCCGCAGGCGAGCGGAGTTCATCGGCAAGCGAAGCGCGCAGCGAGCCTCGGGCGAGCGGAGTTCATCGGCAAGCGAAGCGCGCAGCGAGCCGCGGGCGAGCGGAGTTCATCGGCAAGCGAAGCGCGCAGCGAGCCGCAGGCGAGGCGAGCGGAGTTCATCGGCAAGCGAAGCGCGCAGCGAGCCGTAGGCGAGCGGAGTTCATCGGACTAGATCGCGGCGAGGGCCCGCTCGAGATCCGCCAGCAGATCCTCGGGATCTTCGATCCCGCAGGCCAGGCGGATCAGCGAGTCGGTGATCCCCAGCTTCAGGCGCTCGGCGGGCTCGACGTCCCAGTAGGACATCAGCACCGGCATCTCGATCAGCGATTCGACCCCGCCGAGGCTCGGCGCGATGTAGGGCACGCGGCAGGCGTCGGTGAAGCGGATGGCTCCGGCGAGATCGGTATCGAGCTCGAAGGTCACGACGCCGCCGAAGCCGCGCATGCTCGCGCTGGCCGTCGCGAAATCGGGGTGGCTCGCGAGGCCCGGGTACCAGACCCGGCGGACCTTCGGCTGCTCTTCGAGCCAGCCCGCGATGCGGAGCCCGTTCGTATTGTGGCGCTCCATCCGCAGCGCCAGGGTCTTGAGACCGCGCAAGAGCAGCCATGCCGCGTGGGCGTCGAGAACACCCCCGAGCACCCCCACCGCCTGGCGCACCGGGGCCACCTGTTCCTTGGAGCCCGCGATCACGCCGGCGAGCAGGTCGTTGTGGCCTCCGAGGTACTTCGTCGCGCTGTGGATCACGAAGTCCGCGCCGTCCGCGAGCGGCTGATGGCAGATCGGGCTCGCAAAGGTCGCGTCGATCACGACGCGCACGCCGCGCGCGTGGCAGACCCGCACCGCTTCCGGCACGTCGATCACGCGCAGGTAGGGGTTCGTCGGAGACTCGGTGAAGAAGAGCGCCGTGTTGTCGCGCAGCGCGGCCGCCAGCTGCCGGGTGTCCGCCGGGTCGATTACCGTCGCCTCGACGTCGAGCTTCGAGAGGTAGTCGCGGATGAACTGGCGGGTGCGCCGGTAGCAGTCGCTCGTGACCACGAGGTGCGAGCCCCGCGGCAGCAGCGCCAGGAAGAGGGTCGTGGCCGCGCACATTCCCGACGCAAAGAGGACTGCCTCCTCGGCGCCCTCGAGCTCGCAGAGCTTGCGTTCGACCGCCTTCCAGGTCGGGTTGCCGTAGCGTCCGTACTCTTCGCGCTCGAGCCGCCCCTCCTGGTAGGCGCGCAGCTCCTCCGAATCCCGGAACCAAAAGGTCGAGGTCTGATGGATCGGCGTGGTGACCGCTTCGCTCGTCCGGTGCTCACGCTCTCCGCCGTGGACGCTGCGTGTCGACGGACCGCGGTCCCGCCCGGAGGGGGGCGTGCCATCCTTCGCCATGTCGAACTCTCGTCGTGTGGGCGCTTAGCAGATCGGGCGAGGATCCCCGGCTTCGACCACGGGGGTCTTCGGGCCTGCAAGCGCCGGAAATCGCCCGGCTTTTCGAACCCGAACGGCGAGCTTAGAGACCGCCCCGGGGCGCGTCAACCGCCGTCTTGTGGGGGGCGCGCGCGACTGCGTTCCCCGGCGAGCCCGCTGCGGGTAGGATGGGCCCATGCACGACGAGATCTCGCTGCTCGATGCCACCGACCAGGCCGCGCTCGTGCGGCGTGGTGACCTGAAGCCGCAGGAGCTCGTCGAGGGCGCGATCGCGCGCGCCGAGCGACTCGATCCGCAGCTCGGCGCGATCGTGACGCGTCAGTTCGAGCGCGCGCGCTCCGAGGCGGCGTCCCCGCAGCTACCCGAGGGCCCCTTTCGCGGCGTTCCGTACCTGCTGAAGGACCTCGGCGCCTACCTGGACGGAGACCCGCTCTACGCGGGCATGGCGGCGCTGGTGCGCGCCGGCTGGCGCGAGCGCGGGGATTCCCACTTCGCCGCGAAGCTGCGCGCGGCGGGGCTCGTCTCGCTCGGCCACACCACCTCGCCCGAGCTCGGACTGCTGCCGACCAGCGAGCCGGCGGCCTTCGGCCCGGCGCGCAATCCGTGGAAGACGACGCACTCGCCCGGCGGATCGAGCGGTGGCTCCGCGGCCGCGGTGGCCGCCGGTGTGGTCGCCGCGGCGCACGCGAGCGACGGCGGCGGCTCGATCCGGATCCCGGCGAGCCACTGCGGGCTCGTCGGGCTCAAGCCGACGCGCGGGCGAGCTTCCTTCGGACCCGCGATCGGCGAGCGCTGGGGGGGCTGCTCCGCCGAAGGCTTCGTGACGCGCAGCGTGCGCGACACTGCGGCGCTGCTCGACGTCGTCGCCGGCGCGATGCCCGGAGACCCCTACGCCGCGGCCGCGCCGGAGCGCCCCTATGCGCGGGAGGTCGGCGCCGACCCGGGCCGGCTGCGGATCGGTCTGATGCGGCGCGCTCCTCGTGACGGCGAGGTCGACCCGGAGTGCCGCGCCGCGGTGGACGGCGCGGGGCGGCTCCTCGAAACGCTCGGGCACAGGCTCGAGGTCTCGCACCCTCCGGCGCTCGACGACCCGGAGGCGATGAAGGGCTTCCTCAGCGTCGTGTCGGCCGGTGTCGCCGCTGCGCTCGATGCGGCCGCGTCGAAGATCGGTCGACCCCTGATCGCCGACGACGTCGAGCCGCTCACCTGGGCGGTCGCGCAGGCCGGGCGTGCGATCGCGGCGCCCGCCTACGTCGCCGCGGTGAACGCCAATCACGCCCACGGGCGGCGCCTGGCCGGGTGGTGGTCGGAGGGCTTCGATCTGCTGCTCACGCCGACCTGCGCGCAGCCCCCGCCGCCGCTCGGCCACTTCGCGGCCCCGCCGGAGAACCCGTTGCTCGGCTACATGAGAGCGGCTCCCTACGGCGCGTTCACGATGCAGTTCAACATCTCCGGCCAGCCCGCGATCTCGCTGCCGCTGCACTGGACGCAGCACGGGCTCCCGGTCGGCGTGCAGCTCGTCGCCGCCAGCGGCCGGGAGGATCTGCTGCTGCGCGTCGCCGCCCAGCTCGAGGAAGCGAACCCCTGGGCCGAACGTCTGCCTCCGCTCCACGCATCTCGGGGGTAGCGTCAGGCTTCGACCCGGAAGAGCCGGCGGGCGTTGGCGCCGAGGATCAGCGCCTTGTCCGCGTCCGACAGGCCGGACTCGAGGATCTGCGGCAGCAGGTGGCTGGTGCGGCGCCCGAGCGGCGGCGAGTAGAGATCGGTGCCGAAGACCACGCGCTGGGCGCCGAAGCGCCTTGCAAAGGCCTCGATGAAATCGAAGTTGTAGGACAGGCTCGTGTCGAAGAGCAGCTTCGGGCAACGAGCGGCGACCGCGGAGCACTCCTTGGTGCCGTCGAAGGCCGAGAAGGCGTCGAGCACCAGCATCTCGATCTCCGGGAACGCACCGGCGAGCTCCGCGATCTTCCACAGCGATTCGTCCACCGACTCGGTCAGCGCGTGGAGCACCGGCACGAGGCCCAGCTCGCCCATCCGCTCGACGTAGTGGCGGATCCGGGCGTCGTCCATCGAGACGCCCTGGAAGCGCGCGTGAAAGGAGAGTCCCCCCAGCGAGAGCTCGCGCGCGCAGCGCTCGATCTCCGCCAGCGAGTGGGAGCCGTGGAGCGGCTCGACGATGCCGATGGCCACCGGAAAACGATCCGGGCGTCGATCTCGATACTCCGCGATGCGGTCGTTCGCGCGCCGCGTGTCGGCTACGCCCTGGGGCCGCTCGTAGCCGTGCCCCGGGATGACCGCTGCCTGTCGCACGCCGCCGCGGTCCATGATCGCGAGCCGCGCCTCGAGCTCCGTCTCCGCGGTCTCGGGGGCCCGACCCGCGAGCCCGCCCATGAAGCCGCTCGCCTCGCCGACGTGGTGGTGGCAGTCGAAGACGTCGAAACCCTGCGAAAGGGCGCTCATCGGGCTAGCCGCGCGGGCCCGGCTTCAGGGCCTGGCCTCCGCAGGCGCCGGCGCGGGCTCCTCTTCGAGATAGCCGAGCTGGCGCAGGGCTTCCTGCTCGGCCGCCGAGAGCTCGGCCGTCGCGGCGGCGCCGCCCTTCTGGCTGCGCGCGAGCTGCTCCTGCGCATCCGCGTGCCGGCGCAGCTCGGCGACCCGATCCGTCCGCTCGCTGGATAGATCGCGCTTCTCGCCTGGATCCTGGTCCACGTCGAAGAGCTCGAGCGGCGCCAGGCCGCGCGGATTGCCGGGGTTGGCCTCGATGAGCTTCCACTCCTCGGTCCGCACCGCGCGCAGCACGTTTCCCTCGTGGTCCTCCTCGGCGAAGACGATGCGGCTCCTCTCGGGCCGCTGCTGCGCGGAGAGTGCGAGGTCGACACCCTGCAGCGTCGGAGGAACCGGGACTCCGGCCCGCGCCAGGATCGTCGGTGCCACGTCGAGGAGGCCCACGAGGTGGTCCTCGGGATCTCCCTGCGGCCGCGCCCCGTCGCCCGCCCACTTGACCAGCAGCGGCACCTGCACCTGCTCGTCGTAGAGGGTCAGGCCGTGCCAGAAGCCGCCGTGCTCCTGGAACTCCTCGCCGTGGTCGGAGGTGAGCACGATCAGCGTGTTCTCGTAGAGGCCGAGCTCCCGGAGCTTGTCGATGAGCTTCGCGAAGTTCGCGTCGAGGTACTCGATCTCGCCGCGGTAGAGCGCCTGCATCTCGGATACGAGTGCGGGCGTCGGATGCTGATTCGCGACGCGAGCGATGCCGTGGCCGTCGTAGGGGTGTCGGAAGTAGGGATCGTGCGGGTCCATGTAGTGCAGGAAGAGGAAGAAGCGCGAGCTGCGGTTGCGCTCGAGGAAGTCGAAGGCGACCTCGTTCACCACCGCCGAGTCCTGGTAGAAGTCCCCGAAGCGCAGCCCGGGCTTCACCTTGAAATAGACGGCGCGCGCGATCTGATAGAGGATCAGCTTCGACGAGGATTCCTCGGCGCCGGCGATGTAATCGGGTGCGAGGTAGTGGTACTCGTCGTAGCCCTGGTCGAAGCCGAAGCTCGGCGCGAGGTTGATGTTCGCGGCGATCCCACCGGTCGCGTAGCCGGCCTGCTGCATCAGCTCGGGCAGCAGCACGACTTCGGGCGCGAGGGCCGAGGGCTTCGACATCACGCCGTGGCTCGCCGGCAAGAGCGAGGTGAGCAGCGTCGCCGCCGAGGGGCGCGTCCACGAGGCGTGCGAGAAGGCCTTGAAGCGCGAGCCGCCGTCGTCGGCGAGGCTGCACATCATCGGAGTGCGGAGCTCGCTCCCGTAGCAGGAGAGGTGATCGGCGCGAAGCGTATCGACCATCACCAGGATCACGTTCGGGCGCGACGCGAGCGTCGACGCGACGGGGCGCGGGGAGGGCGGCGTCGCTGGCCCGCTGCCGAGGGATCCTGCGGCGACCGCGCCGGCGATCCCCACCGTCGCGAGCAGTGCCAGCGCCGGAAGGGGCCGGGCGAACGCGCCCGCGCGCGAGCGGAAGAGTCGGGGCCCCTGCACGAGCAGCAGGAGCGCGACCACGCCCGCGCCAGCGACGATCGCGGCCAGGACCGGGAGCGG
>CAYPSI010000316.1:0-29569 GCA_964413375.1 uncultured Spirochaetales bacterium | reverse complement strand
CGCTGGGGCCCGGACGATCAGCGCGGAGCCCTCAACTACATCACGCCCGAGCTGCGCACCGCAGCGGCCCGGCTGGTGCGAGACGGCACTACGGTGAGCTGCGCGCTCGACCTCGCGGTCGAGCCGGCGGCCGACAACCCGACGCCCGCCCAGCACATGATGCTGGCGGCCGGGGACGCTCGGGACAGCCTCGATCTGAACGGACTCGAGATGTCGCTCGATTTCTTCGGAGTGGCCTGTCACGGCGCCGCGATCTCGCACATCGACGCGCTCTGCCACGTCTTCGTGCGCGGCAAGATGTACAACGGCTTCGACGCGAGCGAGGTGAAGAGCATCGGCGCAATGCGCAATGCGATCGACTCGGCCGCCGCGGACGGCATCGTCGGGCGCGGAGTCCTGCTCGACATCCCGCGCCTGCGCGGCGTCCCCTGGCTCGAGCTCTCGGACCGGATCGGACCCGAGGATCTCCTCGCTGCGGAAGCTGCGCAGCGAGTCGAGGTTCGCGAGGGCGACCTGCTGCTCGTCTCGACCGGGCGCCAGGAACGTCGTGCCAGCGTGGGTCCCTGGGCCGTCATCGAGCAGGGAATGGCCGGGCTGCTCCCGACCTGTGTCCCCTATCTTCACGAGCGGCGCGTCGCCGTGCTCGGAACCGACGGCTTCTCCGACCCGGTCGGCGACCCGCCGATCGAAATGTGGCCGGTGCCGATCCACCAGTGCTGTCTCGTCGCGATGGGTGTGCACCTGCTCGACAACCTCGATCTGCGCGGGCTCGGCAGGGCCTGCGCCGAACGCCGGCGCTGGGAGTTCCTGCTCGTCGTCCAGCCGCTGCGGATCGCGCGCGGCACGGGGTCCCCGGTGAACCCCACCGCGATCTTCTAGGGCGGCGAGCGTGCCCGAACTGCCCGCCGAGGTGAAGGAGCTCGCGCTACGCGTGCGCAACTGGGGGCGCTGGGGCCCGGACGACGAGCTCGGAACGCTGAACCTGATCGACGCCGCCGCGCTCCTGCGCGGCGCGGCGGAGATCCGGACCGGAAAGCGCTTCGCGCTCGGGATCCCGCTCGACGAGAAGGGCCCGCAGACGGGGGTCGTTCCCGGGCGCATCAATCCGCTGCGCACGATGCTGATGATCAACCACCCCTATCTGAAGGGAGACCGTCGCAACTTCTGCAACAGCGACGACACCGTCACGATGGGGCTCCAGTCGGGGACGCACTGGGACGCACTCTCCCACGTGAGCTACGAGGGCCACATCTGGAACGGCTATCCGGACGACGTCGTCGACTACCGCGGCGCTCGCCGCTGCGGCATCGAGAAGGTGCGCACGCTGGCATCACGCGGCGTGCTCCTCGACGTAGCCCGCGCGCGCGGTGTAGAACGCCTCCCGGGCGGGAGCGCCGTCACCGCCGAGGATCTCGATGCGGCGGCGGAGCTCGGACGGGTGAGGGTCGAGCCGGGGGACGTGGTCTTCGTGCGCACCGGCCAGATGCAGCTCTTGCGGGCCGGCGATCGCAGCGGCTACATCGCCCCGGCGCCGGGGCCCTCGCTGCGGACGGTCGAGTGGCTGCGCCGCCACGACGTGGCCGCGCTCGCGACCGACAGCTTTACCGGCGAAGTCTTCCCGGCGGAGCTCCCGGACACCTATCTCCCGATCCACCTGCTCCATCTCGTCGAGATGGGCCTCACGCAGGGCCAGAACTTCGACCTCGAGGCGCTCTCGGCCGATTGCGCCGAGGACGGCCGCTACGCGTTCTTCGTCGACGCGACCCCGCTCCCCTTCACGCGCGCGGTCGCGAGCCCCGTGAACCCGGTCGCGATCAAATAGCCGCGGCGAGCGGCGCCTGGGATACAGTCCCGCTCGAGGATCGACCGCAGCAAGCCCTGGCCCCGCGTGGAGGCGCACTCGCCGTGGAACTCTCCTGCTCCTTTCCGCCCGGGCCGCGCGTCGTGGAGTACGCGCGCCTCGCCGAGGAGCTCGGCTACCGACGCATCTGGCTCTACGACTCGCCGCTGCTCTATCCCGACGTGTGGATCTCCCTCGCCCAACTGGCGCAGGCCACCTCGCGGATCGGGATCGGACCGGGCGTGCTCGTTCCGAGCCTGCGGCACGTGACCGCACAGGCCGCCGCGATCGCGACGCTCGAGGCGATCGCGCCCGGTCGGGTCGCCGTCACCGTCGGCACCGGCTTCACCGGGCGCAGGCTCCTCGGCAAGCCGCCGCTGGCCTGGCGCGTGGTCGCGGAGCACCTGCGCGCGCTCCGCGCGCTCTTGCGCGGCGAGGAGACCCTCGTGGACGGCGTGCGGCTACGCATGCTCCACCCGGAGGGCTTCGCTGCGCCGCGCCCGATCGCGACCCCGCTGCTGGTGGCGGCAAACGGTCCCCGTGGGCTCGAAGTCGCCCGCGAGCTCGGCGACGGCGTGATGGCGCTGGGCCCACCGCCGCAGGGCTTCGCGTGGTGCGTCCTCGCGCGCTCGGGGACAGTGCTCGACCCCGGGGAGAGCTTCGACACGCCGCGGGTCCAGGATGCCCTGGCCCCCGGGATCGCACTCCTCTACCACGCCACCTGGGAGAGCGCGGGCAACGCAGTGGATCAGCTCCCCGGCGGTCAGGCGTGGCGGGAATCCGTCGAGCGCGTGCCTCCGGAGCTGCGCCATCTCCACGTACACGAGGGCCACTGCGTGGCCGTTCCGGCGCGCGAGCGCGCTCTCCTCCACCCGAGCCTCGGAGCGATGACGTGGAGCGGAAGCGAGGCGGACCTGCGCGCGCGCTTCGCCGATCTCGCCGCTGCCGGCGCCAGCGAGCTCGCCTACGCCCCCGCCGGGCCCGACATCCCCCGCGAGCTGCGCGCGATGGCGCGCATCGCCGCGCGCGCGTAGCCGGGCCCTCTGCTGTGATCCGCATCGACGGCGTCTCGAAGCGCCACGGCGACCAGATCCTCTTTCTCGAGGTCTCGGCCGTCGTGAACCGGGGGGAGAAGGTCGGCCTCGTCGGTCCGAACGGCGCCGGCAAGACGACGCTCTTCCGGATGATCGTGCGCGAGGAGGATCCAGACGACGGCCAGGTCGCGCTCGACCGCGGCCTCGTGATCGGATACTTCAGCCAGGATGTCGGCGAGATGAAGGAACGCAGCGTTCTCGAGGCCACCCTCGACGGCGCCGGGCCGGTCTCCGACGCCGCCCGCCTGCTGCACGAGCTCGAGCATGCGCTCGCCGATCCGACCCAGGCGGACGCAATGGAGACGCTCGTCGAGCGCTACGGGGAGGCTCAGGCGCGCTTCGAGATGCTCGGCGGCTACGCGCTCGAAGCCCGCGCCCGCGAGGTCCTCGCGGGCCTCGGCTTCGCGGCGGACCGGATGGACGCCGACGTCGGCGAGCTCTCGGGCGGCTGGAAGATGCGCGTCGGGCTCGCGCGCATCCTCGTGATGCGACCCGATGCACTGCTGCTCGACGAGCCTACGAACCACCTCGACCTCGAGTCCATCCTGTGGCTCGAAGGCTGGCTGCGGGCCTTCGACGGCGCGCTCGTGATGACCTCCCACGACCGCGAGTTCCTGAACCGGATGGTGTCGAAGATCATCGAGATCGACTCGGGTGAGCTCCTCAGCTACTCGGGCGACTACGATTTCTACGAACGCCAGCGGGCGCTCGCCGAGCGCGAGCAGGCCGCGCAGTACGCGCGTCAGCAGGCGATGCTCGCGAAGGAGAAGGCCTTCATCGCGCGCTTCCAGGCGCGCGCCAGCCACGCAGCGCAGGTGCAGTCGCGCGTGAAGAAGCTCGAGAAGATCGAGGAGGTGTCGCCTCCGAAGCGACGCCAGACGATCCAGTTCGAGTTCCGGCCCGCGCCCCGCTCGGGAGACGACGTCGCGCGCCTCGGCGGAGTCTGCAAGGCATGGGGGGAGCGCAGCGTCTTCCAGGACTTCGAGCTCCTGATCCGGCGCCGCGAGCGCTGGTGCGTGATGGGCGCGAACGGCGCCGGCAAGTCCACGCTGCTGCGGCTCGTGGCCGGTGCCGCCGAGCCGGACGCGGGCAGCGTCGCGATCGGCGCGTCGGTGAAGCTCGGCTACTTCGCCCAGCACTCGATGGAGCTGCTCGGCGGAGAGGAGAGCGTCTTCGAGACCCTCGAGAACGCGTTCCCGGACGCGTCGATCGGGTCGCTGCGCGCGCTCGCCGGGTGCTTCGGCTTCTCGGGCGACGACATCGAGAAACGCTGTCGCCTGCTCTCGGGAGGCGAGAAGGCGCGTCTCGTGATCGCGCGCATGCTCTACGATCCGCCGAACTTCCTCGTCCTCGACGAGCCCACGAACCACCTCGATCTCGAGACCCGGGAGATGCTGATCCGGGCGCTCGCGAACTTCGACGGCACGCTGCTGCTCGTCTCCCACGACCGGCGCTTCCTCACTGCGCTCAGCGACCACGTCCTCGAGCTCGCAGCCGAGGGAGCGCGGATCTACGCAGGGGGCTACGCGGAGTACGTGGTCGCCAGCGGCCACGAGGCGCCGGGGATGCGGGCGTGAAGGCGGAACTGAAGGAAACCGCACGCCCGCGTCCGCGCGCCGTGCTGCTGGGCGTCGAGCTCCCGGGCGTCACCAGCACGGAGCTCCAGGTCTCGCTCGACGAACTCGCGCGCCTCGGCAAGACCCTCGGGCTCGAGATCGTCGGGCGCGTGACGCAGCGGCGTCCGCGACTCGCACCCGCCGCCGTCGTCGGCGCGGGCAAGCTTCTCGAGCTCGCGGGCTTCACTGGCGGCAGCGGCGTCGTTCCTTCCCGCGCACCGCGCGCGAAGCAAGCCACGGCCGAAGACGAGGCCCCGTCCACGATCGAGGAGGGGGGCGGCGGGGCCCCGGACGCTGCGGCCCGTGCGGGCATGGTGCTCGTGGACCACGAGCTCTCGCCCTCGCAGGCGCGCAACCTCGAACGAGCCACCGGCGCGCGGGTGCTCGACCGAAGTGCTGTCATCCTCGCGATCTTCCAGCGGCACGCGCGCAGCCGCGAGGCGCGCCTCCAGGTGGAGATCGCGCGCCTTTCCTACGAGGCGCCGCGGCTGCGCGAGACCGGCGGTGGCAAGGACCGGGAGGGAGGCGGCATCGGCGGCCGCGGAGCCGGCGAGAGCAGCCTCGAGCTCGACCGCCGGAAGGTGCGCGACCGCATCGCGGAGCTTCGCGCCGAGCTCGCGGCGATCGAGCGCGACTCCGGCACGCGCCGCAAGCGGCGGGGCGAGCAGCACACCGTGGCGCTCGTGGGCTACACGAATGCCGGAAAATCCTCGTGGATGCGCGCGCTCACAGGAAGCGGCGTGCTCGTCGCAGACGAGCTCTTCGCCACGCTCGACACCACCGTCCGCGCGCTCCATCCGGAAAGCGCACCGCGCATCCTCGTATCGGACACGGTGGGCTTCATCAAGAAGCTCCCGCACGACCTCGTCGCGAGCTTTCGCTCCACGCTGGAAGAGGCGCGCGACGGCGACCTTCTCGTGCACGTCGTCGATGCCTCGGACCCGGCGCTGGCGGCGCAGGTCGAGGTGACGCTCGCGGTACTCGCCGAGATCGGTGCCGACCAGGGCCCGCGCTGGATGCTCTTGAACAAGGCGGATCGCCTGGGTACCGACGCGCGCGAGCGCCTGGCACGAGAGTGGCCCGACGCGCTGCTGATGTCCGCACGCGACCCGAAGGATGTCGCAGCGCTCCGCGAGCGGATCATCGCCTTCTCCCAGCGCGATCACGTCGAGGCCCTGCTCCTCGTCCCCTACGCGAAGCAGCGGATCGTCGGGGAGGCCCACGCCTGCGCGCAGGTCCTCGCCGAGACGCACGACGAGCAGGGCACGCGACTGCGCGTGCGCGCAACGCCGCAGGCGCTGGCTCGGCTGCGCGCCGCGCTCGACCGGCCTTGACCCAGGCCCGATCCGGGGGCCGCTCAGGCCCGCTCGAGCGACCCTTCCCGACGCGCGGCCGCGCCGAGCTCGCGCCGCAGGGTCTCCTCGAGCAGCCGCAGCTCGGGGGCGCGCGTCGTGCCCCGGCCGTCGAGCGCGGCCAGCGACGCGAGCCCCGAGAGGAGACTCGTCGTGTAGCGCTGGAGCGCCAGCACGCGCCGATGCGGGAGGGCTGCGTCCGGGAAGATGCGCGTCCAGATCGCGTCGAGGGCCCGCTCCATGCCGGCCTGCCAGCCCGGACCGCCCTCGCGATCGCCGGGAGCCAGGTGCAACAGGATCTCGAGCATCGAGCGGTAGTGCGCGCTCGAGAAGTGCTCCCAGGCCCCTTCGACGAAGAGCCCCACGCGCACGGCGAGCGGCGCATCGGCCGGAATCCCGGCCGTGCGCTCCGCAAGGCGCGCGACGGACTCCGCCAGCACGGCCTCGAGAATTCCGTTCTTCGCGCCAAAGTGATGCTGGACCGCGCCCCAGGTGACGCCTGCGCGGCGCGCGATCTCGCTCGCGGTGGTCCGCTGGAACCCGACCTCCGCGAGGCTCTCGACGACTGCGGCGAGAATGCGCTCGCGCGTCGCGGCGGTGCGCTCCGCCTGGGTACGGCGGGTGCGCGGGCGCCGCGAGGCGGAGGCTCGGGATGCGTTCGCCACGACCTCGACCCTCAGCTCCCGAGGCGGGCTTCGCTCGTATCGAAGACCCAGCCGGTCGCTGTGCTCTGACCCATGAACGCGGCCTCCCTCGGGGCGCTGGCCGGCGTGGCGGACGCGACGATCGAGAGGTCGATCGTGAGCCGTCCATGACGGGTGTCGAGTCCATCGAGCCGGGCCCGCGGGTCGACCGCCTGCGCGGCCACCTCGATCCCGCGCGTCGCCCCGCGCAGCAGCAGGCCGAGCCAGCCCGGCTGCTCGGCCTCCATCAGATCCTGGCTCGCCGCCTCGAGTTCGATGCGCACCTGGTCCTTGCGGCAGGTGACCCGGCGGGCGAAGCCAGGGGGGAGCGCGGCGTGCAGCCGCAGCACCGCCGCCACGGCCTCGGCACCTCCCGCCTCGAGGCCGAGGGCGCGGGCCAGGCGCTGGCCCGAGACCCATGCGACCGCGATCCATTGCGCGGTCAGGACCTCGCGCGCCTTCTCGGCACCCAGGCGATCCGTCAGCGTGAGCTCGGCCGAGCTCGCGAGCAGGTGGGTCTGGATCTGGAACTCGCGCGCCACCGCGACGAGCGTTGCGGTCGAGAGCTTCCCGAGCCGGAACGCGGGATCGAAGGCGCCGCGATAGTCCGTCATGCCCTGCGCTTCGGGCTCGCTCGCGCGCTGATTCGCGATGCGCGCGATCGGGAGTTCTCCCACCGCCCCTGTGTGGGTGGCCGGACCGACCGGCTCGTTCGCAGGGTCGATCTCGATCGTCCAGTGACAGTGCGGCACCCGATCGGCCGGCTTGCGCGGCGGTCGGTGGATCGGCCGGATGCGGGCGCGGGGATTGGTCGCATAGGCCGTGGCGTCGAAGGTCGGATCCTCGATGGTGTGACACATGCCGATCACGCGCTTCTCGCCGTGCCGCTCGGTGTCCATCAGCGCGCCGCAGTGAAGCAGCCGGAACTCGCCGTAGCGCTCGTCCCGGAGCTTCCAGGCGACGTCCATGTACTGGTGCGGGAAGCCCACGTCGAGCTGGAGTGCCTTCATGATCGCGTCGACGCCGTCGCCCTCGATGGCCATCAACCGCCGCATCCGACCGGTGTAGACCGGGCTCGCCCCCATCCACTCGTCGATCGCCACCTGATCGACGGCATCGACGTTGCGCGCCGCGATCGCGACCGCCGGCATCAGCGCGCGATCGAGCAGGTGACCCACGTGCATCGTTTCGAGCGAGACTTCGAGAAGTCGCTCGCGCGGAAGCTCGTGAAAGACGGGCCCGGCCGTCCGCATGCGCTGCCCTCCCCTTGCGATCGACCTCGGCTCGGGATGCCCTGCGAGGCTATCCCAGATACATTGCGCTCGCAATGTAAATACCCTAGCCTGCGCCGGCGCAAGCGTGGCGGGCTGGCCCTGCCGCGACCCCGAGGAGGCCCGATGGCGCTCGAGAAGCTCTCCCCCGAGACCCGCAACCTGATCGACGGCCGGCTCGTGCCAGCCAGCAACGGCGGCGTCTTCGAGAACCTGGATCCTTCCACCGGCGAGCTGCTGGGCCACTGCGCCGACGGCACCAAGGACGACATGGAGAGGGCGCTCGCGGCGGCCCGGCGAGCCTTCGACGAGACCGACTGGTCCGAGAATGCCGAGCGGCGCGGCCGCTGCCTGCAGCAGTTCCACGAGGGGCTGCGCGCCGAGAAGGAGCAGTTGCGCTCGATCGTCGTCCACGAAGCCGGGGCTCCGCTCTCGCTCACGGGCTTCATGCACGTCGACGATCCGATCGAGATGATGGCCTACTGGGCCGCGAAGGCGACGGCCTACCCCTACGAACAGGCCATGAGCGAGGTCCCCTTCCTGGGCCAGCCACAGCGACGCCTGCTGCGGCGCGAGCCGGTCGGCGTGGTCGGCGCGATCACGCCCTGGAACGTGCCGCTCTATCTCAACATCGCGAAGCTCGGACCGGCGCTCGCGGCCGGTTGCACGATCGTGCTCAAGCCCGCGCCCGACACGCCCTGGTCGGCGACGCAGCTCGGCAAGATCATCGCCCTGCGCACCGAGATCCCTCCCGGCGTGGTCAACATCGTGGCCTCCTCCGATCACCTGCTCGGCGAGCTGCTCTCGACGGACCCGCGCGTCGACCTCGTCACCTTCACCGGCTCGACCGCGACCGGCCGCCGGGTGATGGAGCGCGCGGCCGCGACGGTCAAGAAGGTCTTCCTCGAGCTGGGAGGCAAGTCGGCGACGATCGTCCTCGACGACGCGCCGCTCGAGGCCGTGCTGCCCTCGTCGGCGATGACCTGCGTGCACGGCGGGCAGGGTTGCGCGATCGCGACGCGGCTGCTGCTGCCGCGCTCCCACTACGCGCAGGGAGTCGAGATCGTGAAGGCCGCCTTCGAGAGCTGGAGCTACGGAGACCCCTGCGACCCCCGGAACCTCCAGGGTCCGCAGGTCAGCCGGCGCCAGCAGCAGCGGGTGCTGGAGTACATCGAGAAGGGAAAGCAGGAGGGTGCGCGCTGCCTCGTCGGGGGCGGCGCCCCGAAGCAGTTGCCGAAAGGCTTCTTCGTCGAGCCCACGCTCTTCGTCGACGTCGATCCGCGCTCGACCATCGCGCAGGAGGAGATCTTCGGGCCCGTGCTCTGCGTGATCCCCTTCGACGACGACGACGACGCCGTGCGCATCGCGAACGACTCGATCTATGGACTCTCGGGCGCGGTGCACAGCGCCTCCGAGGAGCGCGCCCTCGCGGTGGCGCGCCGCATCCGGACCGGGACGCTCGCGGTGAACGGGGGCATGTGGTTCCACGTCGACTCGCCCTTCGGCGGCTACCGCCAGAGCGGCGTCGGCCGCGAGAACGGCAGCCAGGGCTTCGAGGAGTACCTCGAGACCAAGGTCATCGGGCTCCCCGGACGGCGCTAGCGCTGCGACGCGGGTCAGCTCCCGCGGGCGGCCGAGAGCGCGGGCCGCTCCGGGGCGTGACCCGCCGCGAGCCTGCGGCGATGGCGCCCGACCGCCTCGGCCATGAAGTCGAGGAAGGCGCGCACGCGCCCGGTCGCGCGCAGGTCCTCGTGGGTGAGGAGCCACAAGCCCGTCTCGAGCAGCGGCTCGGGCGGACGCAGGCGCTCGAGGCCGGGCTCCTCGTCGGCGAGGAAGCACAGCAGGTGCGCCACGCCGATGCCTGCCTGCACCGCAGCGCGAAGCGCCGTGCCGGTGCTGACGCGGCAGGCCACGCGCGCCTGGGGGACCTGCTCCCGCATCCAGCGCGCCGCCGGGATGTGGGACATTCCGTCCTCCCAGCCGACCCAGATGTGCAGCGGAAGCTCGAGGGTCGCAGGGTGGTCCGCCAGGTAGCTGCGCGCCGCGTAGAGCGCCGACGGGAGCTTCGCGAGGCGGCGCCCGACGAGGCTCGCGGGGGGCCGGTCCGTGACGAGCAGAGCCACCTCGGTCTCCCGCATCGCGAGCTCCGCCGGCTCCGGTGTGCTCAGCAGATCGACCTCGATGTCGGGGAAGCGCCGCGAGAAGTCCGCCAGTTCGGGCATGAAGCTGATCGCCAGCGCGTCGGTCGTCGCGACGCGGACACGGCCCGAGAGGCGTGCGTCCTGCCCGCGAACCCGCCGCGAGAGGCCCTCGAACTCGGCCTCCATGCGGCGGGCGGACTCGAGCATCTCGGCGCCGACGGGGGTCGGCGCGTAGCCCGAGGTGTCGCGGTCGAACAGACGCGCCCCGAGACCCTCCTCGAGCGCGGCGAGCCGGCGGGAGACGGTCGAGTAGCTGACCCCGAGGCTGCGGGCGGCCTCGGTCAACGAGCCCGTGCGAGCGACCGCGAGGAAGGTCCGCAGGTCGTCCCAGTCCACGCCGGGAGTGTCGCAAAAGCGCCAGGAATTGCCGGACCGGCCGGAACGGCGTAGGGTGCCGAGCTCGGGAGGAAGGTCATGGGAATCTGCGAGGGTCGGGTGGTGATCGTCACGGGCGCAGGTCGCGGCATCGGCCGCGAGCACGCGCTCGAGCTCGCCCGGCAGGGCGCATCTGTGGTCGTGAACGATCTCGGCGGGAGCACCGGTGGCGCGGGCAGCGACGCGAGCCCCGCCGAGAGGGTGGTTGCAGAGATCCACAAACTCGGAGGCGAAGCGCTCGCGAACTCCGCCGACATCGCAGACTTCGAAGAGTCCGCCGGGCTCGTGAAGGCGGCCATCGACGCCTTCGGGCGCCTCGACGCCGTCGTGAACAACGCGGGCATCCTGCGCGACCGCATGTTCGTGAACGGCAGCATCGAGGAGTGGGATGCGATCATGCGCGTGCACCTGCGCGGGCACTTCTGCACCACCCGGCACGCCTGCGCCTGGTGGCGCGATCGCTCCAAGGCCGGCGAGCGCGTGGCCGCACGGATCGTGAACACGAGCTCCGGCGCGGGTCTCCAGGGGAGCGTGGGCCAGAGCAACTACGCGGCCGCGAAGGCCGGGATCGCCGCGCTCACCCTCGTGCAGGCGGTCGAGCTCGCCCGCTACGGAATCACCGCGAACGCCCTCGCCCCTTCGGCCCGCACACGGCTCACCGAGAGCGTCTTTCCCGACATGATGCGCAAGCCCGAGCAGGGCTTCGACGTGATGGACCCGTCGAACATCGCGCCGCTCGTCGCATGGTTGTGCAGCGAGGAATCCGGCGACGTCACGGGGCGCATCTTCGAGGTCGAGGGCGGAAAGATCAGCGTGGCCGACGGCTGGCGCAACGGGCCGGCCATCGACCGGGGCGGCCGCTGGGATCCGGCCGAGGTCGGTGACGCAGTGCGCGAGCTGCTCGCGAAGGCCGTCCCGCCCCAGAAGGTCTACGGGAGCTAGCCCTATGCACTTCGCTCGCCTGCGGCTCGCTGCGCGCTTCGCTTGCCAGATGAACTCCGCTCGTCTGCGGCTCGCTCGCCTGCGGCTCGCTGCGCGGCGGCCGGCTCTCGAGTCGGCCGCCTAGCCCGCCGTGCGGCCCTCGGACCTCGGCACTCTCCCGCGCCTGGTCTTCGATTCGGCGGAGCGCTTCGCGAGCCGCACCGCGCTCGAGGAGGGCGGGCGCAGCTGGAGCTTTCCCGAGCTCGCACAGGAGGCGCTGGGCGCCGCGCGCGCGTTCCTGGCCGCGGGTCTGCGCCCGGGCGACCGCGTCGCGGTCTGGGCGCCCAATGGCGCCGGCTGGGTCTTCGCCGCGATCGGGCTCCAGATGGCGGGTGGCGTCCTCGTCCCGCTCAACACCCGCTTCAAGGGCTCGGAGGCGGCCTACATCCTGCGCAAGAGCCGCGCGCGGATCCTCGTCACCGTCGAGGAGTTCCTCGGCGCCCATTACGTGGAGATGCTGCGCGGCCACGAGCTCCCGGACCTCGAAAACAAGCTGCTGCTCTCGGGTACAGACCCGGGCGCGACGGCGTGGGAGGAGTTCCTCGCCGCCGGTCACGCGGTCAGCGAGGCCGAGGCGCGCCTCGCGGCACTCGCCGTGGCCCCGGACGATCTCGCGGACATCCTCTTCACCTCCGGCACGACCGGCCGGCCGAAGGGCGTGATGAGCAGCCACGTGCAGGACCTGCGCGGCTTCGAGGCGTGGACGGAGGTGATCGGCCTGCGCGAGGGCGATCGCTACCTGATCGTGAACCCCTTCTTCCACGCGTTCGGATACAAGGCCGGCTGGCTCTCCTGCATCATGCGCGGCGCGACGATGCTGCCGCACGCCGTCTTCGACGTGCCCGCCGTGCTCGCGCGCCTCGGACGCGAGCGGATCAGCGTGCTGCCCGGCCCGCCCGCCATCTACCAGTCGATCCTGATGCACCCCGATCGCGGCCGCTACGACCTCTCGAGCCTGCGCCTGGCAGTGACGGGCGCGGCGGCGATTCCGGTCGAGCTGGTGCGGCGCATGCGCGACGAGCTCGGCTTCGAGACGGTGATCACCGGCTACGGCCTCACGGAAGCCTCGGGCATCGTCACGATGTGCCGTCACGACGACGATCCGGAGACGATCGCCACCACCTCCGGCCGCGCGATCCCAGGGGTCGAGGTGCGTTGCGTGGACGACTCGAACCGGGAGCTCCCGTGCGGCGAGCCCGGCGAGGTCGTCGTGCGCGGCTACAACGTGATGCAGGGCTACTTCGAGGAGGAGGCAGAGACCGCCGAGACGATCGACGCGGAGGGCTGGCTCCACACCGGTGACGTCGGCGTGATGGACGAGCGCGGCTACCTGCGCATCACCGACCGCAAGAAGGACATGTTCATCATCGGGGGCTTCAACTGCTACCCCGCGGAGATCGAGGGGCTTCTCTTCGAGCACCCGCAGGTTGCGCAGGTGGCGGTGGTCGGGATCCCGGACGAGCGCATGGGGGAGGTCGGGATGGCCTTCGTCGTGCCGATGCCCGGCGTCCAGCCGAAGCCCGACGAGATCGTCGCCTGGTGCCGCGAGCACATGGCGAACTACAAGGTCCCGCGTCGCGTCGAGATCGTGGACGCGCTCCCGATGAACGCCGCCGGCAAGGTCCAGAAGTTCGTGCTGCGCGAACGCGCGCTTGCGGGGGCCTGACGCAGATCGCGCCGTATCGGCCCGGGAGCGCCGGAGGACCAACCACTCGGACCGGACGCGGGCCCACTTCCACCAGATCTGGATCCTGCCGCACCGGGAGGGCCTTGAGCCCGCCTACGCCCAGACACACTTCCCTCGGCGGGGGCAACGACGCCGCCCTGAGCGACGAGCCCTCGCTCGAGCTCACCGGCATGGGACCGAGCGAGGTCCTCGTCTTCGAACCTCCGCTAGCCCGCATGGGCCGAGGGAGTGGTGCTCTACGAGCAGCGGAGGGATTCCCCACTGAGAAGCCTGAGGCTTTGCTCGAGCGAGTTATCAACCTTGCATCCAACCCCGGAGACTTCGTACTCGACTGCTTCATCGGCTCCGGAACGGGCCGCCGGGCGAGCCCAACCCGGACCCGTGCGGCCTTCTCCCGTGAGTGCCTGCGATGCGGGTTCGTATCGAGCGGCTTGCGCGCGGTACGAGGTCGATGCGGGAGGTTTCTGCAATGACTGCGATCGACTCGTAGCCAATGAAGAGACGCACATGCGCGGCGCTCCTCACGTAGCCCAGCTACCCGGCCCAAAGCGGCGCTTCAAGCGACATCGTGAAGCTCCAATCCTCTAGCGTGGCATGGCCGCGTCTTCTGACACTCGCTCCCGTTGGGATCCCGTGTTTCATTGATCACGCCAACCAGTCTACCTGACTCTCGCTCCAGGCCTGAAGCGGATTTGGGATCCGGATACGCCCTTGGGGTCAGCTTCCGCGGGGTTTGGATGCCCCACCACCGTCCGGCATGGATCGATCAAGTGCTCCTGGGAAGCCGATCAGCTGCTCGAGGTCCTTCGCCTCACCTGACGCCTCCCACCGATCCACCGGCGGGAAGCCATCGTCGGCGATCCTTCAGCCGCCAGGGACCTCCGCGGGGTCGATGAGTCCGTGCCGGCGCCAACCCACCGAGAGGAGCCACGTCCGCGGCGGCGCGACCTCCGGGGCCTCGCGCGGGGGCTCGCGCGAGCCGGGCGCGCGCAGCCAGCCGTCGAACCATGTGCCGGAGGAGGCCTCGTCGAGGCGCTCCCGGGGTGCTGCACCGTGGCGCTCGCGCCAGTGCTTGCGGACGTTGAGCAGGACGTAGGCCAGGGCGTTCCGGACCTCGCGCGGGGTCCGCAGCACGCGAAGGTGGTAGCGGCCGTGGAGCACCGGGCCCGAGAGGCCGAAGCTGCGCTGCACGGCGCGTGCCACCCGGGCCGAGATCGCCTTCATGCCGCGGCCAAGCGCCTCCTTGCCTGCGCTCTCGACGAGCAGGTGCACGTGGTTGCGCTGCACCGAGTAGTGCACGACGCGGAAGCCACGGCGCTCGCAGGCCTCCCGCAGGCTCGCGCGCAGCTCGCGCAGGAAGCGGCGAGTGCGGAGCGCGGGGAGACCCCTGCGCACGCGCAGGGTCACGTGCGAAGGGCAGTCGCGGGGAACCGGCGGGCGGCGCACGTGGTGTACCGGCGGCCGAGCCGACGACGGGGGTCGACCCGCGCCCAGCCTCGGACCGCCCCGACCGGACCGGTACCGCTGATCGTCGAAGGTGAGCTGTCGCGCGGGCCTCAGCATCGGTCATTAGATTACTGCTATGTTTAAAAATCGTCAAGGGGAAGACCAGGTAGATGCAAGCACGGTGGACCGAGCATCCCTGATCGAGACGCTCGGAGCTCTTGACGCGTCGAGATGCGACCGGGCCAACCGCGCAGAATCGTAGCGGGTTCGTCCGCGATGGCCGGTCGGGCCTTTCGAGAACGCGCAGAGGTTTCAGCGCTGCGGTGTCGGGAGCGACGGCCTCACCGAAGCGGGCGGCAAGGGGATGCGCTCGACACCCGGACGCCCGCGTGCCGGCGTGCAAGCGGCCGCAGGCCGCGCGCAGCGAGCCGCAGGCGAGCGGAGCTCATCAGGCCGGCGTGAACTCGACCGGCATCTCCTCGATCATCGCGAGGATCGGGTTGCGACCCTCGCGGATGCGTGAGCCGGGAGCCAGGCGGAGGTCCGGGAGTCGCGCGAGGAGACGCCCGAGGACGACCTCGATCTCCATGCGCGCGAGGTTGGCCCCGAGACAGAAGTGCGGGCCGACCCCGAAGCTCAAGTGCTCGTTCGGGGAGCGGTCGACGCGGAAGGCGTAGGGATCGGCGAAAACCTCCTCGTCGCGGTTCGCCGAGGCGTAGAGCAGCAGCGCCGACTCACCCGCGCGCAGCCGCCGGCCGCGAAGCTCGGTGTCGTGCAGGAGCGTGCGGCGCAGCACCCGCACCGGCGTGGACCAGCGCAGGATCTCGTCCGCGGCGCGCGGCAGCAGCTCCGGCCGCGCACGCAGCCGCTCGCGCTGCTCGGGGTGCTGCGCGAGCGCCAGCATTCCCCGCGAGATCGCGTTGCGCGTCGTCTCGTTGCCCGCGAGCAGCAGGAACTGCGCGAAGGAGACGAGGTCGTCCTTCGCGAAGCCCGCGAAGGACTCCTCGCCGCCCCAGTCGAGCGTGCCCTCCCCCTCTGCCGCGACCACGGCGGAGAGCAGATCGTCTCGCGGCTCGCGGCGCCTGAGCTCCGCCTCCTCCCGGAGAATCCCCTCGAGCTCGGCCTGCAACGCCTGCACCGCCGCCGTTCTCGTGACCTCCGCATCCCCGCTCGAGACCGAGTCGCTCCAGCGCCGGAAGAGCTCGAAGTGACGGGAGTCGAGACCGAGCATGTCGGCGATCAGGCGCAGCGGCACCGGTGCGGCGAGCGCGCTCACGAAATCGCAGCTCCCGCGGCTCGCCACCGCGTCGATGCAGGCATCGGCCGTCTGCCGGGCCCGCTCCGCGAGGCGCCGCACCATCCGCGGCGTGAAGCCCCGGGAGACGATCGCACGCTGTCGGCGGTGCTCGGGACCGTCGAGCGACTGCATCGAGAAGTGCATCTCCCAGAGATGCCAGGGCCCCTTCGCCTGCGAGGAGAAGAGCTCCGGCTGCTTCGACGCCTCGCGCACGTCTGCGTGCTTCGTGAGCAGCCAGAAGCCGTTGCGCGCGTCCCAGTGGACGGGGTCCTCGCGGCGCAGTCGCTGGAGCTCCGCCTCGCGCGCGGCCGGATCGCCATCCAGGTCGTTGAGGTCGAACTCCACGCGAGGCTCTCCGTAGAGGCGACTCAGAAATCGAGCGGGAGGCCCAGATGCTGGCGATACACGAAGTCGCGGTGCGCCAGGAGCTCCGCGGCGGCGGCGCGTATCGCGGGATCGCGCTCGGCATAGCTCGCGCGCAGGCCCGGATCCATGCGGCACTGCTCCTCGGGGAGCGGGTCGAGGAGCACCGCGAAGGTCGCGCCGTAGACGTCGAGCGCCGTGAGACGGTCTCCGATCAGGTACTGGCTCCCGGCTGCCCGCTGCGCCTGGAGCTGATGGCCTAGCAGGCCCACGATCTCGAGCGTGCGCTGCGCCATCTGCGCCGCTGCCTCCGGCGAGTAGCCGTAACGCTCGGAAAGCCCGCGGAAGGTGTCGCGCAGGGCCGTGGGCGCGCCAGGGGCCTCGGCGCCGGCACGCATCTCGTCGAGCAGACGCAGGCGGCGCGCCCAGCCGAGGCCCGCTTCGCCGCAGAGCTCGTTCGCGAGGCCGAACATGCGGATGCGCTGTTCCGGGTCGCGTGGTACGAGACGCGGCTCGGGCGCGATCCGCTCGGCCTGCGCCAGGATGTCGGCCCAGTGCACGCGCGGGCGCTCGGCGTCGTAGATCGCGACGGGGGCGTTGCGATGGCCCGTCCATGCAAAGAGCTCGTCGTTCGCAGCACCCGCGACCTGGCGCACCATCGCGAAGGGGATCGACTTCTGGCGATAGATCTCCTTCGCGGCCTCGCCCCAGGGACCGGGGTAGCCGGCCGTGATCGCGAGCCGCATGCCGCGCTGCTCGCGAGCCTCCTCTACCTCCAGGTAGTCAGCCACGGAAGAAACCTACTCCGGGCCGCAGCAAGCGGGGCCCGGCCTCATCGCGGCTGCCACACCGCCGCGATCTCGTCGGCGGTCGCCAGCGTCGCGAGCTGCGAGACCGTCTTCTCGAGCACGAGCTCACCGTAATCGAGCGGCCAGCCCGCCACGCAGTCGCGGGCGACGACGACCCGGTAGCAGCGGTTCACCGCCTCGATCACGAGCCCGGTGATACCGACGTTGAGCGAGACGCCGGCCGCGATCACCGTGGTGGCCCCCTCGCTGCGCAGCCAGGGCTCGAGCGAGGTTCCGGTGAAGGGGGACATCCCGTGGAGGCGCTGGGACAGCAGGTCTTCGGGCTCGGGGCCGAGCTCGGGTACCACCTCGACCGCCGGCGTTCCGACGACCAGGTGATCGGGGTTCTGCAGCAGCGCGTTCACGAGCGGAACGTTCCCCGGCGATCCGACCCGGTCGCGGCGAAAGGCCGCGGTGCAGTGGATCACGCGCACGCCCGCCGCCCGTGCCGCATGCAGCAGGCGCGCCGTGTGGGTGATGACGCCGGCCTCCGCGACGGCCTTCGCGAGCGCGGGAATGCAGGCGAGATCCCCCACCACACCCCGCTGCAGCTCCATCACGACGACCGCGCAGCGTCCCCGCGCGACGAGCTCCGCGAGCGGCGGCTCGGACCTGGCTTTTCCCGTGATCGACATGCGTTGACCTCCGTCGGGAGCCCAGAGAACCGGGCGGGCTCGTGGCTCGGCCTGCGCAGGATGCGTCGCTGGAGTCGCCGCTGTCAATCCGTCTGCGTCGCGCGCGTTCCTTCGCGGCCGCTCGAGGCAGGCTTGCCCTGCCCCTCCCAGGCCTGGCATCCTCGCGCCGTGACGTGGCTGCCCGAGACGGCTCCCGGTTCGAATCCGCTCGAGCGGGTCTTCGGACTGTGCCCGAATCTCTTCGAAGCCTGGCGCGACTTTGCGTTGATCTTCTGGGAGAAGGCACTGCTCGATCCGGTGTTGCTCGAGCTGGTGCGGCTGCGCGTGGCGCAGCTGCACGAGGCGCGCTTCCCGCTCGCATCGCGGCGCCCGGAGGCCCGCGCGGCGGGGCTCGACGAGGCCAGGATCGCGCTGCTCGACCAGTGGTGGCGCGGGTCCGCCTTCAGCGAGACGGAGCGCGCCTGCCTGCGCTTCGCGGAGCAGTTCGTGCTCGACGCGAAGGGCATGAGCGACGAGCAGGCGCTCCCGGTCGTCGCCGCGCTCGGCGAGAAGGCAACCGTAGCGCTCGTCGAGGCGCTCGCGATCTTCGACGGCTTCGGCCGTTTCTGCCGCATGCTCGAGATCGAGCCGGAGGAGGAGTGATGGGCGAAGCGCGCATCGCGGCGCCGAAGGGCGCCGGGAGCGATCCGATCGCGGGAAGTGCGCTCGGGCACCAGCCCGAGTCGCTGCTCGCGTTCATGAAGCTCTACGGGACGCTCTGGAGCCACGGGATCCTCGACCACTCGACGAAGGAGATGGCTCGGATCCGCAATGCGCGCACCGTCGACTGCGGCTTCTGAAAGAGCACCCGCTTCGCAGGTGCGAAGCAGGAAGGCCTCTCCGAGACGATCATCGGGAAGATCGACGCCGATTTCGAGGCGAGCGATCTCACGCCGCGCCAGAAGGCGGTGCTGCGCTGGACGGACCGCTTCCTCTCCGAGACTCCCGATCCCGACCCGGAGCTCGAGCGCGAGATGCTGGCGCACTTCGCGCCGGCCGAGATCGTGGAGCTCACCGCCGCGATCTCGATCTTCATGGGCTTCTCGAAGATCGCGCTCGCGATCGGCGGCATCCCGGACGATCTCCCGCTGATGGAGCAGCCGACCCCCGACTGGCCGCCGCACTGACAGAGCGCCCGGGCCGGCACGCAAGCGGCCGCAGGCCGCGCGCAGCGAGGCGCAGCCGAGCGAAGCTCAGCGGGCCGGTACCGGCGCCACGCCCTCGGGCAGCGGCTCGCCGGCGAAGACCAGTACGCGCTCGCCGAAGCGCCAACGCCCGTCCACCCGCAACAGGCGGTCGTGGTAGCGACCCATCGTCGCGATCGACATCTGCCGGTCGGGGCCCGTCGCGAAGACCGTCATGTCGGTCCAGGCGAGAGCGCGATCGCGCTCCACGAGGTCGATCACCGGCTGGAGCAAGAGGTGCTTCACCGGCCGATCGGGCCCGGGTTGCATGCCGCCGATCTCGCGCACGATCTCGTCCCGACCGCGATAGGTCCGGCCGTAGACGCTGAGGGTCCCCTCCGCGCTGAAGAGCTCGCCCCAGTCGGCGAGACGCCCGGAGTCGAGGAGCTGCGCGTACAGCGCCACGAGGCGCCGGATCTGCTCGAAGTCGTCCATCGCTCGATGCCGCCACCACCGCCTGGCGGAAGAGGATACAGTCTTCGGCGGACCCGCGTGGAGCCAGACGGCGGCCACCAGGGCGATCCGGGTCGCGGAGGAGCGCGAGATGGGAGAGGCAGCAGCTTCGTGGCGCGGGGCGATCGATCCGCAGTGGCAGAGCGCCTTCGAGTGGGTCGAGCGGGAGCTCGGCGGCCCGATCGTGCGCTGGGAGCGCCACCCGCGCTGGCGCCCGGCCTGGTACTTCGACGTCGAGCGCAAGGGCGAGCTCATTCCGGTCTACTTCCGGGGCGACCGCGGTGCTCTCGACCATGGTGTCTACCCGCTCGAGCACGAGATGAAGGTGCTCCAGCTGCTCGAGAAGCACGAGCTCCCCGTGCCGCACGTCTATGGCTTCTGCCCCGAGCCGCGCGGGATCGTGATGCAGCGTTGCCCCGGCCGCTCGAACCTCGCGACGGCCGAGAGCGAGGCGGAGCGCATCTCGGTGCTCGATCACTACGTCGAGTTGATCGCCCGCATGCACCGGATCGACCTCGCGGAGGCGGAGGCGATCGGCCTCGAGCGACCGCGCACCCCCGAAGCGCTCGGCCTCGGCGACCTCGACCACTGGGAGCGGGCCTACCGGCGCGAGAGACGGCGGCCCGATCCGATGATCGAGTTCACGCTGCGCTGGCTGCGCCGCAAGGTGCCGCGCCACCGTAGCCGCCCCGCGCTGATCCAGAGCGACGCGGGGCAGTTTCTCTTCGACCGCGGACGCATCACCGCGCTGCACGACTTCGAGCTCGCCTACCTCGGCGATCCGATGGCCGAGTTTGCGGGGCTCCGCAACCGGACGCTGTCCGAGCCGCTGGGTGACCTTCGCCGCGCAATCCGCCGCTACGAAGAACTCGTCGGGGAGCCCGCAGACCTGCGCGCGATCGACTACCACACCGTACGCTTCGCTCTCGTGACCCCCCTCTCGACGGCGCACCTGGTTGCCGATCCGCCTCCGGGCGTCGAGCTCGTGCAGTACCTCGCCTGGTATCTCGTCTACGGCCGGATGTGCATCGAGGTGATGGCTCACCTCGAGGGCGTCGAGCTCGAGCCGATCGAGCTCCCGAAACCGGTCTCGACGCGCCACTCGACCGCACACGCGGCGCTCGTCGGAATGCTCGCGCCGATGGCCGGGGCGGATCCGATCCAGGCCTACCAGACGCGCACCGCCGAGCGTCTGGCGCATAGCCTCGCACGCGCCGAGCTCTTCGGCCCCGCTCTCGAGGCGCAGAACCTCGACGAGGTGGGCGCGCTGCTCGGCCGCCGACCCCTCTCGTGGTCCGATGCCGACGAGCGCCTCGAGACCTTCGTGCAGAGCGCGGGCCCCGAGTCCGACGCGGCGCTGGTGGGATACTTCTACCGCCACTTCGCGCGCCAGGAGGCCCTGCTCCAGGGTGCGCTGCGCGAGCTCGAAGGCGTCGAGATCCAGCTCTTCGACGAGGAGAGCGACGCTACTCGATCGGCTTCACCGTGAGCCGGATGTCCTTCGAGCGCGGCTCGATCTCCTCCCACAGGCGCCGGTAGGTACTGTAGACGATCCGCCACTCGCCGTTTCGCTTCGCGTAGCGATCGGTGTAGAGCGCGCTTCCGCGCAACGTGGTGTCGTCTTCGAGATTGATGAAGATGTCCTGGAGGTACCAGATGCCCGTCGCCGTGTCGCCGTCCACCTGGATCTCCGGGTGGTGCGAGTGGTGCATGCCGAACTTCGTCGGCGTGAAGGCCTGGGTGTAGAACTCGCCGATCTGCTCCCAGCCGATGAGATGGATGTCGTAGTCGCCACCCTTCCAGTGGAGCTCGGTATCGGCCGCGAAGACCTCGTCGCGAAGGCAGGGGAGGTCCCGGGTGTCGATGCAGCGCTGGTAGCGCGCCTTGAGCTGTTGGATCCGCTCGATCGCCACGAGGTCGATTTCGGGCGCCGTCGATCGGGTGGCACAGCCGTGGAGCGCCGAGAGGAAGCCAGCGGCTGCTGCGACGTGGAGGCAGAGGGGGCGGAACGGCATCGGCGCGTCTCCCGGTGGTGGGCCGAAAGCTGTACCGCGCCGCGGCCGCGCTCGCCCCCCACGAGGAATCAGCCGAAAAGGCCCAGCAGGCCAGCCGGCGCGAGCACCACGAGCAGCGCGCCGAGCGCCAGCGCCGGGGCGAAGCCGAAGGGTGCATCGAAGCGGCGCGTCGCGATGGCGAAGCCGAGCCCGAGGACGAGGCCCCCGAGCGCGGCCGCGATCAGCGCCTCGAGCACGCCGATGGGGCCGAGCACCGCGCCGATCATCGCCAGGAGCTTCACGTCGCCGAAGCCGAGGCCCGGGAACCAGGTCCAGTAGTCGAGGCTTCCCGGCCGCGGATGCGGCTCGCCGTCCCCCGGCCAGTGCTCGAAGCTGCGCCCCATCAGCACCGAGACACGCGCGTGCGCGAAGCCGACCGTCCAGAGAAGCCCACCCCCGAGGAGGGCGCCGGCGAGCGTCCGCTCCAGCGCCAAGGCGAGCGGCTGCCCCGATGCCACCTGCGCCGCCGGAACCAGCACGAGCGCCACCAGCAGCCCGCCGATCGAGATGCGGTCCGGGATGATGCGGTGGTCGAAGTCGATCGCGGCCGCCGCGACGAGCCCCGCAGCGAAGAGCAGGTACACCGGCGTCATCGGCGCGACGCCGTGGCGCGCGACGACCAGCACGAAGAGCAGGCCCGTCGCGAGCTCGATGGCCGGATAGCGGAGCGAGATCCGCATGCCGCAGCCGCGGCAGCGGCCGCGCAGCCAGAGGTACGAGAGCACCGGAACGTTCTCCCAGGGTGCGACGGAGCGCCCGCAGCCCGGGCAGTGCGAAGGCGGGTGAACCACGGACTCGCCGCGCGGGACGCGATGGATCACGACGTTCAGGAAGGAGCCGATCAGGAGACCCAGGACGCCCGCCGCAGCGAGTGGCAGGCCCTCGGGCAGCGCCGCGAACGACTCCATCATCGCAGCGTAGCAGTCGCTCACGTGCCGCAAGCGGAGCGCGCAGCGAGGCGCAGCCGAGCGAAGCTCATCGGGCCAGGCTAGCGAAAATCGCGCCGTTCGAAGATGACCACCGCGCCCACGAGCACCACTGCGCAGTAGGCGATGCCGTACCCGAGTGGGAACCACACATCCGAAGCCGCGACCGGAAGCCCGTGGACCGCTTCGATGCTCAGGTTGAAGCTCGCGAGATCCGGCAGCAAGCGGTGCACCCATGCCGTGGCGAGCTCCACCCCGGGCTCACGCGACGCCTCTCCGATCTCGCGCAGATCACGCGTCAGGTTTCCTACCAGCCAGAGCCCACCGGCAAAGAGCGACGACAGCATCGGCGTGGTGAACGCGGAGAAGAAGATCGCGATCGCCACCACCAGCGCGAGCTCGACCGCCAGCAGCAGAAACGCGGCCGCATGCCCACCCCCCAGCGGCGCCCCGCTCAGCCGGGAGACGGCGACGAAGACCAGCACCATGATCGCGAGCTGCATCCACACGGTGAGGACCAGTCCGGCGAACTTCCCGAGCAGGAACTCCGCTCGGGAGAGGGGCTTCGAGAGGATCGTATAGACCGTGCGCCGTTCGACCTCCCGGTGGATCAGCCCCACGCCGATGAAGAGGGCGCTAGCGACCCCGAAGAGGCGCATCGCGCCGAGACCTACATCCTGCAGGATGCGATCGTTCTCCACATAGGAGAGAGCCGAGAGGAGCAGTCCCGCGCAGATCAGCAGCACCGCGAAGAGCAGCAGCGTGTAGAGCAGGCGGCTCCGCACCGCCTCGCGGACGGTATTCGTGGCGATCGCGAGCATGCGCTGGCCGGACGCGAGAAACGCGCTCATCGCTCGCTCTCCTGGGCCTCGGCCTGCACCGCCGACAGGAAGACCGTCTCGAGCGAGACGCGGTGGGGAGTGATCGAGACGACCGACGCCCCGGACTCGAGCGCCGCCTGGAGTACCGCATCGACATCCTTCTCGCGCACTCGCACCTCCACCCGGTCTCCGACGGCGCGCAGCTGGGCGCCCTGGTGCTCCTCGAGCGCCACCGCGAGGTCCGGTGCGAGCCGTCCGAGCAGGATGTCGGTTTCACGCTCGCCGCTGGCGAGGAACTCGTCGATGGCCCCCTCGTGGACGATGCGGCCGCGCGCGATGATCGCGACCCGGTCGCACACCAGCTCGACGTCGGACAGGATGTGCGTGTTCATGAAGACCGTCTTGCCCTCCTCGCGCAGGCGGAGGATCAGGTCGCGGATCTCCTTGCGCCCGATCGGGTCGAGCCCGCTCATCGGCTCGTCGAGGAAGACCACGCTCGGGTCGTGCACCAGCGCCTGGGCGATGCCGACGCGCTGGAGCATCCCCTTCGAGTAGGTCCGCAGCCGCGCTTCGGCCGCTTGCGAGAGCCCGACCTGCTCGAGGAGGGCTTCGATTCGCTCGTCGCGTCCCGCCCGGGGCAGCCCCGAGAGGCGCGCGTAGAAGGCCAGGATCTCGCGCCCCGTCAGGTATTCGTAGAAGTAGGGATTCTCGGGCAGGAAGCCCACGTGGCGTCGGAAGGCGGTCTCCCTCACATCGTGGCCCAGGATCGTGGCCCGGCCGCTCGTCGGGCGGATCAGGCCCATCAGGATCTTCAGCGTCGTGGTCTTTCCCGCCCCGTTCGGCCCGACGAAGCCGAAGATCTCCCCCTCGCGTACGCCGAAGGAGATCCCATGCAGCACGCGCTTGCGGCGCAGGCCGAGCCCCGGACGGAAGTCCTTCGTCACCTCGCTCACGCAGACGATCTCGCTGGCTCCGGGCCTCACCCCTCTCCTCCTCCCCCACCCGCTCGCCAGCTCTCGCGGCGCGCGCGATCGAAGGGGTGGATGTGAAGCTCGTAGCGAGAGCCGTAGAACGAGGAGACGATCGCTCCGGTCCTCGGATCGACCTGCCACCCGAAACCGTCGAAATGGGGATGAGCGGGCGGCAGCGCGGTGAGCACGCGCATCGATCCGTACGCGAGGTCCTCGACGGAGCCGATGTCGCGCCCGGTGCGCCGGCGGTACGCCGCCCGCGCAGCATCGAGCGAACGCGCCCAGCGCTCGACCGCGATCTCGTCGAGTTCCTTCAGGTACTCGGCGCGCCTGTACTCGTCGTCGGTATCGCGTGCGAGCTGCGCGACGAAGATCTCCGTCGCGTCGAGGTCTGCGTGGCCGAGGCGGAGCTTCGCGACGAGGGGTCCGAGGTACGCGGGTGCACCGGGGAGCGCCACCGCGGGAGCGAGGACTTCGGCAGCGCGCGCCTCGTCGCCGAGGTAGTAGAAGTGGTTGAAGCCCAGATAGTGACGATTGCGCCAGTCGAGCGGATGGTAGGCGATGCCGCGCGCGAGCAGCCGGTTCGCGAAGCGGACGCTCTCAGGGCTGTCGGTGAGCCAGAGCGCCCCGAAGCGATAGGGATGGCCGACCCAGGGGTCGAGTGCGGTCACGACGTCGAGGAGGCGCGCCAGGAGCGGTGCGTGCTGCTCGGTCCTGCCCTGCTCGCCGCCCACGATCTGGACCGCGTGCAGCCAATGGTAGTCCGCCACGAGTGCCGCGAAGCCGAGCGACGAGAGCCTCGCCTGCTCCGGTCGCGGCACGAAGGTCTCGCCCTGCCCGAGGCGCGAGGCCGGTGAAATGCGCGAGTGTGCGGTGCCCGCTGCCGCCGCAGCGACGATCAGACAGGTGAGCCGCACCAGGCCCGCGCGGCCCAGGATCCGAAGCATCGCGCCTCCCCCCGAAGGCATCTCGAGATCGACCGATCGCGCCGGTCTAGAACTCGTCGTTCGCGCGATTGATCGCCACTTCGTTGTAGACCGAGTTGGTCGAGCCGAGACGCGTCGGGGCCCAGAAGGGGAAGAGCCTCGCGGGGCATTCGTCGAAGCCCCCGCCGCCGTCCGGCTCCGGATGCGAGTACATCAAGGCAGAGACCTGGCCGTTCCTGTCGACGTCGCCGAAGGCCGTGGCCGAGAAACAGACCTCGCAACTACAGCCGCTGCCGGGAACTTCGGGCGTGTTGGTCTCGTAGCTGTAGTAGACCTGGCCCTCGGGCGCCCAGCCGAGCTGGGAGAAGGCCGACTCGGAGGCCGGGTCCCAGGTCATGCGGTGCGCGCCGAGCCCGCCATAGGGAAGCGGGTCCGGCCAGGAGAGGCCCGTCCCGTAGAAGACGTCCTTGGTCGCGTAGTAGGCGGTCTGCGCGCGCGCGATGCCACTCAGGTTTGCGAAGGCTTCGCTGCGCCGCGCCCTCGACTGGTAGGTGACGAAGCTCGGGATCGCCACGGAGGCCAGCACTCCGATCAGCGCGACCACGATCATCACCTCGACCAGCGTGAAGCCGCCACTGCTTCTCGTCCGACGCATCGTTCTCTCTCCGATCCCGAGGAAAGAAAAGGAGGAGGGCCGGACCCGCGTCCGACCCTCCCCGAGGAGCGCTCGAGCTAGAACACGCTCTGGCCGGAGTCCGAGGTGCAGGGCATCACGGTCTCGGCGGTCAGATCGGCGCGGAGGCAGGTGCCGTAGGCGCCGTGCGACTTGCCGTCCACCGCTCCGCCGCCGTCCTTGGCATAGCCCCAGTACTGCGGGTCGGTGTCGTTGTCGATATCCGCATGCGCGGCGGCGGTGAAGCCGTCCGCATCCGAGTTGATCTCGACCGAATAGAAGAAGTACACCTGGCCCTCGGGCGACCAGCCCACGCGATCGAAGCCCTCGCCCGCCACGGCGTGCGAGAAGTCGGTCTTCGTGTTGTCGTCGATCCCAGGAGGCGAGGGCAGCGCGGACACGTAGGTGCCGTACTCCGCGAAGTACGACTCCTCGGCCGTGCGAATCGCGGCAATGTTGGTCTTGCCCTCGCTCGACTTGGCCTTCAGCTGGAAGCGCAGGAAGTTCGGAATGGCGATGGCCGCCAGGATGCCGATGATGGCAACGACGATCATCAGCTCAATGAGCGTGAAGCCGCCGCGCCGCGTGTGGAGCTTGGTCACGGATCTCTTCTCCTTGTCTCTCGGGCACGCTCGATCCCGTCGATCGATACCGCCCAACCGAACCCCGGCTGGGACGACTGCCCGATTCCCGTCAGGCGGGCCTTAGAGCAACGCCTGTGCCAATCCGCCAGGCTCGTCCGCATTCATCGGCAGCTTCGGCACCCAACCTGAGGGACGCTGCGACGCTTCCGCCGCCGTTGCGCGGGGTCGCGGGCCGGGCTGCAAGGGCCCCTCTCGGCGCGGCAGTGACGATGCGCGGCGCCCGGGTGACGATTTGCGGCACCGCGTCCGGCGGGTTGACGATCGCGCGGGGCCGGGGCTAGCCTCGGGCGCGCCTCCCGCCCCGTGCTCCCATCGTCTAGCGGTCTAGGACGTGGCCCTCTCAAGGCCAAAACACGGGTTCGATTCCCGTTGGGAGCACCACCCTACCCACCGGGAGGGAGCCCTTGCCCGAGTTCGCCTTTGCGTTCCTGGACTGTGAGTTCGGGGGCCTCGATCCGGAGCTGCACGACATCACCGAGATCGGCGTGATCCTGACGGACTATCGCCTGGCGGAGCTCGGGAGCGCCGAGTGGCGCATCGTCGCGCGGCCGGAGCGAATCACCGCGGAGGCGGCGGAGATTTCGGGCTATGGGCCGGAGCGCTGGGCCGATGCGGTGCCGCTGCGGCGTGCCCTCGGCGAGTTTGCGGCGCTGCTTCCGGCCGGCCGAATCGTCGTTCCTGCGGGCCAGAACGTTCGCATGGATGTCGCCTTCCTCGAGCGAGGCTTCAGGAGCTGTGGCATCCCCTACCCCTTCGACTACCACGTGATCGATCTCGCCACGCTCTTCTATGTCTGGTCGCTCGTGGTGGGAGAACCCGTCGCAGCGCTCTCGCTTCGCCAGGCCGCGATCACCGCGGGCCTGATCGAGGGAGCCGTGCCGCATCGGGCCATGGCCGATGCGCGCCTCACGCTCGAGAGCTTCCGCCACTACGTCGGCCGGCTCGCACCGCGCGCACCTTCGGAGCTCGCACGGATCTCGCCGAGCGCGTCGGGCTGAGACCGACGCGGGTGCGCGAAGCGCCTTCGGGACGACTCAGTCCCTACCCCGTGTTCGGCGCGAGACGCCGGCGCCATTTCCTCAGCGCTCGAAGATCCGCGAGCGCGAAGGCGCGCAGGAGCCAGCGTCCGAGCGCATTTCGAGGCCCGACGCAGAGCGCCGCGCCGAGATCGAAGATCAGCGGCTGGCTCGCCGGATCGGCCCCGACGTTGCTGCGGTGCGAGAGGTCCAGGTGCACCACACCGCGCGCGTGAACGCGTGCAACCTGACGCGCCAGCGATTCCGCAAAGCGCGTGCCGAAGATCCAGGGACGATGGCCCGAAACGCGCGTTCCCGGGCGATACTCGAGAACCAGCGCGCGTGCATCCAGCCGGCCCAGCAGGCGCGGCACGCAGGCCAGTCCCTCGAGGCGCCGATGCGCGCGCGCTTCACGCCGAAGTGCGACCCCTGCGAGCAGGGCGCGCACCGGACGCGACCGGGGTGCCCAGTCCTTGACGACGACCGGGCCCGAGCCGCGATCGGCGACCAGCACGTCGGGGCGCAGCAGACCGCCCCGCTTGATCGTGAACAGGATTCGCGCCGGGAGCCGCTCGCGCGTGAGTTCTCCAAGGGCGTGCGGGCTCACGCGGTCGCTCCGCGTGAAGCTCTGCGCGACCTCAGGACTCGGGCCCGCGCCAGCGACGCGTGCGCTCCTGAAGCAGCGACCACAGCCTCCCCCGCAGGCTCTCCTTGAACCCAGGCCGCGCCTGGACTTCGAGTGCGCCTCCGTCCAGGAACTCCTCGAGCTCTTCTAACGTCACTTCCAGCGCTCCCTCTGACATGGAGTCCTCATCCGGCTTGCTGCCCATCCAGAGCCCCCCGACTCCGCGCGGGCCCTTGAGGCCCGCCCTCCGAAAGGTCCTGCGCATCCAGCCTACCCCGTCGCCGCGAGGTTGGGATCGACGGCCTCTACGAGCATCCTCTTGACCCGGTACAGGCTGGAGCGAACGGCGTCGTTCGATCGTGACACGCGCCGCGCGATCTCGCCAATCGGAAGGTTGTCCACGTGGCGGAGGACGAACACTTCGTGGTGCCATTCCGGGACCGACGCGAGCCGCGCCTGGATGGCATCCTGATAGCGCCGCAGGCTCAGGTGCTCCTCGGGCGTGCACGCATCGAGCGAGTGGGCCGAGCGCACCAGCTCGGTCTCCGCGCGATCCACGCGTTGCTCGTGAGCGCGCGCGCGGCGGATGGTGTTGTTCACGGTGTTCTTGGCGATGCCATAGATCCACGAGAGCAGCGAGGACTGCCCCCGATAGGCATCGATCGAGCGGAAGACCGCGATGAAGGTCTCCTGCACGACCTCCTCGGTATCAGCGTGATTGCGCAACCGCCCGTAGGCGAAGCTGTAGATCCGAGCGAAGTAGCGCTCGTAGAGGACGGCGAAGTCGGCCTGATTGGACCGCCGGATCCCCTCGATCAACTGCGCGTCGGATCGCTTTGCGACGACTCGGGAATGTCTCGGACTCTTGCGGGGCAACGCGTATCTCCTCGCGTTACCCCTCCCCAGGTGGGGTCTCTCGACCCTCGTTGTATATGTGGCGTGGCAGCGAAATTGGTGGCGCGCGCAACGCCACCGCATCGGAGAAACGCGGACGGGGCCCCGGGCGACCGACCCGCGTCGCGTTCGGAGCCGGGGCTAGCGCCCCAGCAGACTCTCGATGCCGGGAGCGCCCTCCGCGATCGCGCGGCGCATGCGGTACAGATTCGCCTTGATCGCGTCCTCTGACTTGCCGAGCGCGGTCGCGATCGCGCGAATCGACTGGCGACGCAGGTGCTTCAGGTGGAAGATCCGTCGCTGAAGCGGCGTGAGCTGCCCCTCGATCACGGCCTCGCACTGCGCGAGGGCCCGCCGCGCGTCGACGGCTCGATCCGCCGGAGTATCCCCCGCGGGAATCTCCCGAGCGTCCTTGGCATCGAGCGACTCGATGATCGGCCGGGCTCGCCGGAAGCGGCGGTTCACGGTGTTCCGGGTGATTCCGAAGATCCACACCAGCAGCGACGAGTTGCCCTGAAAGCTCGCGAGCGCGTTGAAGACGGTGAAGAACACCTCTTGCGTGACGTCTTCGGCCTCGGCGCTGTCTCGCAGGCGTTTGAGCGCGAAGCGGTAGACGCGCGGGAAGTAGGCCTCGTAGAGCATCTCGAAATGCTC
>CAYPSI010000315.1:0-14577 GCA_964413375.1 uncultured Spirochaetales bacterium | reverse complement strand
GCGCTGCACGCCTGGCGTCCGCTCCCGCTCGCGCTGCACGTGCTCGTCGCGGCCACGGCGATCCATCTGGCCTTCACGGTGTGGCACGAGGCGGTGCACCGGAACGTCTCCTCCCGCCCCTGGGTCAACAGCGCGGTCGGGATCCTGGGCATGTTTCCGTACATGACACCGTACTTCATGCAGCGCTGGATCCACCTCCAGCATCACGCGCGGCTCAACGAGCGCGACGATCCGAACTTCATCTACGTCGACGGGCCCTTCTGGAGGATCTTCCTTCGCTATCCGCGGGCGCTCGGTTACGCCAGCAAACTCCTTGCGCGCGACCCGCGCACGCCCGCGCAAAGGGCGGCGGACCTGCTGGGGGTCGCCGCGGTCGTGGCGATCTTTGCGGGAGCCTGGCTCGGGGGGGCGCTCGTGGACCTGCTGCTGCTGTGGCTCCTGCCGGTCGCGATCGCGAAGATCGCAATGGACTGGTACATCAACTACCTGCCGCACGTGGGCCTGCCCGCGCATCGCTACAAGGGGACGCGGGTCGTGGACGTGGCGTGGCTCACGCCGCTCGTGCTCGGCCACAACTACCACGCGATCCATCACCTCTGGCCAAAGCTCCCGTGGCACCGCTACCGGGAGGTCTTTCGCGAGCGGCTGGACATGTTGAGGGAAAATGGAGTCCCGATCGAGCACCGCGTCTTCGCGCGTCGCTTCCCCGTCCGAGAGCTCTCTGCGCACACCCCTCTCTCTGGTTGAGACGCAATGCGTGCTGTGCGGCGCAGCGCAGGCGGAAGCGGTCGCGACCGGCCGCGACTTCGAGTACGACAGCTGCCCGAACCGCTTCTGCTTCGTCCGCTGCGGCGCTTGCGGGCACCTCTACCTCTCTCCGCGCCCGAGCGTCGCGGACCTCGGGGTGATCTACCCCGCGAACTACTACGCGTTCACGAGCGGGGGAAATCCGCTCGTGGCGCGACTGCGCCGCAGCTGGGAAGGGGGGAAGGTCCGCCTCTACCGGGAGCTGGTGGGGGAAGGTCCGCGTCGCATCCTCGACCTCGGCTGCGGCAACGGGCGCCTGCTCGGGCTGCTGCGCGACTTCGGCTGCCCGGACTGGGAGCTCGTCGGGATCGATCTCGACGCCGAAGCGGCCGCAGCGTGCCGCGCAAAGGGTTTCGAGGCCCACGCCGGCCGCGTGGAGGATTTCGACCCCGACGGGCGTGGCTTCGACGCGGTGATCATGCTCCAGCTGATCGAGCACGTAGAGGACCCGGTCGCGATCTGCCGGCGCGTGCACGGGCTGCTGCGGCCCGGGGGCCGCTTCGTCGTCGAAACCCCGAACCTGGCGGGGATCGATTACCGGCTCTTCCGCCGCTCCTGCTGGGGGCACTACCACTTCCCCCGCCATTGGAACCTGTTTTCGTCGTCGTCGCTGCGCGGCATGCTCGAGGGCGCCGGCTTCGAGGTCGAGCGCGCCGAGTGCCTGATCAGCACCTCCGCGTGGACGATCTCGCTGCACAACTGGCTCCTCGACCACGGCTGGCCCGGTCGGGTGGTGCGCTTCTTCCACTACCAGAACCCGCTGCTGCTCGCGCTCTTCGTGGCGCTCGACTGGACGCGCGCCCGCCTCGGGCTCGAGACCTCGAACCAGCGCGTGATCGCGCGTCGCCCGGAGGGATGAGGTGGCCGGGATCGACGAGACCGTCGCCATGCTCGCGGCGAAGCGCGAGATCGAGGCGGTCGTGCTTCCTCCCGGGCTCCGGGTGGGGCGGCGCGACCGTAGCGACGCGCTCTACGAGCTCCTGGACGAACTCCGCCGCTCGTAGCCCGATGAACTAGAGCAGGCGCGCCACGCCCTCGGCAGCCGCGCACGCGACAACGAGGCCCGCCACGACGAGTGCGGCCTCGCGCCAGCCTCGGGGCCTCATCGGAGCCGGCGCACTCCTACTCGCTTGCGCCGTGCCGGCCGGCGCCGGAGGCGAAACGCTGCGCGCCTTCGCGGGTCTCGCCGGAGCGGATCACCTCGACGCCGAGGCGCAGCTCCTCTCGGATTGCAGCTTCGAGCGGGAGATCCCACTGCTGATACGAGGAGAGGCGATCGCTGCGCAGGCAGCGCTGGGGGAGCCGCGCGAGCTGCTTCGCCAGCGCCACCGCCTGTTCGAGCGCCGTTCCGGGATCGACCAACCGGTTGGCGAGACCCATGCGCAGCGCCTCCTCTGCCGAGACCTCGCGTCCGGTCAGGATCATGTCGAGCGCGAAGCTGTGGCCGATCAGGCGCGGCAGGCGCACCGTGCCACCGTCGACCAGTGGGACTCCCCAGCGACGGCAGAAGACTCCGAAGGCCGCATCGCGTGCGGCGACGCGGAGATCGCACCAGAGGGCGAGCTCGAGCCCCCCGGCCACCGCGAAGCCTTCGACCGCGGCGATCACCGGCTTCGAGAGCAGCATCCGGGTCGGACCCATCGGGCCGTCCCCGGTCTCGCTCACGCGATTGCCGCGTCCATCCGCCATGGCGCTGAGATCCGCACCGGCGCAGAAGCAGCCGCCAGCGCCGGTCAGCACCGCGACGCGCTGGTCCGGGTCCGCATCGAAGCGGCGGAAGGCGTCCGCGAGGCGCTCTGCAGTCGGGCCGTCCACCGCGTTGCGCACGGCCGGTCGGTCGATCGCGACGAGGGTGACCTCGCCGTCGCGTTCGACGCGCACGCTCATCGGGCCAGTCCGAGCGCAGCGGAGAGCTTCCACGCGTGCATCGGCAGATCCCCGGGCGCGCCCCCTCTCGCGGACGCAGTCCCACGGTATAACATGGCCGCCGGGGGGAAGCGAAGCTGGCGGATCCGGACCTCGACCTCGATCGGCTCTCGCCGCTCGAGCGATTTCTGCGGCTCTTCACGGAGATACGGCCCGGCGAGGGCTCCACGGCCGTGCTGATGTTCGCAAACGTCTTCCTGATCCTGTGCGCCTACTACTTCGTGAAGCCGCTGCGCGAGGGCTGGATCGCGATCTCCGACGTGTCGGGCCTCTCCAAGATGGAGGTCAAGGCCTACTCGAGCTTCGGCCAGAGCCTGCTGCTCGTGCCCATCGTCGCGTGGTACGGGCGGCTCGCGCAGAGACTGCCGCGGGCGACGCTGATCGGACGGGCGAGCCTCTTCTGCATCTCGAACATGGTCGTCTTCTGGGCGCTCCAGCCGGGGGTCTTCTTCGAGCAGCTCCCCGTCTCGGGGATCGTCTTCTACCTGTGGGTCGGGATGTTCGGGGTCTTCGTCGTGGCCCAGTTCTGGGCCTTCGCGGCGGATCTCTACGATGACGGCCGGGGTCGGCGGCTGCTGCCGATGATCGCGATCGGGGCGACGGCCGGTGCGGCGGGTGGCGCGTGGATCGCGGAGCAGCTGGTCCAGTCCGGGCTCGTTCCGACCAGGCATCTGTTGCTCGCGGCGATTCTCCCCCTGGGGCTCTCGATCCTGCTGACGCGGACCGTCGATCTCCGCGAGGGAGGGGGCGGTGGACGCCCGGCCGCGGCCCCGACCGGGCGGGAGGGCAGCCAGGCGCGCTCCGCGATCGAGCTGGTGATGACGAATCGCTTTCTACTGGCGGTGGCTGGGGTCACACTGCTGCTGAACTGGGTGAACACGAACGGAGAGAACCTGCTCTTCCGGGTGGTTCAGGAATCCCTGGCCCGGAATGCGAACGTGCAGGGCCTGGAAGTGGGCTCGCGGGAGGCGCTCGAGTACACCCGGGACGGAACGACCCTCTTCTATGGAGATTTCTTCTTCTGGGTGAATCTCTGCGCACTCGGGCTGCAGGCCTTTGCGGCCTCCCGGCTCTTGAAGTACGGCGGTGTCGGGCTGGTCCTGCTGCTCTTGCCTGTGATCTCGCTGGTTTCGTACACCGCGATGTGGATCGTGCCGGTGCTGGCCGTCGTGAAGCTGATGAAGATCGCCGAGAACGCGACGGACTACTCGATCAACAACACCGCGCGGCACGTGCTGTGGCTCCCGGTTCCCGCCTCGATGACCTACCAGGGCAAGCCCACGATCGATACCCTGGTGACGCGCATCGGGGACGGGCTCGCGGCCGTCACGGCCCTGGTGGGGGTTCAGCTGCTCGATCTGGCGACCGATTCTTACTTCATCTTCAACGTCGCCCTGGTGCTCGTATGGCTGGCGCTCACTTTCGACGTGATCCGCAAGCACCGGGAGCTCAGCGAGGAGGCGGCCCAGCAGTGAGAGCCGGATTCGTCCGCGCCTGGTTCTGCGTCTTCGTTGCCGCTTCCTGGCTGGCCGGCGGCGCGGCCCCCGCAGCGGACCCCGCCCCCGCCACTGCGCCGACGCCGGGCCTGGACGAGAGCGAGCCCGGGACGCAGTGGGAGATCGTCGAGGACCCGTCGATCCGCGACATGGTCGCGCTCGATCGCATCGCTCCCTTCGAGGACCTCGCACCGCTCTGGGACTTTTCCGATCCCGAGCTCCAGGGCGACGTCGACCGGGCGCTGCGCAGCCTGAGTCTCGACGACGACGTACGCCAGCAGCGGCTCGCCGTGGCGTTGATCGACCTCACCGACCTCGACGAGCCGAGGGTCGCGGCGGTCAACGGCGACGTGATGATGTACGCGGCGAGCCTGCCGAAGATCGCCGTGCTGCTCGGCGCCTTCGAGAAGATCGCCCAGGGCAAGATGGCACTCGATCCGGAGACCGAGCTGCTGATGCGGCGGATGATCCGCGAGTCCTCGAACGCGGCCTCGACGGAGCTGATGACCCGCGTGGGCAAGGAGTACATCGCGCGGGTGCTGCTCTCGCCGCGCTACCGCCTCTATGATCCCCGGCACAACGGGGGGCTCTGGGTCGGGAAGGACTACGCGAAGTCCGGGCTGTGGCGACGCGATCCGCTGCACAACCTCTCGCACGGTGCGACGGCGATGCAGGTGGCGCGCTTCTACTACCTGCTCGAGACGGGGAACCTGGTGACCCCCGAGCACAGCATGATGATGAAGGACATCATGTCCCACACCGCGCTGGGTCACAAGTTCGTGGCGGCCCTGCGCAAGATCCGCCCGGAGGCGTCCCTCTTCCGCAAATCCGGGTCGTGGGGAACCTTCCACTCCGACAGCGTGCTGGTCGAACGCCGCGGGCGGGCCTACATCGCCGTCGCGCTGAGCAACGACAAGCAGGGCTTCCAGTGGCTCGAGCGCATCATCGTCGCGCTCGACGGGATCATCTTTCGGCGGACTTCGTAGCGCCCGCTCCGCCCGATCCCTCGAGCCAGGGAAGCCCCTCGATCTCCCGCTCCCTGGGCTCTTCCGGCTGTGCCGGGTGTGCCGCCTCGACCATCCGATGGATCTCGAGCGCCAGCTTCGCGTGGATCTCGGCCGAGTCCTGCTTGAGCACGTTCGAAAGCACCGCGACCGCGTAGCGCAGCGGCGGGTTCCGGTCGTGGGTCTCCACGAGCACCATCGAGTTCATGAAGTTGAGCCGGTTGCCGAGGAACTTTCCGCAGCTGTAGCCGGCCTCGGGCTTGCAGCTGTAGAGCGAGCCGGATTTGAAGTAGAGCGCGGACCCTGCGAGCGCCGGCTGGGACGCGTAGCGGATCCGCTGGTCCGTCAGGTAGAGCAGCCGCTTGAGCTCGAGGCTCGAGAAGGGATCGACGAGCTTCCCCTGCTCCATGCGCACCAGGAAATGCAGCAGCTCGCCAGCCGTGGCGATGCTGCTCGTCCCCGGGATGCGCGCCTTGCCCTCGCGCGTGAAGAAGCTCCCCTGCTGGAGCTTGCGCCGGTCGAGGCCATTGCGCCCGATCGGGTCGATCATCGCGGACAGGTAGAGCTTCGTGAGCGCGGCCTTCGGCGTCTTCGCGAAGTAGGCCGCCGCCTCCGGCGCGGCAGCCGGATAGTCGCGCCCGAAGTGGCGCAGCAGCACGAGCTGGGCCATCACCTCGCTACCGGCCGCGTTGGACGAGCTCGAGAGCATCCAATCGAGCCAGGTCCAGAGGTTCGCGACGTCCCCCTCCTGGATCGGGCGTTTGTCGACACGCCGGTCGCCGGGCTTCCAGAAGGGCACGACGTGATCGTCGATGCGGATGAAGCCGTCGGCGGTGACCTGGGTCTCGCGCAGCAGGCGACGGCGTGCATCGAGATCGTCCGGATGGAGATCCGCGAGCGCCTGGAAGAGGCCGAGGCCGGCCATGATCTTGCCGACGCTGCCGGGGTTCTGGGCCTGATCCGGGTTCACGCCCGCGTAGCGAGGGTGATCGGGATCCGTCAGATCGAGCAGCGCCAGCGAGTAGAAGCGGGCGTCGGCGCCGAGCACGCGCCGCAGCTCCTCGCCGAGCTCGCGGTCGGGCGCCGGGATCTCGAAAGCGGGCCGATCGAGCAGCGAAAGGCGGACCTCGCTCGACGGCAGCAGCGCGCCCTTGGGTAGCAGCTCGCGCCCCTCGCGTTCGCGGCCGAGCTGACCGAGCCGATAGGCCTCGAGTCGATCGATCCCGGTCGGCTCGGCGGCGTCGAGCGGATAGGCGGCAGAGGGACCGCTCGCCAGCAGAGCCGCGAGCGCCGATGCCGTGGCGAGAAGGTGGACACGACGCAGCATCACTTCGACCCCCCGGGCGCGACGTCCCGGAGGACGACGGTAGAACCTCGCGCGTGCAGCTGCGCATCGAGGTCGAGCAGGTAACGGCTCTTCTGGGCGCTCTTGCTTTCGACGAAGGGGCGGATCTGGAGCAGCGTCAGCCGTCCGCCGCGAAACGCGAACTCGATGTCGGCCGGCAGCGGCTGGCCCAGCTCGTCGCGCAGCGACGCGAAGCGCTTCGGGACCTCGCGGGAGAGCTCGATCAGCTGGGCGATCTCCTCGCGGCTGAGCAAGGCCTCTGCGCCGCTGGCCGGCGCGCGGGCGATGCCGCCGCTCGGTGCCAGCACGGCCTTGGTCGGAGCCGTCGCGTGGGAGAGGAGCCGCACGGCCCCGCTCGTTTCGTTCACGAGCAGCGATTCGGTGGCCTGGCCCTCCACCGCGCCGCCCACGCCCTCGTTCACCGCGATCGAGAGCCAGCCCATGCGGCCGGTGTCGACGTCGGCCGTGACCATCACGCCGGACTTCTCCGATGGGAAGCTCCGCTGCACCACCACCGCGGGAAACACGTACTCGGGATCCTCCATGTGATCCTGGCGCCAGCCGAAGGAGCGCTCCGTAAAGGGCGACGCCCAGACCTCGTGGAGCGCCGCCAGCACCTTGTCGGTGCCGACGACGTTCTGGACGGTGAGGTTCAGGCCTGCGCCGGTGAAGCCCGGCAGATCCTCGACGTTCGTGTCGCTGCGCACGAAGACGCCGAAGGAGCCGTCCTGGCCGAGGCGGTCGAGGGCTGCGCGCAGCTCCTCGCGGAAGGCCGGCCCCGGGTCCACTTGCGCGATCCACGCGCGCAGCCGCTCGAGGAAGCGCTTGGTCTCGCGCTCGCGCGCGGGGCCCTCGGGGATCGCGGCCATCGCGTCGTAGCGCTCGCGCATCCAGTCCCAGGTCGACGGTCCGCCGGGCTCGATGGGCTGATCGAGCACCTTCCGGAACACGCCGAAGGGGATCACGAAGCCGTCCGGTACCGCACCCGCGAAGGCCGTGCGCAGCTGGCCGAGATTGGCACCCTTTGGGCCGGAGATCCGGCCGGAGTCCTCGGCGCGCAGCTGCGAGAGCGGCACCAGCGAGGCGCGGGAGAGATCGAGCTTCGCGAGGTCCGGCCGGATCACCACGTCGCTCACGACGCGCTGCGTTCCGAAGACCGCGTCCCATTGGGGGCCGTCGCGCGCGATCTGCACGACTCCGGCCGGGCTCACCGCGAGCACGATGCTCTGGCCGTCGAGCGCGCGGATCCGCGGCAGGATCTCCTCTCCGACCACGATGTTCGGGATGCCGAGGTTGCGGGCGAGCAGCTGGATGTGGGAGAGCGAGCTGCCCTCGCCGCGCGTCAGGATCCCCGACACGCGGGGAAGGTCCGAGGTCGACTCCGGGAGCAGGTAGATGCCCTCCGGATCGACGTGCTCGGGGAGATCCTCGCCCTCCGGCGCGTGCAGTACGCCGCGCGCGAGCCCCGGGTTGAGCGCACGCAGTCCCGCGCCAACCTTCTGGCCGAAGATCTCGTGCTCGATTCCGGCGAGCGCGTTCGCGTCGCGCACCAGGCTGTCGAGCACGCTGGTATAGAAGAGCAGGGGGCTGCCGCGAAGGCGGTCCTGACGGAAGAGGTGTACCAGGGGCTCGAGCGGCGTGAGTCGGGCCTCGGCGCCTCCGAACTGGAATGCGAGCCAGCGATCGGACCACTCGGGCGCGCGCGAGAGATAGCGGAGCTCGCTGCGGTAGACGTCGACCGTGAGCGTCGGCTGCGTGACGAGGACGCGCAGGCTCTGGCGCGCCCCATCGAGCTGGCGGCGTGAGAGGAAGCCCGTGCCGTAGAGCGCACGCAGCGTGTCCTCGATCCAGGCGAGCCGCTCGCGGCGCGTGGCCTGTGCCTGGCGCCTCACGAGGGAGTTCGCCGCCACGAAGAACTCGTCCTCGAGGGCGAGGCTCGCGTCGAGGATGTCGAGCGCGGCCTCCGGCGTGGCTGCGCCGGCGAAGGCCTCGCGCAGCGCCTCCAGGATCCGACCGGCCATGTCCACGCGCTCTGCCGGATCGCGCGCCGTCGTGAGCTTCCGGGCGGCGAGCTGGAACTTCTCGGCGAGCGCGGGATCCGAGGTCTGCTGCGCCGCGGTCTCGAGCGTCACCACCGCGCCAGCCTGCGCGTAGAGCGTGTCGATCGTCGCGGCGAGCTTCTCGTAGTCCTGCGCGAGCTCTACGCGTCCGCTCGTGCTCGCGTAGTCGCGTACCGCGACGGCGTCCCTCTCGTCGGGCAGGTTGTGGATCTTCGCGCGCAGCGGCATGAAGGCGCGGTCCTTGTCCGCGATCTCGAGCGCGAGGTGCCGGACGGTCGCGGCAGTGGCGTCGTCGGGCTGAAGCGGGAGCAGACGAACGGCCTCGCGCACGAGCGCGAAGCGGTCCGGGCCGCGCCAGACCGGGTCGCCGAGCATCGCGAGCACGAGGCGCCTCGCACCGGCCTCCTCGTCCTCGATCTGGAGCGCGCCGCGATAGGTCCGCGCACCCCGGAAGATCCAGCCGTCGTCGACGCGCATCAAGAAGCGCTCGATCAGCATCTGGCCGAGTCCATCGATGTCCGGCGCGCTTCCGGCGTAGCGCTCGACCGGGAGCGTCGAGAGCACGTTCGCGACCTGGTAGCCACCCTCGCGCATCTCCTTGACCCGCGCGTTCCACTCCCCGTGCTGGACTCCTCCGCCCCTTTCGGTGCAGGGGTAGGGCCGCGCCGGGTGCACCGTGCCGTCGTTGCAGAACCAGCGGATCACCTGGAAGGGGCCGCGCTCGGAGCTCTTCATCTCCTCGACCCAGCTGCGCAGCACGGCGGGGTCGGGGAGCGTCTCACGGGCGGCCCGTGCGCTGACCGCAGTGGCGAAGTGCAGCGCGGTAGCCGCGAAGCAGAGGGCGAGGCAGGTGCGTCTGGACATGGCGCGGGAGCATACCCGCTGAGGCGCCGTGGCCCCACGCTGCGCGGGGACTGCGGATCCCGTGATATCGTCGTCTCCTGGGGCGATGGGTGCGGCGCTGGCTCGGCATCGAGCCCGGCGAGGGCCGGGTCTTCGCGTGGGGGACGCTCGCACTCGGGCTCCTCGGCTGGGCCGAGGTTTCGCTCCGAAACGTCTCCGAGACGCTGTTTCTCAAGCGCGTCGGCGTCGAGCACCTGCCCGGCGTCTTCCTGCTGAACGACGTGCTGCTGCTCGGGGCGACCTTCGCGTTCGTCGGTGCGGCGGCGCGCAGCGACCGGTTGCGCCTGTTGCCGCGCATGGTCGCGGTGATGGGCCTCGCGTTGATGCCGCTCTGGGCCCTCAGCGGAACGCATCATCGAACCGGCTTCGTCGTGCTGCTGATCGCTTCGAAGCTCGTCCCCTCGCTGGCGCTGATCGTCTTCTGGATCGCGATGGGCGACCTGCTGCACGGCCGACAGGCGAAACGCCTGTTTGCGCCGATGACCGCCGGTGGAACGCTTGGCATCATCGCGGGCAGCTTCGCGTCCGAGCCTCTCGGACGGGTGCTCGGCATCGGAGGCCTGCTGCCTCTGGCCGGGGGGATCCTGCTGCTCGCCGCAGCGGCGGCGCTCCCGCTGCGGCGGCTGCGCCCGCCACTCGAGCGCCTGCACCAGGAGGCGCTGCGGCCAGGCCGCGAGGGCGCGACGCAGGGCCGGCGCGCCACAACGGCGTCCTTTCCCGCTCTGTGGCGGGAGAGCGGCCTCTTCAAGCTGCTCGTGATCGTTGCGCTCTGCGGCGGGATCCTCGCGCCGATGCTCTACTGGCAGTTCTCCTACCTCGCCGATCGCGCGACCCAGGGTGCCGGCGGCGAGGTGAGACTGCTGGCCTTCTACGCGAGCTTCCGTGGCTGGATCAATCTCGGAGTGCTCGGGGCGCAGCTCTTCGCGACCTCGGGCCTCTTCCGACGCATCGGGATCCCGCTGGCCTCGGCGATCCCTCCCGTCATCTACCTGCTCGGCTTCGCGGGCCTCGCCGGGCAGGTGAGCCTCGGGGTCGGCGTCGGAGCGATGGCAGCGACGCGCTTGCAGGACAAGGCTGTCTACGATCCCGCGCTGCGTGTTCTCTTCAGCCTCTTCCCGGAGTCGATCCGCTCGCGTGCCTCGGCGATCATCGAAGGGCCGGTGAAGCGGGCAGGCGGCGCCATCGGGAACGTCGCGGTGCTCAATCTGATCGCGATCGCAAGCCCGGTCTGGGTGGGGCGCGGCGCGCTGCCCGTCGCGCTGGTCTGGCTCGTGGCATCGCTCTGGCTCTGGCGACGCTATCCGGGGCTGCTGCTGCGCTCGGTAGCGGAGCGCGCGAGGGGGGAGGGCACGCTCGAGTATGCCGAGCTCCTCGATCGGGCGACGGTACGGACGCTCGCGCGCGAGCTCGGATCGCCGGACGCCGAGCGGGTCCGCGCGGCCGTCGGCCTCGTCGCCGATGCCGAGCCGGCGCTGGCCGCGGAGGTTTTCGCGGCATCGCTGGCACGGGCGCCTGCGCCGAACCGGCCGCTGCTGATCGCTGCGCTCGATCGCGTGCTCGAGGCGCGCGCACCCGATCTCCTGCGGAGCGCGGAGGCCGCGAGATCGATCGAGCTGCGGCTGCGAGCTCCGGGCGAGCTTTCGGACCGGGACCGGGCCGATCTCGTCCAGGCCTACGGCCGCCTCTCCGATCGGTCTTCGGAGGATCCCTTGCTCCGGGCCGCGCTCGCCGACGCGTCGCCCGCGGTACGCGTCGCGGCGCTCGCGGCGCTCGCGCGGGTCGGAGGCGAGCTGCCGGAGTTCGATCTCGAGACGGAGCTGGCGCGCGGACTCGAGAGCGCGGATCCGGTGACGCGGCGGGTGGCTCGGGAGGAGTGCCGCTGGCTGCTGCTGTCCGGTCCGCTCGACGCGAGCTTCGATGCTCGCCTGGTTCGGATGACGGGGCTGCTCGCGTACCCGGAGGAGCGGGCGGATGCCGCGCTGTCGCTCGCCGACGTTGCAGCTCGTCGGGGGGCACGCGCGGCGCATGTCGCCGAGGCGATGTTGGCGTTGCGCGGCGACCCCGATCCAAAGGTCAGGGCGGCGCTGCTGCGCTACATCGGCCACGCGCAGCTCGCCGAGCACGCGAGCTGGCTGGTTTCGCATCTGGGGTCGGCGCGCGAAGAGTGGGCGACAGCTGCGCGCGAGGGCCTGCGCGCGCTCGGACCTCGCTGCGCAGAGGTGCTGCTGCGCGAGCTCGGCTTCGGAAAGCGCAGCCTGCAGACGGCACTGGTCGATCTCGTACGCGAGCTCGACATCGGGCGCGATCTCCTCGGCGAGCTCACCGATCGCGAGATCGATTCTGTGCGCCATGATCTCCTGCACGTCGCGGCGCTGGGCGACCGGCCGCACTTCGCGATCGTCCGCCAGCGGCTGGTGGAGCGGATCGACGAGCAGCTGCACGCGGCGCTCGGGCTCCTTGCGGCACTGCAGGACGACGACCGCATCGCGGAGCTCGGTGATCAGCTGCGCTTCGCTCGGGGCGGGAGGCGCTACTCCATCCTGCTCGAGGCGCTCGAAGCCCTGCTCGAGCCCGGTGACCGGGCGCGCCTGATCCCCCTCCTCGAGCAGGGCGATCTCGGCCTGCGCGCGGGACTCGCGGCCCAGGCGCTGGGGCGCCCGATTCCCAAGCTCGAGGAGACGATCGAGGCGCTGCTCGCCGACACGGAGGACCTCGCGCGCACGCTCACCGCGGGGGTGGTGCTGGCCGGGCGGGGGCGCGTCGGGGATCATCAGGTCGTGAAGCCCGTCGAGATCGCGCTGCAACTGCGCTCGCTCCCCTTCTTCGAGGCTCTCACCACGCGCCAGCTGGTGGACCTCGCGCAGGTGGTGAAAGAGGAGCAGCACGATCCGGGCGTCTGCCTGGCGCGCGAGGGGAGCTTCGACGACTGCCTCTATCTCCTCGTCGAGGGGGTGGTCTCGGTCACGAACCGGGGGGCCCTCCTGACCGAGCTGGGACCTGGGAGCTTCTTCGGAGAAGTCGCGGTGTTCCAGGGGGGGGCTCGCTCGGCCACGGTGACCGCCACGAGTCGCGTTCGCACGCTGCGGCTCGAGCGGGCGGACCTGATGGAGCGCATGGAGGAGCTGCCGGGCCTCGCGATCGGTATCTGCCAGGCGCTCTCGCGCCGCGTGCGGCAGCTGACCGATCGGCTCCAGGAACAGGCGTTTCGCGAACCCGCGAAGACCGTCCCCGACGAATGAGCGGGGGCGGCCCTGGCCGGGTCCCCGGGGGCTCGGGTAGAATCGTCGCGCGGGAGGTTCCATGGGTCGCTTGGACGGAGTTCGGCGCTGGACGAGGCTGGAGTTCGGGATGGGTCTCAGCCTGGTGGTTGCGATCGCCTGCGGGGGCGGAAACCGGGTGGGCGGTAGCGCCGCGCTCGACGAGCGGACCACCAAGGTCGCGGTGGCGGAGTTCGCGGGCGGGGAGGCCGCTCGCTGCGTCTTCTCCGCACCGGGCTTCGAGCTGTGCAGCTGGAGCATCGGGACCGGCAACGACGCGTGGTCCGCGCTGGCCGTCGACGTGGAGACCGAAGGCGACCTGGTCCTGCTCTGCGAGCTGCCGCTGGATGAGAGCCCGCGCGCTGAGGGGTCCTGCCGGACGCATCCGCGCGCCGTGCAAGCCGCGTCGGGCGCCGGAGGGCTCCCCCCGGTCGGCGCGGCCGGGTCACTCGAGCATCGGCGCGACTCCGAGCGCAAGCTCGGCGAGGCGCTGAGCGTGCGCGCGTTGAGCCACCTCGTCGGCGACGCTCCCGAGCACTGCAAGACCGGTTCGACCGTCCAGACCTGCGAGTGGAGCCTCGGCGAAGGCGCCGCGGGCTACGGGCTGCTGGCCTCCCTGGTCGACGATGCGGGCTCGGGCTCGACGGTCCTGCTGCGCTGCGTGCTCCCGCTCGACGGTGCCGCTCGCAGCACCGATTCCTGCGAAGCGGCCTGGACCGACTGAGCTCCCCTCCGCCGGGAGCTGCCCGGCAGGCGGGTATCGTGCGCACGTTGATCCCGCGCACTCCGGATGTCGCACGCCGCTCCGTGCTCCCGCTGGCCCTCGGCCTCGCGCTCTTCTCGGGTTGCTATTCCCCGACCGCAGGCTTCATGCCCCCGTGCTATCAGATCCCGGCTCACGAGCGCAATGCCAAAGGCAAGCCTCGGATCATCTGCAGGGTGCCGAGCACGGCCGCGGAGCGCGAGCGCGCAGAGAACCGGCGCGACACGCAGACAGCCGTGGAAGATGCGCTCCGGAAGCACGATCGCGAGGAGCACGACGACGACTGAACCGCGAGCTCCCCGAAGCGGCGCCCGAGAGGGGTCTCCCCGCCGGCTCCTCTCCTCGAGATTCGACCGATCCTTCCCGATCTGACCTTCGGAATCGAGCCGAGAATCCTCTTGAAGGGCTCATCCGCCCGGTCGTCCGAAGACGGTGGGAACTAGCTGCGCGTCACGAGCCGCGACAGCAACGCGCCGAGCGCAAGCAGCAGCGCGCCGCCCGCGATGGTGTGGCGGCGGCCCCGCGCGCCGGCGTCGCGGTCCTGCAGGGAGTCGCTGCGGTCCGCCGCGTCCGCGGGCACCGGCACGCCGACGCCGAAGCAGAACGAGCCGAGGCGCGCTACGCCACCTCGTGCGGGCAGCGCCTGCCAGCGCACCCGATACAGCCCGACCGATAGAGACGACGGAATCGCTTCGAGCGTTCGGCGCTGCGGATCGTCCGGCGCGAGGCGGTGGGAGATTTCGATCTCCGTCGGCTGCTCACCGGCATAGGGTGGAAGCACCAGCCGCGTGATCGAGAGCGACGAGGCTGGATCGAGCGAGGCGCCGAAGCTCACGCGGACGACCGCGGGAGTAGCCGCGACCGTCGCTCCGGCTGCAGGCTGCGAGCTCAGGTAGCGGGCGCGCGTTCGCAGCCCGTCCGCCGCCCCGAACAACAGCATGCAGACGCCGAGGATCGCGAGGGCGAGAGGTGCGCGCCGCGAGGGCGAAGGCGCGGCACTCGCGTCGGCCCGACTC
>CAYPSI010000314.1:0-6962 GCA_964413375.1 uncultured Spirochaetales bacterium | reverse complement strand
GGCCTGATGCAGGCCTCGGTGTAGGCGTCGAGGCGGATCACCCGGCGCGCGACGCGCAGCACGTCGTCCTTGCTGACCGACGCGATCCGCTCGGGATAGTGCCGGCCGGCGTCGGGGCCGAGGCCGTAGAGCGCGTCGAGCGACACGTGGGCCGCATGCACGGCGCTTCGCTGCTGGTCGATCGCAAAGTTTCCGATCAGGAAGCGGCGTGCGCGCTCGAGCTCGGCCTCCGCGGGCGCGGACTCGAGCAGACCCTCGAGCTCGCTCATGAGTCCGCTGCGGGCCTGGTCGAGCTTCTCGGGCGAGGTGGCGATGTAGAGGCTGAAGGTGCCGGGCGCCAGGCCTTCGGCGTTGGTAGCGGTCACCGTGTACGCGAGGCCCTGGCGGTCGCGCAGCTCGAGGAAGAGGCGTCCGCCCTGTCCGGCGAGGATCTGCGCGACGATCTCGAGCGCGAAGCGGTCGTCGTCGTGCACCGTGAGGCCCCGGAAGCCCATCACGAGGTGGGCCTGTGCGCGGTCGCGTTTGAGCTCGGCCCGGCGGATCTCGGCCGGGGCATCCTCGAGCGGCGGCCACGGCGGCGGGCTGTGTGCCGCTTCGAGGTCTGCGAAGCGCGCCGCGATCTGCTGCGCCACGCCATCGGGATCGACGTCGCCTGCGACGGCGAGAACGAGATTGGGCGAGCGCACGAGCCGCGCATGGTGCTCCGCGACGCATTCCGCGTCGAAGGCCCCGACGCTCTCCGACGTTCCGAGCAAAGGGAGCCGATAGGGATGGCTTCGGAAGTGCGTCTGCGCGAAGAGCAGGTAGGTGCGCGCCGCGAGACGGTCCTCGCGCCGCTCGATCGCGGCGAGGGTCTCGCGTCGCTCGCGCTCGAGCTCCTCGAGGTCGAAGGCGGGCTCGAGCAGCGCCTCGGCGAAGAGGTCGAGCGCGCCGAGCAGGTGCTCGCCAGGCGTCTCGAGGGTGAGCCCGAGGGAGCTGCGGCCCGAGAAAGCGTCGATCTCGGCGGCGAGGCTCTCGGCTGCCCGCGCGAAGTCCTCCGCCGAGCGGCTGCGCGTTCCGCGCAGCCACATCGAGGCGACGAAGGAGGAGAGTCCAGCCCTGCGCTCGTCTTCGGCGAGGAGTCCGCCCTGGAACGCGGCGCGCGCCGTGACGATCGGGACCTGGTGCCGCGGGATGACGTAGAGCCGTCCGCCGCCCGCGAGCGTGTAGGCGTGGATATCCGACACGACGCTTGCGCGGGCCGGCACGCTGAAGCTCTTTCGCGTGCGCTCCGTTCCCGCACGCACCGCGGCCTCGATGCGAGAAGCGTCGAGCGCGCCGGCGTCGGCCTCGGGCAGCACGGCGCCTACCGTGAGGCGCTCGGGCGGGAGGTACTCGCGCGCCACCCGGAGCAGATCCTCGCGGGTCGCCGAGCGGACGGCGTCGAGGTAGCGGGCCTCGGCCCGCCAGTCGCCAGCGAGCAGCTCGAAGCCTCCGAGCTTCTGGGCGATCCCGGTCACGCTCTCGCGCTCGAAGTGCTCGGCGCTGAGGAAGTTCGTGCGGGCCTTCTCGAGCTCCGCCTCGCGGATCGGCTCGTTGCGCACACGCTCGATCTCGGCGATCACGGCTGCGATCGCGGGTGCGGCGCGCTCGGCGTCCGTGTCGATCCCGACCGAGAAGCAGCCCGGGTCGAGCGGCGTGTAGCTGGAGGCGTCGATTCGATCCGAGAGCGCCGCGCGCTCCTGCACGCGCAACACGAGGCGGGAGCTGTCGCCGTTGCCGAGCACGAAGGCGAGCAGGTCGAGGGCCGCGGCGTCGGGGTGTGCGAGTGCCACGCCCGGCCAGACGAGCTCGAGACCCGTGCGCTGGAAGGGGCGGGCGAGCACGACGCTGCGGATCCCCCGTTGCGGCGGCTCGGGGGGGCGCGCGCGGCGGGCCTCGCCGCGGCGCGCGCCGGCGAAGGCATCGCGCACGGCGGCGGCGAGCTCGTCCGGGTCGAAATCCCCTACCGCCACGACGGTCATGTTTTCGGGCGTGTACCAGTGCTCGAAGAAGGCCTGCACGCGCGCGCGGTCGAAGGCCGCGACGCTCTCGCGCGTTCCGAGGATCGGTGCCCGATAGGGGTGGGCGCGGAAGGCCTCCGCGAAGGTGGCGCTGGCGAGCACCTGGGACGGCGAGTCGTCGGAACGTCCGATCTCTTCGAGCACGACGGCGATCTCGCGATCGATCTCCTCCGGATCGAAGGCGGGGTTGCGGACCGCGTCGGCGAGCACGTCGAGGGCGACCTCGGTGCGGTCGCTCGGCAGCGTCGCGTGGTAGACCGTGATGTCGAAGGAGGTGTAGGCGTTGATCCGGCCGCCCGCGCCTTCCACCTCACCGGCGACCTCGCCCACGCCACGGCGGGCAGTGCCCTTGAAGAGCATGTGCTCGTGGAAGTGCGCGAGTCCGGCCTGATCGGCCCCTTCATCGGCCGAGCCGACGCCGAGCCAGATCTGGAGCTCCGCGACCGGCGCCGCGTGGGTCTCGGACAGCAGCAGGGTGAGACCGTTCGCGAGGACCTCGCGGCGGACCGGAAGCTGGCTTTGCGTCACCCGGCGAACCTACCATCCGGGCGTGCGTGACGCGACGGTCGGCGTGTACGTGCACGTGCCCTATTGCGAGCGCGTGTGCCCCTACTGCGATTTTGCGGTCGTAGCGGCGCGCCAGCTCGCGCCGGAGCGCGAGGCGCGCTTCCTGGCCGCACTGGCCTCCGAGCTCGCCGCGCGCGCCCCCGCGTTCGCGGGGCGAGCCCTGGCGAGCCTCTACTTCGGCGGCGGCACGCCGTCGCTGCTGCGCCCGGAGTCGGTGGCTCGCATGACCCGGGACGTCCGTGCTGCCTTTCCGCCCGAGCCGGACGCAGAGGTCGAGGTCACGCTCGAGGTGAACCCGAGCACGCTCGAGCGCGAACGCCTGCCGGGCTTTCGCGCGGCCGGCGTGAACCGCGTCTCCGTCGGGATCCAATCCTTCGACGACGGAGTGCTCCGGCGCCTCGGTCGCGCACATCGCGCCTCCGAGGGCCGGACCACGCTCGCGGCCTGCCGTGCCGCGGGCTTCGACAATCTCTCGCTCGATCTGCTCTTTGCAGCGCCGGGGCAGGACCTCTCGGCACTCGAGCGCGATCTGAGCGAGGCCCTGGGCTTCGCGCCCGAGCACCTGTCCGCCTACGAGCTCACCTGGGAGCCCGAGACGCCCTTCGGACGGGCGCTCGCGCGCGGGCGGCTCGCAGCCGCGCCCGAGGAGCTGTCGCTGTCGATGCTCGAGGCGGTGGAGCTCCGCCTCGGCCAGGGCGGTCTCGGCCGCTACGAGATTTCGAGCTACGCCCGCCCCGGCTTCGAGAGCCTGCACAATCGGCGCTACTGGGAGCGGCGCCCGGTTCTCGCGCTCGGCCCCGGGGCCGTCTCGCTGGATCCTCCCGCCGCCGAGACGCCGTTCGGGGTGCGACGGGCCAACCTGCGTTTGGAGCGCGACTACCTCGAGCGCGTCGAGGCGGGTCTCGCGGCCGAAGCCGCGCCTGCCGAGGTGCTCGACGCGCGCACGGCGCGGGGAGAGGCCGCGTTCCTGGCGCTGCGCACCCTGCGCGGGATCGACGCGGTGGCCTTCGCCGCGGAGTTTGGCGCTCTACCGCGGGAGTTCTTCTCGGAGCCCATCGCACGCTTTCTGGCCCAGGGACTGCTGCTCGAGGGCCCTGGCGGAGACCTGCGCCTCAGCGCCCGCGGGCGGCTCGTGTCCGACAGCGTGTTCGCCGAGTTCTTCTAGCCAGATGGCTGCGCTCGCAGGCCACGCAGGGGCCTGCCATCGCTCGCCTGCGGCTCGCTGCGCGCTTCGCTTGCGCTCGCTGCACGAAGGCCGGCTCCCGGGCGGTTTGACGTTCCGCCGCATAGCTGGTAACCCCTGCTTCGAGATTTCGGAGCCACAACGGAGGGTTCCGTGTCCGTGCGCCCTGGGGGAGGCCCGCCGTCTCCCATCGAGCTGAGCGAGCGACAGGCGACGGTGCTGCGCGCCGTCGTCGCCGGCTATGTCGGAGAGGCCGCGCCGATCGGCTCGAAGACGCTCGCCCACCTGTTGCCGATGAACCTCTCCGCCGCGAGCGTACGCAGCGTGCTCGGCGAGCTCGCAGAGCTCGGTCTGGTCGAGAAGCCGCACGCCTCCGCCGGCCGCGTCCCGACGGGTCGGGGTCTTCGCCTCTTCGTGGACGCGCTGCTGCCGCATGCCGACCTCGCGCCCTTCGAGCAACGCGACATCGCCTGGCGTCTCGACGACGTGGATGCGGGCGAGGTCGTGCACGTGGCCTCCGCGCTGCTCTCGCGTCACACGCGCCAGCTCGGCTTCGTCGTGACGCCGCGCCTCGATCGGATCGTGCTGCGCCACGTGGGCCTCGTGCGGCTCTCGTCGGAGCGCCTGCTCCTGATCCTCGTCTCTCGCGGGGGCAGCGCCTACCGCCGTGTCGTCGAGACGTCGGAGCCGCTGGCACAGGCGGAGCTCGACAAGATCACGGCGTTGCTCTCCGAGCGCGTCGACGGGCGCACGCTTCCCGAGGTGCGCGAGGCGCTCGCGCGCGAGGCCGAGGCGCTGCGCCACCAGGCGAATCGGCTGCTCGAGCTCGCCGTCTCGGTCGGACGCCGCGCCCTCGCCGAGGATGACGACGCCGCCGTCGACCTCGTGATCGAGACGCGGCTCGCGCTGCTCGATCAGCCCGAGTTTCGCGATCCGCGCCGCGTGCGCGACCTCTTCGAGGCGGTCGAGACCAAGGCGCGCCTGCTGGGGGTCCTCGACCAGATGCTCGAGCAGGAGGGGGTTCGGGTGGCCTTCGGGGACGAGCTCGAGGAGCCCTCGCTGCGCCACTGCGCACTCGTCGCCGCGCGCTACGGCGGCCACAACGGCGCTCTCGGAACGCTCGGTGTGATCGGGCCGAGCCGCATGGACTACCCCCGGGTCGTTGCGCTGGTCACCTTCCTCTCGCGCGCGATCGGGGAGAGGCTCTCGTAGTGAGCGGGCGGCGCATCGACGTGACGCGCGGCGATCCGGGCCAGGCGGACGACGCGAAGCCGTCCCCGGAGGACGCCGGGGGCGAGCGGAGTTCTTCGGGCTCTGGCTGGGAGTCGCTCGCCGAGGAGTCCGTGGGGGCCCTCGCGCCGAGCCCCGAGCTCGAGGAGGCGCTGCGCGAGGCCGCGGAGGCCGTGGAGGAGCGGAGCCAGGCCCGGGAGCGCCAGCGCGGCGGCCCGGCGGGCCCCTCGCCGCGCGAGACCGAGCTGGCGGCCGAGATCGAGGGCGTGCGAGACCGTTACCTGCGCCTGCACGCGGACTTCGAGAACTTCCGTCGCCGCGCCAGCAGGGAGCGGCTCGAGGCCGAGCAGTACGGCCACCAGAATCTCGTCAAGGATCTGCTCACGGCGGTCGATAACCTGGACCGCGCCATCGAGCACGCGAGGCGTAGTGGTGGCGCGGACTTGGAAAGCCTTCTGCAGGGCGTGGAGCTCGTGCGGAGGGAGCTCGTGGCGGCTCTGGTCAAGCACGGCGTAAGCGCGATCGACGCGAGCGGCCGTCCCTTCGATCCGGCGCAACACGAGGCGATGGCCCAGCAACCGGACGATTCGGTGGCACCGAATACGGTCATCGAGGAGCTACAGAGGGGCTACGTGCTGAGGGATCGCCTGCTGCGCCCGGCACGCGTGATCGTGTCGCGGCGGAGCGACGGCGAAAGCGGGAGCGGGTAGGAGGCTTGCGGGTCCAGACGCGCGGCCTCGCGAACCAGGGGGCGCGTGCATGGGCAAGGTCATCGGCATCGACCTCGGGACGACGAACTCCTGCGTCGCCCTCTTCGAGGGACGAGAGCCCACCATCATTGCCAATGCCGAGGGAGCCCGCACGACGCCCTCGATCGTCGCCTTCACGCCGACCGGCGAGCGCCTCGTCGGGCAGATCGCGAAGCGTCAGGCGATCACGAATCCCGAACACACGATCTCCGCGGTCAAGCGCCTGATCGGGCGAAAGTTCGAGAGCGAGGAGGTGCGCTCCTTCCAGGAGATCGCACCCTTCGAGGTCGAAGCCGCCGCGAACGGAGACGCCTGGGTACGCGTGGACGCGCGCGCCTACTCCCCTCAGGAAATCTCGGCGATGGTCCTGACCAAGATGAAGGACACCGTGGCCGACTTCCTCGGCGAGACGGTGACGGACGCGGTGATCACCGTTCCCGCCTACTTCGACGATTCGCAGCGCCAGGCGACGATGGACGCCGGCAAGATCGCGGGGCTCAACGTGCTCCGCATCATCAACGAGCCCACCGCGGCCGCGCTGGCCTACGGGATCGGCAAGCAGCAGAACTGTCGCATCGTGGTCTTCGACCTCGGCGGTGGCACCTTCGACATCTCGATTCTCGAGATCGCGAACGGCGTCTTCGAGGTCCGCGCCACGAACGGGGATACCTACCTCGGTGGCGAGGATTTCGACATGCGCATCTGCGATGCGCTGATCGGGAAGTTCAAGAGCGAGCACGGCATCGACCTGCGCTGCGACAGCATGGCGCTCCAGCGGCTCAAGGAGGCTGCGGAGCGCGCCAAGCACGAGCTCTCGAGCGTCGAAGAGACGGACATCAATCTCCCCTTCATCGCTGCGGACGAGAAGGGCCCCAAGCATCTGGCCGGGAGCCTCACCCGCGCGCACTTCGAGGAGCTGGTGCAGGACCTCCTCGAGCGGCTGGTCGAGCCCTGCCGGATCGCGCTGCAGGACGCCGGTCTCGCGACCCAGGAGATCGACGAGGTGATCCTGGTGGGCGGGATGACGCGCATGCCCGCCATCCAGCGCAAGGTCGAGGAGATCTTCGGGCGCCCGCCTCACAAGGGCGTGAACCCGGACGAGGTCGTGGCGGCCGGCGCCGCGATCCAGGGCGGCGTGCTCACTGGCGAAGTCGAGGACGTGTTGCTGCTCGACGTGACGCCGCTCTCGCT
>CAYPSI010000313.1:0-28943 GCA_964413375.1 uncultured Spirochaetales bacterium | reverse complement strand
AAGCCGTCGTCGCGGCGAGCCGGCGCCAGCGGTGGGGCGCGCACCGGGAGGCCCATGCAGGCGAGGATCGCCGACGTGGTCTCGGGCGGGTGGATCGCCGCGAGGATACGCATCGGGCCCCGGCAGCGCGGGCATTCGAGCACGTCGATCGCGAAGACGCGTTTCATCGGCTCTGCCCACGCGAGCCGTCTCGCGCTGGCGGCGTCGGGCCGAGCCGGCGCGCCGGCGCTGGCGGCGGAGCTGGCCGATGGACTCGCGAGCAGCTCGCACGCGGGCATCGACTCTAGCCGCTCGATCGCGGCGGAGTCCGCCGTCGTAGCCGACGCTGCGCTCGCGGGATCGCCATCGACCCACCGCCGACAAAGGAACGAAACGAGCGGTAGGCCTCCCGCGGGTCTGGACCTCTCAGCGGGCCTACTCTGAGCGTCCCGGTCGAGTAGGATCCGCGGCGCGGAAGCAGCAGGAGGAGCAGCATGCGTCGGTTTGGAATCTCATTGTTGGCGGTCTCCGTGCTGGTGTTTTCCGGGTGCGGCGGTGGGCCGTTGCTGATGTTTCCGGGAGGCGAGCTCTCGGGCGAGGTCGTCACCGAGCCGGTGACCGACTGGTCGTTCGCCGACGACACCTTCGTCGACGTCGAGACGCGTCCGGGCGATCCGTACTCGGTCGAACTGAACTACGTGGTGAAGGACGGCCAGCTCTACATCGATCCGGCCGAGGGACGCACCTGGTTCGACCACCTCCGCGCGGATCCCCGGCTGCGGGTGCGCTTCGGCGACAAGATCTATCCGGTGATGGCGGTGCTCGTCGGCGAGCCCGGAGAGCTCGAGGGCTTCGACGCCGACGGCTACGTGTACCGGCTCGACTCGCGCGCGCCTTGAGCGTTCCACCTAGCATGCACTTCGAGGTGGTACCGCGGGATCCGTCGCTCGCGGATCCGTTGCCCGCGTCGCCTACGGGTCGAGGTAGCCGATCCTACCCCGGTGGGTACTTGTCCGTTCGAAGCTTATCGGACCTAGAATCCCCGCTTGAAACGACGATCTGCCCCCCGACCCTTGGTGACGGTACGCTGTGGTGGAAGTGCTCAACGATCATCACGTGCGGAAAGCCTACGGGCGCGTCGATTCAGGCCGCCACAACGGGTGCTCATCGCGCTCTTTGGATTGTTCCAGGCCAGCTTCAGGGCCAACGCGGGCGCTGCGTGGGGCAGCGCCAAGAGAATCGTCGAACTCGAACTGAAGCAGAAAGGCACGGACTTGCACGCGGCAACGGTCGTGGCTGATACCATCGGCGATCCGTTCAAGGACACGCCGTCGCTGGCCATGAATCCGATCATCGAGTTCACGACACTGCCTGGCCTGTTGGCGCTTGCATTGGCCGTGTCACTCACGGCACAGCGCGGGTCGGGGATCACGCATGGCCTGGCAGAGGTCTCCTTCGTCGCGGCCATGCTGTTCGTGCGGCGGCCCTTCTACGCGATGCGGATCGAAGCCGGCGTGAGGACGACGTAGTCAGTGAAGTCGCTCTTTGCGAGAAAACCGATCGCCGAGCTTCTTTCTGGCGCCGACCATCCGTCGGGCCTGAAGCGGGTGCTCGGCGTCAGCGATCTTGTCCTGCTGTCCATCGGCGCTGTCATCGGCGCCGGCATCTTCTCATCCATCGGAACGGCGGCGGCCGGCGAAGTACTGCCGAGTGGCGAGATTGTCCGGTACGGCGCCGGTCCTGCGCTGGTCCTGTCGTTCATATTGCTCGGCGTCGTGTGCGCGTTGGCAGCGCTGTGCTACGCCGAGTTGTCGTCCATGATCCCGCAGGCGGGCAGCGCGTACGCGTACTCGTATGCGACGCTCGGTGAGTTGATCGCCTGGATCATCGGCTGGGACTTGATCCTGGAGTATGCCGTGGGCAACATCGCGGTGGCCATCGCGTGGAGCGGGTATTTCACCTCGCTGCTATCGGGCTTCGGCCTCCACCTACCGGACTGGCTTACGCACGGCTACCGCACGGCTCTGCTGAGCAGCGATCCGGCCGTTCATGGGCTGTTGCAAACGGCGCCGTCGATCGCCGGAATTCCCGTTCTATTGAACGTGCCGGCGTTCCTGATCGTCATGGCGATCACGTGGTTGTTGTACATCGGCGTGAAAGAGAGCGTCCGTGCCAACGGCATCATGGTGGTCGTGAAGCTGCTGGTGCTGGCGCTCTTCGTCATCGTGGGCGGCATGCACGTCGACACGGCGAACTATCATCCCTTCGCGCCGAACGGGTGGCGGGGCATTCACCAGGGCGCGGCGATCGTGTTCTTCGCGTACATCGGGTTCGACGCGATCAGCACCGCGGCGGAGGAAACCAGGGATCCGCAGCGCAACATGCCGCGCGGAATTCTCTATGGCCTCGGCATCTGTACCGTGATCTATGTCATGGTGGGCGCGGTGGCGACGGGCCTCGTGCCCTATCAGCAACTTCGCGCGTCCGACCCGCTCGCAAGGGCGCTCGAAGTCGCGGGCATGCCCACGCTGAGCTGGATCGTGTCGGCCGGCGCGGTGGTGTCACTCACGGCGGTGCTGCTCGTGTTCCAGTACGGTCAGCCGCGCATTTTCTACGCGATGGCACGCGACGGTCTGTTGCCGAAGTGGGCCTCCAGGATTCACCCGAAGTACCGTACGCCACATATCACGACCGTCATCACCGGTCTGGTCGTCGCGGTCGGGAGCCTGGTGCTCGATGAAAACGAGATCTACGATCTCACGAACATCGGCACCCTGTCGGCGTTCGCGATCGTGTGTATCGGCGTGCTCGTGCTCCGCTACAGTGATCCGAAACGCGAGCGTCCCTTCCGCATTCCCGGCGGCGTTTTCGGAATCTGGTTGGTCGCGATTGCTGGGTCACTCGCGTGCCTGTACACGGCGATCGGGCTGCCTGTTCGAGCCTGGGAGCGTTTTGCGGTATGGATGGCGGCAGGCCTGCTGCTGTATTTCGTCTACGGGTACAAGAACTCCAAGCTTCGCGGACCGTGAGCTTTCTTCGCCGGATTTGACTGTCGGTTCGATCGTCATCGGTCCTACGGAACCCCGCTTGAAGCGAGTATCCGCTCCGCGGCGAGAGTGGGTATCATCGGCCCGGCGTACTCTCGCGCGGCCACTGGTTGGAGGGATCTCAAGATGCGACAGGGCCTCAAGGTCTTCGATGCGGATGCCCACGTCATCTATCCGGGGGACCTCTGGACCCGGTACATCGACGACAAGCACAAGCATCGCTTCGGCCGCAAGCAGCCCATGCCGGGCTTCGAGACCTACAACCCGGTCACCATCGACGGTCGCTTCACCCAGAGCGACAGCATCCTCTACGGCCGCTTCCAGGAGCTGATCGACTGGACGGTCGACGACATGCGCGCCAAATACGGAAAGTGCGTCGACGCAGGCTTCAGCGGAGACTCCGTCGCCGAGGCCATGGCCCTCGACGGCGTCGACATGGCGGTGATCTACGGGCCCGAATACGACCTCTGGTTCGAGGGCATCGACCCCGAGCTTCAGGCTGCGATGGTTCGCGCCTACAACCGCTGGGGAGCAGACATGCGCGCGAGCTCGAATGGGCGTGTGCTCGTCTCGTCTCCAATTCCGCTGAACGATGTCGGCCGGGCCGTCGAGGAAATCCGCTACGCCCACGATGAGCTCGGCGTGCGCAGCTTCTGGGCACGCCCCGACGAGTTCAACAAGCGGACCCTCGGAGATCGATACTACGACCCGATCTGGGAGGTCTTGCAGGACCTCGAGCTTCCCTTCGCCACCCACGAGTTCATGGGCCTGCGGGGCAACTCCTTCGGCCACGAGCGCTTCCGGTCCTTCGTCGAGTGGCATGCGACGGTGCACACCTTCGAAGCGATGGGCGCGATGATGTCGATGATCGTCCACGGCGTCTTCGAGCGTTTTCCAAGGCTGCGCGTCTCCTACATGGAGGCGGGCTGCGGCTGGGTGCCCTCCTGGCTCGACCGGATCGATGAGCAGCTCGAACTCGCCGCCAAGGAGTTCCCGGAGCTCAGCATGAGTGCGACCGACTACTTCAAGCGCAACTGCTGGATCAGCACGGAGTGCGAGGACAAGTTCGTCGCGGACGTGATCCGCTGGTTTGGCGACGGTCGGATTCTCTACGAATCGGACTTCCCGCACCCGGACTCGAAGTACCCGCACAGCGTCGACGAGTTCCTCGGACTCGAGCCAGATCTCATCAGCCTCGCTTCGAAGCGCAAGATCCTGTGGGACAATGCGATCGACTTCTACCGCTTCCCCGAAGAGATGATTCCCGAGGCCCTGCGGTCTTGATGAAGCCGAGGGGAGGACACAATCACTGTGAACCCCATCAGCAGGATCACTCGCTTCGAGATCCGCATCAGCGACGAAGAGATCGCGGATCTGAAGCAGCGTCTCGCGAATACCCGCTGGGCCGAGAAGGAGACCGTCGATGACTGGTCCCAGGGCATTCCTCTAGGCTATCTGCGAGAGGTCTGCGAGTACTGGGCGAAGGAATACGACTGGCGGGATCGCGAAGCCAGGCTCAATCGTTTCGCGCAGTTCAAGACCAGGCTGAATGGGCTCGACATCCACTTCATTCACGTGAAGTCGCCCGAGCCCAATGCCACGCCGCTCCTCATGAGCCACGGATGGCCCGGTTCGATCGTGGAGTTCCAGAAGGTGATCGGACCGCTTTCCGATCCGGTCGCGCACGGCGGCAAGGCCGAGGATGCATTTCATGTCGTCTGCCCGTCGCTCCCGGGATACGGCTTCTCCGACAAGCCGACCCAGGCGGGCTGGGGGGTCGAGAAGATCGCCGACACCTGGGCCGCGTTGATGGCGCGCCTCGGCTACGCGAGATACGTCGCGCAGGGAGGCGATTGGGGCTCGATGGTGACGACCTGCATCGCTGGCCAGGACCCCGAGCATTGTCAGGGCATCCATCTCAACCTGGCGCTCTCGCCCCCCACCGAAGACTCGCTCGACGATCTCGACGAGCTCGAGCAGTCGGCGCTGGCCGGAATGCAGCACTATCAGGAGAAGGACAGCGGATACTCGAAGCAACAATCGACCCGCCCTCAGAGCCTCGGCTATGGACTCGTCGATTCTCCGGTTGGCCAGGCCGGCTGGATCCTCGAGAAGTTCTGGAGCTGGACGGATTGCAAGGGCCATCCCGAGAACGCACTCAGCCGCGATGAGCTGCTCGACAACGTCATGCTCTATTGGTGGCCGGCGACGGGCGCCTCCTCGGCTCGGCTCTATTGGGAGAGCTTCAACAGCCCGCCCTTGATGGAGATCGGAGTTCCGGTCGGCGTGAGCATCTTCCCCCACGAGATCTTCAAGGCCTCACGGCGCTGGTGCGAAGCGCAGTTCAAGAAGCTCGTGCATTACAACGTGCTCGAGAAGGGCGGCCATTTCGCGGCCTTCGAGCAGCCCGAAGCCTTTGTCGAAGAAGTCCGCACCGCGTTCCGCGCAATCCTCCGCTCGCAAACGCCGGGACACAGCCTGAATCGCGAGGCCGGCGACCGGCTCGAGAGTCCCGATGCGGCGTCGAAGGTCTGAGTCGACGCCGCAGGGCTCGCTCGCGGGCGTCAGTCGAGGAGTGCGAAGCCGGCCGCGATTTCGCTGTAACGGGCATCGGTGTCGCCCTTCTGGAACGCATGCGTCGGGATCACGAATGCGCCCGCCTGCAACCCCTTCAGCGCGATCTCGGCAGCGCGGGAGGCGGGGATGTAGCGCGCGGCGAGGATGCCGGCGTCCACGGATTCGATCCCGCGGATCTCGATCTGCGTGGGGCCGCCGAAGCGGGCGGGGCGGAACGCCCCGGAATTGCCCGCCAGGCCGCTCTCAACCGGTCCGGGGCAAAGCACGCTCACGGCGATCGAGCTCGGCGCCAGCTCGGCGCGCAGCGATTCCCCGATCGACAGCACGGCATGCTTGGTCATGTTGTAGAGACCCAGGGGCACCGAACGCAGGTAGCTCGGGTTCGACAGGCTGTGTTCCGAGCCCGTCAGCAGGATGCGACCGGCGTGCCTGCTCTTGCGAAGCTTGCGCACGAAGGGCTTGCAGGCGTTCAGGATCCCCCAGACATTGACGGAGAAGATCCACTCGATCTGCTGTGGAGTCACCTCGAGGATCGATCCGGGCACGAGCACGCCAGCGTTCGCGCAGAGCAGATCGAGTGGTCCGCTCTCCGCCCACGCCCGCTCGACGAGCCGCTCGACCGCCGCCGCATCGCTGACGTCGCACGGCGCGCTCTTCGCACCGATCCCGGCGGCCGCCTTCCCGAGTTTCTCCGCCGCGATGTCGCTCATGAAGACTCGCGCCCCCGCCCGCGTGAGCGCCTCGGCGAGAGCGAGACCGATTCCGTCGGCGGCACCCGTGACCAGCGCCGCCTTCCCCTGAAAACCGTCAATCTGCTGCATGCTGAGTGCGTCTCCCGAAGTTGTCAGACCCGCGCGCGCTAGAAGCGCGCTGGGAGCGTTTCGAGACCCCGAAGAAACAGGCTATCCCGGAAGAGGGGCGGCGCAGACTCGTCGAGGTGGAGCTGCGGAAGGCGCCGCAACACGATCTCGAAGGCGACGCGCAGCTCCAGGCGTGCGAGGGACTGACCGAGGCAGGTGTGCCGGCCGAGGCCGAAGCTCAGATGATGGTTGGGGCTACGGCGGACATCGATCTGATCGGGATTCGCAAACGCCGCGGGATCGCGATTGGCCGCGCCGTTGAAGAGTACGCAGATCTCACCGGCCGGGATCGTGACCCCGCCGAGGGGGACCGGCCGGTCCGACACGCGTTGGCTGATCTGGACGGAGGTGTCGTGGCGCAACAGCTCCTCGACGGCGGTGGGGATCGCCTCGGGCGTGCGGCGCAGGAATTCGAGCTGCTCGGGATGTCGCAGCAGGGCGAGCATGCCCATGCCGAGCAGGTCCTGCGTCGTGCCATGGCCCGCCTGGAGCAGGATATAGCAGCTTCCAACGAGTTCCTCGTCGCTCAGGCTCGAAGCGTTCTCGTCGCGTGCTTCGATCAGAGCCGTCATCAGATCAGCGCGCGGCTTGCGTCGGCGTTCGGCGATCAGCTCGAGGAAATAGCCGGCGTAGGCGATGGTCGCTTCCTCGCCCCGTCGGATGATCTCGTCGTCGACCTGGCCGATCTCCCCGCGGCGACTCGACTGGTGGGCCCAGTCGTAGAACTTCGGAAGATCTTCCGTCGGAACACCGAGCATCTCACAGATCACCATCACCGGCAGCAGGAAGGCGAAGTCGTGGACGAAGTCCATCCGGCCCTTCGCTTCGACCTGATCGATCAGTTCCTCGATCACCTCCCGGACCCGGCCCTCTCGCTGCTCGACGGAGCGAGGGGTGAACGCGCGCGAGATCAAACCGCGCACGCGATCGTGCTTCTCGGGGGGAAGAAAGAGCAGCGTGTTGCGTTGCATCTCCACGAAGTGACGTCCCTTCGGGCCGACGTCGAAGACGTCGACGCCGCGCGCGTCGCTGCGCACTTCCGGGTGTCGGAGTACTTCACGAATATCGGCGTAGCGCGTGAGCACCCAGGTGGGTTTTCCCGTGAGCTGCTCGGTGCGCAGCTGCGGAGCCACGTCGCGAAGTCGGTGCAGATAGGGATAGAGGGAACCCCGTCGCTTGGGGTCGAGAACCACCGCGAGGATCTGCTCGGGATCCCACAGCTCCGACGCCCGGGCGACGTCGCGTTCCACTTCGCTGTCGAGTGATGAATGCATGCCTCTTCCTCTCAGGATCTTCCGACGAAGGGAAGTGAGGAGAAACCCCGGGCCGCATCGGAACGCAGGCGCACCCCGCGCCCGGGGTCGACTCGAAAATCGGGGAAGCGCGCAAGCAGCTCCTCGAGCGCAATCCGAAGTTCGCTGCGTGCGAGACTCGCACCGAGACAGAAATGGATGCCGAGACTGAAGGCGAGGTGAGGGTTCGGCGTACGAGCGGGGTCGAGCGAGTCGGGTGCAGGGAACGCGCGTTCGTCGCGATTGGCCGCTGCGAAGGCCATGTGTACGCGTGCGGACTTCGGAATCTCCACGCCATGGATCTCGACATCGCGGGTAGTGACGCGGGACAGCCCCGGTACGGGCGACTCGAAGCGCAGGAACTCCTCGACGGCTCGAGCGAGGCCCTCGGGCCGCCCCGCGAGCTGCCTGCGCACCTCCGGATAGGCGTGTAGCAGCACGATCGCGTTACCGAGTGCGTTGGTCGTCGTCTCGGTGCCCGCCATCAAGAGCAGCGCGCAGAAGCCCACGACCTCGTCGTGCGTGAGCCGCGTCTCGCCGGGGCCGGGATGGAGCAGGTGGCTCACGAGATCATCTGCCGGCTTCCGCTCGCGCTCGCACAGCACGCGCTCGAGGTAGGCGTAGATCCAGAGGATTGCCTCTTCGGCGCTCGTGTCCTCGTCTTCGGCGGCGTGAATGATCGCGCCGGCATGGCGGCTGAACTCATGGCGGTCTTCGAAGCCGATCCCGAGCAGCTCGCTCACGACCGCAACCGGGAGTGGATCCGTGAGCGCCTCGAAGAGATCCGTCTCGAGGTCGGGCTCGATCGCATCCAGGAGCCGGCGACTCGTCTTGCGGATGAAGCCTTCGAGGTCGCGCATGCGGCGCGGCGTGAAGGCGAGGTGCACGGTGTTGCGCAGGTGCGTGTGATAGGGCGGATCCTGGGAGATCATCATCGGCTTGGCGGAAACGAAGCCGGTAGGCACGGTTCCCATGCCGGACGCGAAGGTCTCGGCGTCGAGCAACACGGCGCGCACGTCTTCGTAGCGGGAGACCACCCAGAGGTTCCGCTCCGCGCTGTGGAAGACGGGATGGTGATCGCGCAGCTCGCGGAAGGCCGGGTAGGGGTCATCGACGGCGCTCAGCGCCTGCGGATCGAAGTCCATGTCGCTCAGAACCGCCTGGGTCGCCGAATCGGATCGGTGTTCGGCTGGCCGATTATATTGGCCGTTTCGCGTGTTTGCCAGCTGCTAACGGCCCTGGAATCGGGGCGGGCGCTTCTCGGCAAACGCCCGCGGACCCTCTTTCGCATCCTCGGAGGCGGAGATCCGGGCTCCCAACGCCTTCTCGAGCACGAAGGGCGTCGACTGCTGCAAGGCGCGGACCGCGATCTCCTTCGCGGTCCGAACGGCGAGCGGTCCGTTCCGACAGATCTGCTCGGCGAGTTCGAAGGCCGCGGGCATGAGCTCGGCAGAGGTCACCAGCTTGTTCACGAGACCGATCTCGTAGGCCCGCTGCGCCGTCAGGGTCTGCCCCGTCAACAGCAGCTCCATCGCCACGGCCCAGGGGATCTGCTGCGGAAGCCGTACGTGGGATCCCCCGGTCGGAATCACACCCCAACGCACCTCGGCGAGCGCGAAGGTCGCGTGCTGGACCGCGATGCGCAGGTCGGTCCCGAGCAGGAACTCGACGCCCCCGGCGATGCAGACTCCATTGACGGCGGCGATGATCGGTTTGAAGACGTCCGAGAAGGGACGCTTCGTGTGGTCCTCGTAGCCCATCTCGTCGCCGCCGATGATCTGGGGAAGCGCCTGCTTCAGGTCCATGCCCGCACAGAAGGCGCGCTCGCCTCGACCGGTGAGGATCGCGACCCAGAGATCGTCGTCGGCCTGGAACTCGGCGAAGCCCGCGTCCATGCCGACGAGCATCTCGCGGGTGAAGCTGTTGAGCGCGTCGGGGCGGTCGATCGTGAAGACCGCGATGTGCCCGTGCTTCTGGAAGGCGATCGTGGAAGGAAGGCACTTCATCGTGCACATCCCGCGGCCGACGGGGTGATCCGCCGAAAGCACGGAAGCACGCGCTCGCCCAATCGATCGCTCCGCACGAAGACCACCTCCACGGGCATGTCCATCACGAGCTCCTCGGCCGGACAATCCAGCATCCGACTCACGATTCGCGGCCCTTCGTCGAGAGCGACCACGACCACGGCGTAGGGCACGTCGTCCACGAACGCGGGGTGCATCGCGCGGTACACGACGGTCCACGTGAAGACGCGCCCCGTCCCACGCACCGCTTCCCACGCCCAATCGTTCGCGGCGCAGCTCGGGCAGATCACGCGCGGCACGTGGCACCACTCGCGGCAGGCGTTGCAGCGCCGCAAGCGGAGCTCACCTCGCGCGCACCAGGAGTAGAACTCGTCCCCCGTCCCCTTCGATCCGATCGTGCCAGTGCTCGTCAAATCCACCGAAGCCATCTGAAGCGCTCTCCCCATCTTCGGTTCGTCTCCGGTTCCGCTGGCGATCGAAGCCGGCGCAACGCCGGGCCAGCCCCGGATCAGTTCCGGGAAAGGACTGCCAGGCTGCCGTCGCCGAAGTCACCCCAGCCCGTCACGACCCCGAGCTCGGCGTCCGGAACCTGACGCTCGCCACAGCCGCCACGCAGCTGTTTCACGGCCTCGACGATGTGGTTGATCCCCACGACATGCGCCTCGGAGAGAAGCCCACCGTGGGTATTCAGCGGGAGCTCGCCCCCGAGCTCGATCCGGCCGCCCTCGACGAAGGCGCCGCCCTCACCGCGCTTGCACAGACCGAGTTCTTCGATCTGGTGGATCACCTCGAAGGTGAAGCAGTCGTAGATCATCGCGAAGTCGAGATCGCCGGGGCGGACGCCGGCGCGGCCGAACGCCTCGGGCGCCGCCGAGCCGAGCCCCGTCCGGAACAGGTCGCGACGGTTCGTGATCTCGTCGGCGGGATGGGGTTGCGCCGCGCCCGCGGCCTCGATCCGTACGACGCGGGACGCGAGATCGCGTGCTCGCTCCTCGGTCGTGACGACGACCGCGGCCGCACCATCGGTCTCGATGCAGCAATCGAGCATGAGATAGGGATCGGCGAGCATCGGCGAGGCCAGATAGTCCGCCATCGTCATCGCGCGCCCCCGCATCACCGCATTCGGGTTCAGCTGCGCGTGCCGGCGTGCCGCGACGGCGACGGCGCCGAGCTGCTCGCGCTTCGTCCCGAACTCGTACATATGGCGTTGCGCCATGACCGCATACCACTGCATGGGTGCGGTGAACCCGTGTGGAAAGTAGTAGTCGGCGGCGATCGCGCCGCCCGGAAGACGCGCGGGATCGAGCACGAGCTCCCGGGTCCGCGGCCCGGAGAAGGCGGCCCAGCCTGCCGGGATCAGGATCGCGCTCGCGCGCCCCGCGGCCAGCACGTCGGCAGCCAGCGCCAGGGAGGCCACCGGCGACGCCCCACCCATTGCCACCGTTGCCGCGAAGCGGACGTTCTCGCAGCCGAGATTGGATACGAGTTCCTCGGCAGTCGCGAGATTCGGGAAGGGCATCACGCCGTCGATCTCGCTGCGCTCTAGACCGGCGTCGGCGATCGCGGCGAGCGAGGCCTCGAGCTGCAGCCCGAGGTTCGTGAGCGAGGCGCTGCGGTCGCGTTGGTACTTCGTTTCCCCGATGCCGGCGATGCAGGCCCGGCTGCGTTGGCGGTCGGTCATCGATCATCTGCCTCTCGCAGCTCGCGTCGATCGAAGCATCCCCAGCGACGCAATTCGATCCAGCCGGCGCTCGCTGCCTCGCGAGGTGCGGGCTGCCGCAGGCTACCACTCTTGCCTAGGCTTGGGGAACCCCTTCCCGGCCGAGGAGCGCAAGCAAGCGATGTTGAATCCCGAAGGTCTCCCCTTGCTCGAGGGGCTCACGGTCGTCGAGCTCGGAGAGCGCGTGGCCGCACCCTATTGCGGTCGGCTCTTCGCCGAGTCGGGCGCCGACGTGATCAAGGTCGAGCCGCCGACCGGCGATGTCACGCGCGGCTGGGGACCCTTCCGAGGCGATCGGCCCGATCCCGAGCGCAGCGGCCTCTTCCATTTCCTGAACGCCGAGAAGCGTTCGGTCGTGCTCGATCTGGAATCCGCGAGCGACCGCGAGACCTTCAAAGACCTCATCGCGCGGGCGGATGTCCTGATCGAGAGCCAGCGGCCGCAGGCTCTCGCCAGCTGGGGCCTCGACTACGACTCGCTCGCTCGTCGCAATCCAGACCTCGTGATGATCTCGATCACACCCTTCGGACAGACCGGTCCCTATCGGGATTGGAAGGGCTACGACCTCAACGCCTATCACCTTTCGGGGAGCGGCAGTCGCTATTGTGGCCGCCCGGGCGAGACCCCCCTCGAGCAGGGCACCTTCCTGGCGGAGTTCTACGGCGCCGTCGCTGCGGCCGCCTGGGGCCTCGGTGCCACCCTCGGTCGCGAATCCGTCGGTGGCGGCCAACATCTCGACGTCTCCACCGCCGAGTTGCTCGCCGCGACGATGGTCGGTGGCTGGAACGTGCCCGGTTACCGCCGCTACGGATATGTCAACTCCCGCACCGGGATCGGTCTCTCGGGTGCGCCGGCCTCGATCCTGCGCTGCGCCGATGGGCACGCATGGGTGATTGCCATCGAGCCCAAGCAGTGGAAGGGACTCGCGCGCGTGATGGGTGATCCCGAGTGGATGCATCTCGAGCTCTTCGACGACCTCTGGAAGCGGGGCGCCCAGCGCGACGTGGTCTACCCGTTGATCGAGGAGTGGACGCGCACGCGCAGCAAGTGGGAGGTGATGGATGTCTGCCAGGCGGCCGGCTGTCCTGCGACCGCCATCATGACGGTCGAAGAGTTCGTGAAGCACCCGCATCTCGTGGAACGGGGCTTCATCGTTTCGGTCGGCGACGATGCGCGCGAAGCCATGCCGAACCTCGCCCCGGCCTTTCGTCCGTCGAAGGGCCGCATCGGACTGCGTCGCCCGGCACCGCGCCTGGGCCAGCACACGGACGAGGTCGTCACGTGGACCCGCCGCCCGCAGGCCCAGGTCCGGGAGCGCGCGCGGCCCGAACCGGTGCTGCCGGGAGCGCTGCCGCTCGCGGGCGTGCGGGTCGCAAACTTCGGCTGGGTCTGGGCCGGTCCGATGGTCGGTCAGGTGCTCGGATATCTCGGCGCGGATGTCGTGAAGGTCGAGTCGCGATCGCGGATCGACATCATCCGACACGTACCGCCCTTCGAGGAGGACGCGCCCGAACCGGAGCGCTCGCTCACGCAGCATGCGATGTGGGCGGGAAACACCAGCGTGAGCCTCGATCTCGGCCTTCCCGAAGGTCGTCGCCTCGCCCACGAGCTCGCGGCCTGCTCCGGCGTGGCGCTCGAGAACTTCGGCCCCGGCGTCGCGGAGCGCTTCGAGCTCCGCTACGAAGACCTGTGTCGCGTGCGTCCCGACATCGTGATGCTCTCGATGCCGGCGGCTGGGCTCAGCGGACCCCTCAAGGACGTGCGCACCTACGGCAACAGCCTCGCGAGCCTGACGGGCCTCGATAGTCTGACCGGCTACGGCCCCGGCGACCTGATGCCGTTCGAGCAGCCCATGGCCGACGCGTACAACGGAATCCTCGGCGCCTTCGCGATCCTCGCGGCGCTGCATCAGCGCGCGCGCACCGGCGAGGGGCAGTTCATCGAGCTGTCCCAGCAGGAGGGTCTCGCCCACCTGATCGGCCCGGCCTTCATGGATTTCATGTTGAAGGGCCGCGTCGCGGGGCCGCTGGGCAACCGGCATCCCCTTGGGCAGGCGGCGCCCCACGGGGTCTTCCGCTGCGCAGGCGAGGACCAGTGGCTCTCGCTCGTCGTCGAGACCGAAGAAGAGTGGCGCGCACTCGCCGGCGCGATCGGCGCGCCCTGGGTCGACGCGAGCGCGTTCTCGACGCACGCGCAGCGTCTGGCTCATCTCGATGCTCTCCAGGAGCGGATCACGGAGTGGACCCGTTCCCAGGATGCGCGCGCGCTGGCCGAGAAGCTCCAGGCGCGCGGCGTGGCCGCGACGCCGGTACTCGACATCCCCGGTCTCGCGAACGACCCGCACTTTCGGGCGCGCGGTACCTTCTGCGAGGTCGAGCATCCGCTCGGCTTCCGCGAGACGATCTGCGGGTCCTACGTGAAGTTGAGTCGAAGCCGTCCGGTCGTCCGCCCGGGGCCGATGATCGGCCAGGACAACGAGCGGGTGCTCAAGGGCTGGCTCGGCCTGTCGGAGGCACGCTATGCCGAGCTCGTCGAAAAGCGCGTGATCTACTGACTTCCGAAGCCAGAGGGTCCAGCCCCGGCTCGAAGGGCCCGCGTGCGTGCAGCAGGAATCCGAGTATGCTCACGCCTCGCGCCCTTGAAGGAGGATCCCTTGCTCGCCTACACGACGATCGGAACCAGTGACATGGAACGTGCCGTTGCCTTCTACGACGCCCTGCTCGCCGAGATCGGCGCGAAGCAGCTCTTTGGCATGGATCGCATCAAGTTCTATGGGAGGTCGACGAAGGAGTCGATGCTCGCCTTGTGCATTCCTCACGACAAGGAGCCCCACGCGCGCGGCAACGGCTGGATGGTCGCGATTCCCGGCGGCTCCAAGGAAGGCGTCGACAAGCTCTACGCAAAGGCGCTCGAGCTCGGCGCGGTCGACGAGGGAGCGCCCGGGGAGCGGATCCCGAACGTCTTCTACGGGGCATATGTCCGCGACCTCGACGGAAACAAGCTCTGCTTCATGGAAATGAAGCTCGGCTGAGCGCCGCACCACCTCTAGGAGAACTCGAGGTCGCTTCGGCTCGGGACCTTCAGCATCGCGTAGAGATCTGCGGTCTCGAAGGGGGTGTTGGCCTGTAAACGGCCGGCCGCATTCAAGTAGTAGTTCCGCTTCACGGACGCCTTGTCGGTGACGAAGGCCATGCCCGAGGCCTCGGCGTCGAGTCGCTGGTTGTAGTCCTTGAAGGCCGCATCGGTGACCGCGACCTTGGAGTGTCCGCCTTCGATCATGCTGACGAGGCACTGTCCGATATAGGCGGCCCAGATCTGGAACCACGAGGGCAGCGAGATTCCACCCGAGACCGGCTGGGAATTCGGTCCGTACAGGACGAAGAGATTCGGAAAGCGTGGCACCAGCATGCCGAGGTAGGCGCGGGGGCTGTCCTCGGCCCAGAACTCCTGAAGGTTCACGCCCTCCTCACCGTGGTACTCGGCGGGCCAGAGATAGGTGGAGACGTCGTAGCCAGTGGCGAAGACGATGGTGTCGACGTCGCGCTGCTTGCCGTCGACCGTCTCGATGCCGGTCCGGGTCAAGCGGGCGATGCCTTCGGTGACGAGCTCGACGTTCTCGCGAGTGAGAGCCTTGTACCAGCCGTTGTCGACCACGGGACGCCGAACCATGGGTGCGTAGTCGGGAACGAGTCTTTCGACCAGATCGGGGCGCCCATCGACCTGCTCCCTGATGTATCCGATGAGAAACTGGCGCAGGTCCTCGCTCTTCCGGGTGATGTGGCCGCCCTGGCTCTCCCAGACGGGGTCGGGGACCAGGAAGTCCTCGTGCCAGGTGAAGAGCCCGATCATCGAGGTGTAGCGACACCAGTTCCAGTACCCGGGCAGGGAATCGAGCAGCCAACGGACCTCCGGCTCGACCGCCTCGCCATAGTGCGCGCGCGGAGCGATCCACTGCGCCGTGCGCTGGAAGACGTGTACGCGCTCGGCCTCCTCGGCCACGGGCGCGAGCAACTGCACACCCGTGGATCCGTTGCCGATGACGGCAACGCGCTTGCCACGGATGTCGTGATGGCTCGTCCACTGAGTGGGGTGAACAATCGCGCCGTCGAACTCATCGGCGCCAGGAAGATCGGGGGTCTTTGGAGTCGCGAAGAGGCCGGCCGCGCTGACGACCACGTTGACGTCGCGTTCTTCCCGTGCTCCGTCCGAGCGGACGAGCGTCAGATGCCAGGTCGAGCGATGCGCGTCGAAGCTGGCGGCTTCGAGGTCGTGTCCGAAGTGGATGTGATCGAAGACCCCGTATTTCCTGGCGATGAACTCGATGTACTCGCGAACTTCTGCGCCGCGGGCAAAGTACTCGGTCCAGGGGTACTGCTCTGCGAAGCTGTACTCATAGGTGATGCTGAGGGTGTCGACGCGGATATCCGGATACTTGTTGCGACTCCAGGTCCCGCCGATCTCGCCGCGGCGCTCGTAGATGGCGTAGGGGATGCCCAGGTGCCCGAGCTGGACCGCCATGGCGATCCCGCTCAAGCCGGCGCCGATGATCGCCACCTGGAAGCCTTCCGGTAGCTTCGGCTTGCCCTTCGGCGGAGTGTAGAGAAAGGGAAAGCTTTCGAAGGCCAGCATGCGCTTCCGCACTTCGAAGTGTTCGTCGCGAGTCGGCACACCGAGCACGAGGTCCATGAGGCTGCGGATCTCCGCATCGGTCGGCACGCGCAGCGTGTAGCTGTCGAGTTCGGTCTCGAGAAGGTGCACGGCCCTCGAGACGAGTCTTGCGCGGTCCTCTGGACCGAGGCTTGGAACCGGTCCGAGCGCCGCCAGCTCGGGATCGCCCGAAGCCTGGTACAGGGCAGCTCGCAAGGCCGCGAGATCCGAAGCCTCGACTGCCCGTCTGATGAACGCTGCGTCGACTGCCGTATCCATGGTGAAGTCTCTGCCTGGTAGTTGTGCCCGGCGCGATATATGGTGGTGGAGACGAGCGAGAGTACTCGGGGGCGAAGGGTGCGGCCACCCGCGAAGGTGCGAACGCGCCGAGGCCAGAAGGAGAGAGACGCCATGGGATCCAAGGGACGACAGATCCGCTCGACGGTGCGCCAGGCGGAGGATGGCGAGGGCCGGCTCGAGCTTTCGCTCGCCACGGTCGATGTTCCCGACCCGGGTGCCGAGGAGATCGTCGTCCGGATCGAGGCGTCGCCCATCAACCCGTCGGACCTGGGGCTGCTCTTCGGTCCCGCCGACATGCGGACCGCGAAGGCGTCGGGGTCGGCGGAAGATCCGGTCGTGACGGCGCAGATTCCCGCGAGCCTGATGCGCGGAGTGGCCGGTCGCCTCGATCAGTCGCTCCCGGTCGGCAACGAGGGCGCGGGCGTGGTCGTCGCCGCCGGCGACTCCGAGGCGGCCCGTGCGCTCCTGGGGAAGACGGTGGGCCTGATCGGCGGCGCCATGTACTCGCAGCTCCGCGCGATCCACGTCAGGCAGTGTCTGCCGCTGCGTGAGGGAACGACGCCTGCCGAAGGCGCTTCGTGCTTCGTGAATCCGTTGACGAGCCTCGGCATGGTCGAGACCCTGCGGATGGAGGGTCACAAGGCGCTCGTACACACGGCGGCTGCCTCCAACCTGGGGCAGATGCTCGTGCGGCTCTGCATCGCGGACGGGATCGACCTCGTCAACGTCGTGCGGCGTCCGGAGCAGGCATCGCTCTTGCGCGGAATCGGTGCCAAGTTCGTGGTGGACTCGAGCGCTCCCTCGTTCATGCAGGATCTCGTCGCCGCCATCTCGACGACCGGCGCCACGCTGGCCTTCGACGCGACCGGAGGCGGCCGCCTCGCCGGCCAGATCCTGACGGCCATGGAAGCCGCCCAGAGCGCGAATGCGACGGAGTTCAGCCGTTACGGCTCGTCGATCCACAAGCAGGTCTACGTCTACGGCGGTCTCGACCGCTCGCCCACGGAGCTCACGCGCAATTTCGGCATGGCCTGGGGGGTGGGAGGCTGGCTGCTCACGCCCTTCCTGCAGAAGATCGGCTTCGAAGCCGGCCAGAAGCTGCGGGAGCGCGTCGCTGCCGGGATCCGGACCCTCTTCGCGAGCCACTATTCGAAGCAGGTCTCCCTCGCCGAAGCGCTCTCGCTCGACGCCATCTCCGCATACGGCAAGCAGGCCACCGGGGAGAAGTTCCTGATCAATCCCAACAAGGCCTGACGCGGGAGCGGTCGATCGCGCGCGCGATCGATGGCAGGATCCGGGGATGCCGATCGGGATCGCCGACCTGCGCCGCATGGCCATCGCTCGGAGCCTCTTCCCACCGACGACCCTGGGGCGCGCGCTGCAAAAGCTCGGCTTCGTGCAGGCCGACCCGATCCGCGCGCCCGCGCGTACCCAGGACTTGACGCTTCGGCACCGCGTGAAGGGGTACCGGGCGGGCGATCTCGAGCGCCGCTACGAGGCGCTCGACGTCGAGGAAGAGGTCCTCGTCAACTACGGCTTCGTCACGAGATCCGTGGGGGCCTCGATGCACCCGCGCCGGAAGCTGTCGACCTGGTCCGCTGCGCGCAGGAGGGAGGCACGCTCGCTTCTGGAGTTCGTCCGGGTGCGCGGCGCGGTGCATCCGCGCGAGGTGGACGAGCACTTCGCGCGCGGCAGCGTGAAAAATTACTGGGGCGGCTCGTCGAGCGCGACGACCCATCTGCTCGACGCGATGCACTACCGCGGCATGCTTCGAGTGGTGCGGCGCGAGCGTGGCATCCGTATCTACGCAGCGCAGAAGCACGTGCCCTCAGCGAGTGACGCCGCGGCCCGAAGGGCGACGATCGACGCGCTGGTCGACGTGGTCGTGGGCAGCTACGCGCCGCTGCCGGGTGCGAGCCTGTCGCGGCTCGTCGGCCGGCTGCGTTACGCCGTGCCGCAGTGGGCGGGGGAGCTCCAGTTCGGCCTGAAGCGCGCGAGGCGGCGGCTCTCGCAGGCACACGTGAATGGCGTCGACTGGTACTGGCCATCCGGGGAGCGCCCCGGGAGCGAGGCCCCGGAGGATGCCGTGCGCCTGCTCTCTCCCTTCGACCCCGTGGTCTGGGATCGCCACCGCTTCGAGCTCTTCTGGGGCTGGCCCTACCGCTTCGAGGCGTACACCCCGGCTGCCAGACGCAAGCTCGGCTACTACGCGCTGCCGATGCTCTGGCGCGACCGCGTGATCGGCTGGGGCAACCTCTCGGCGAAGGACGGCGAGCTGCAGTCCGAGCTGGGCTACGTCGGCTCACGCCCGCGCGCTCGCAGCTTCACCCGCGAGCTCGAGGCAGAGCTGCATCGCATGCGCGATTTCCTCGGCCTGTGAGCGGGCACCCCCGAGATGCGGGAGGTCAGTCCATCCGCTCGAGGATCGTCGAGATGCCCATCCCAGCGCCGATGCACTGGGTGGCGAGGCCGTAGCGCGTGTTGCTGCGGCGCAGCTCCATCGCGACGGTCGTGACCAGCCGCGCGCCGGTGGCGCCGAGCGGGTGGCCGATCGCGATCGAGCCGCCGTTCACGTTGACCTTCGAGGCGGGAATCCCGAGCTCTTTGAGCGACGGGATCACCTGTGCCGCGAAAGCCTCGTTGAACTCGACGCGGTCGATCTGCGCAGCCTCGAGCCCCGCGTGTTCGAGCGCCTTGCGCGTCGAGACGATCGGCCCGATGCCCATCAGCTGCGGCTTCACGCCGCCGACGCCGATCCCGACGATCCGCGCGAGCGGCTGGAGGCGCAGCTCGCGGGCCTTCTTCTCGCTCATCAGCAGCGCGGCCGAGGCGCCGTCGTTGGTCGGGCAGGAGTTCCCGGCCGTGATCACGATCTCCTTGCCGCCGTAGCTCACCAGGCCCTTGATGCCCTTGAGCCCCGCGAGCTTCTCGGCCGTCGTGTCCGGGCGGATGCACTCGTCCCGGTCGAAGAGCACGCGCTTGCCGGTCTCGGCCTCGACCCATTCCCCCTTGTCGTCGAAGATCGGGTCCTCGATCTCGAGGGGCAGCACCTCGTCCTTGTAGACCCCCCCCTGGTAGGCCTCGTGGGTGCGCACGTGGCTCGCCGCGGAGAACTCGTCGAGGTCGCTCCGCGAGAGGGAGTAGGTCTCCGCGACGTTCTGCGCGGTCTGCGGCATCGCCTGGATCGGGGGCGAGCTCAAGATGTAATCGGGGAAGGGAACGGAGAAGTAGCGGTCGTGGTCCGGGGCCATGTTCTTCTGCGCGGGGGTCAGCTCCTGGAGGCGCGGGTTGAAGCTGTTGACGCGCGTCTGCGGGCCGCCGCCGCCGAGACCGAGGCCGCGCCCCATCCGCTCGATTCCGAGCGCGATTCCGCAGTCGACCGAGCCGACCATGATCGCCATCGCGATCCGGTGCAGCGTCTCCATGCTCGATCCGCACTGGCGGTTCGTGTTGAAGGAGCAGACCTCGAGCGGGAGGCCGGCGAGGCGCTGGACGGTCGCGAGCAGCACGAACTCGCCGCGCCCGCTCACGTTCCCGAGGCCGATGTCCTCGATCATCGTGTCCTTCACCTTCGGATTGCGGTCGAGGAGCGCACGCAGGAGCTTCGCGCCGGCCTCGTCGAGACGGGTGGCGACGAGCTTGCCGCGACCTCCGCGGCCGAAGGGCGTGCGCAGGCCATCGACGAGAACGACATTCTGGAGCTGCATGGGGACCTCCTTGGGGCGCCGAAGCGCATCGGGGCAGGGTATCGGAGCGACGGGCCGCAGTCGAACCCGGGCGTTGGCGCACCGAGACGAAGCAAAGCAAGCGAAGCGCGCAGCGAGCCGCAGGCGAGCGGAGTTGGCTGCAACCGCTCGAATCGACGCAACGTCCTAAGACCTGATCCTGCCGATCCGCTTGCGGCCGCGGTTGATCTCGCGGAGCTCGTCCATCGCGGCCAGGGCCACGTCGCTGCCGACGACCTCGTCGGACTCGCGGCGGAGCTCGTCGAGGTCGACCCAGGCTGCGTAGATCGGACGCGTCCGCTCGGTGATGATCCCGGACTTCACGAGGGTTTTCACCAGTACCCGGAAGATGTTCGTCTGCTGGCGCAGATTGTCGCGCCGATCGGAGTCCCCGAAGGACTCCAACACCGCGCTGCGCACCCAGCGCCAGTCGAGGCCGAACTCGCCGTAGATCTCCTGCTTCTGCTCGGAGTTCACGAGGTTGAAGAGCAGGGTCTGGAAGCAGCGCGCGGCCCAGTCCTCGACCTTCGCGTGCTCCTCCTCGCTCAGCTTCGGGACGGTGCGGTCGGCCCAGATCTTCCCGAACTTGTGGTGGAAGGCCTCGTCCGACATCACGAGCTGGACGACGCGGCGCAGCAGCGGGTCGCGGCTGCGCACCTGGAGCGTCGCGAAGGCGCCCATCGCGAGCCCCTCGATCAGCATCTGCATCCCGACGAGCTTCTTGTAGACCTCCGGCGCGCGCACGACCTCGTCGAGCAGCAACGCGAGCGTGGGGCCCGAGCGCAGCGGCGTGCCCCAGCGCCTCGCGATGTAGCGCGAGAAGGCCGTCACGTGGCGCGCCTCCTCGCGGGCCTGGTTCGCGGCGTATTCCTGCGCTCCGGGCTCGTGCAGGATCTGGCAGAGGCTGGCCGAGAGCGAGAGCGCACCCTGTTCGCCGTGCAGGATGCTCGAGATCATGAAGCGCGCGTTCTGGTTTGCGAGGCGGATCTTCTGGCCCTCGTCGAGGCGATCGGCGACGGCGCTGTGCAACTCGACCACCATCTCGCGCGGCAGGATCGTCTCGTTCTCGAGGTCGAAGTCCCCGGAGAAGTCGATGTAGCGGGGATCGAGCGGGTCCCAGAAGTGGTCTTCGGTCGCCGAGATGATCGAATCGAAGGCGCTGCTTCGTCCCGCGTAGCGATCCACCTCGATCATCGACGCGAAATCGTCGCGATCCACGGTGTCGTAGATCGAGTCGTGGGTGATGTGGTCGGCCATGGTCACTCCTGCGCGTTTCGGGGGACGGGGTGCGTCCCCGAGAGCTGGATGCGGGTCAGGGTGCGGGCGACGGTCTCGCGCGGGGCGCGCCGGGGATCCTCCACCCACCAGGCCACGACCCGGGCCAGCATGCCGACGAGGGCCTGGGAGAGGACTTCGGGATCGAGCTCCGCGGAGAGCTCGTGGCTGGCGATGCGTTGGCGGCGCGCCTCGGCGAGCGAGCCCGCGAGCTCGGAGAGCACGTCGGCCTGGAGCTCCGCGGCGTCGCCGTCGCGGCTGAAGAGGATCCGGACGCGGTCGCGGTGCTCTTCGGCGAAGGCGAGCAGTGCCTCCGAGAACGCCGGAACCCCTTCGCGTGAGCCGCGCGCGGTCCGTGTTGCACGATCGAGCCGATCGCGGAGCAGCGAGATCGTCTCGCCGGCGATCACGCGCAGCAGCTCGCGTTTGTCGCGAAAGTGCAGATAGAAGGTGCCGGCTGCGACACCCGCCCCTTCGGCGATCGCGTGGGTGGTGACGCCGTGAAGGCCCCGCTCGGCCAGCAGCGCGCGACCCGCCGCGAGCAGTCGGGAGCGGGTCTGGGTGCGGCTGCGCTCGGCGGCCGTGTTCCGGCGTGCAAGGGCGGGAGCGGTCCGGGCTCTGACGTTCATGTCAGTCCATGACAATACTGTCAGTCGAGGCCTCAGGTCAAGCGGGCGCGCTGCGCGCGAGGATCGGCCCGGGATCGACCGATGCCGGGAGGGTTCCGTAACCCTGGCCGGCGTCCCCGAGGCGGCTCGCGCAGAACGCATCGGCCACCGCGTGCGGCGCGTGCTGCACGAGCAGTGCGGCCTGGAGCGCGAGGGCGAGGCGCTCGACGATGCGCCTCGCCCGCAGCTCGGCGTCCTCGGGGCGAGCGAGCTCGACCTCGAGCGCGTCGACCCAGGCGTCGAGGCGCCGGTCGCCTCCGCGCGCCAGGCGGAGCTCGGCCCGGAGCGCCGGCAGGCAGGCCGGCTCCCGGACGCTCGCCCGCAACACGTCGAGGCAGACTACGTTTCCAGAACCCTCCCAGATCGCATTGACGGGTGCCTCTCGGTACAGGCGGGGCAGCGGCGACTCCTCGACGTAGCCGTTGCCGCCGAGGCACTCCATCGCCTCCGCGACGAGCGCCGGCGCGCGCTTGCAGACCTGGTACTTGGCGACCGCGGTGGCGATGCGCGCGAAGGCCCGCTCGGCCTCGTCTTCGGGCGAGGCGTCGAAGGCGCGCGCGAGCCGCAGCGCGAGCGCCGTCGCCGCCTCCGACTCGAGCGCGAGGTCGGCGAGCACGTTGCGCATCAGCGGCTGCTCGCGAAGCGGGCGTCCGAAGGCGCTGCGGTGGGCCGTGTGGTGGAGCGCCTGGGCCAGCGCCTGGCGCATCAGTCCCGCGCTCCCGGTCACGCAGTCGAGCCGCGTGTGGTGCACCATCTCGAGGATGGTGCGGACGCCGCGCCCATCCTCGCCCAGCATCTGGGCGAAGGTCCCGGGGTATTCGAGCTCCGCCGACGCGTTCGAGCGGTTTCCGAGCTTGTCCTTCAGGCGCTGGAGCCGGAAGGGATTGCGCGACCCATCGGGTCGCCAGCGCGGCACCAGGAAGCACGAGATTCCGCGTTCCGTTTGCGCGAGGCTGAGGAAGGCATCGCAGCTCGGCGCGGAGCAGAACCACTTGTGCCCCACGAGCTCGTAGGCCTCCCCGGGGCCCTCGCGGCCGAGCGGGCGCGCCCGGGTGCTGTTCGCGCGCACGTCGCTGCCGCCCTGCTTCTCGGTCATCGCCATCCCGATGAGGGCGGAGCGCTTCTCGGCGGCGGGACGCATGCGCGGGTCGTACTCCGTCCCCAGCAGACGGGGCTCCCACTCCGCAAAAAGTTCGGGCTGCTGACGCAGTGCCGGCACGCAGGCAAAGGTCATCGTGAGCGGGCAGCAGGAGCCCGCCTCGGCCTGCGTGTGCAGGAAGAGCAGGGCCGCTCGGGCCACCTGCGCGCCGGGGCGAGGTGTGCGCCACGGGAGGTTGTGCACTGCATGCGCCATCGCGGTGCGCATCACGACGTGCCACGAGGGGTGGAACTCCACCTCGTCGATCCGGTTTCCATGGCGATCGTGGCTGCGAAGCTCAGGGGGATGGGCGTTCGCGAGCGCTCCCTGCTCGAGCAGCTCGCGGCTTCCCGCGAGTGCGCCGTAGCGTCGGATCGCGTCGCTGGCCCATCCCGCGCCTTCGCGTGCGAGGCCTTCGCGCAGCGCCGCGTCCGTGTCGAAGAGGTTCGCGTCTTCGAAGGGCGGCGGCTGGTTCGTCACCGCATGGGTTTCGAAGTCGGACGCATCGTTCACGGCGATCTCTCCGCCGGGAGCATACCCGGCGGTCCGGCGTCGGCCCGGGCTGCAGCGCACAGATACTGGTCGACGCGTGCGCCGCGAAAGGAGGTCGTCTCCGCGCGGCGGCAACCGAGCTCCGCGAGCCATCGCTCGAGCAGCGCGGGCGAGCGCCGGCCCCGCTGCCGGAAATGGCTGTCGCGATCGGTCACGAGGACCCACAGGCGCCCTTCCGCCGCGCCCGCGGCGGAGATCCGCGCGAGCTCCTGCGGCATCCCCTGCGCGGGGTCCTCGTCGCGCTGCCAGCGGCGGCCGCGGGGACAGCAGGGCCAATCCACCTCGCCGAGCACCCTGCGCTCGGACGCGGGAGGCGTGCGCCTGGCGTAGAGCGCGAAGCTCTCGCGCATGCTGCTGTGGATGTAGAGCAGATCCGACTTCGCGACCTCGCGCGCCAGGAACGCGACTGCGGCCTCGGCATCCTCTTCGGGCGGGCGCTCGACGAGCCCGTGAAGGTCGCCGCGCGACGCCGCGAGGCCGATCGCGGCGAGGAGTGCGGCGAAGCCGATCCACGCGAGCGAGTCGGCTCTGCGGCCCGCCTCGCTATCGGGACAGCGCGCCCACAGGTTCGCGGCGCCCCGCGCGAGCGACTCGACGCCCGCTCCGAAGGCGAGAGCCAGTAGCGGGAAGAGGAAGGCGAGGACGCGCGCGTTTGCGCGCGCGATCGGAAAGCTGCCGACGAGGTTCGCCGCGAGCGTCGCCGCGAGCGGCAACGCGAGGAGCGCTGCGCGCGCGAGCGCCGTCGCGTCGCCCCTGACACCGCGGCGCCCGAGGTCGCCGATGCCCAGAAGTGCTAGCCCGATCACGGCGAGCTCGGCGAGGCTCTCGCGTTCGACGCCCGGCGCAAACATCGCGAGGACGCGCAGCCGTCCGCCGATCCAGGCGAGGAGTGCGGCCGGCCCCCCGCCCGGGAAGAAGCCGCTGCGGAAGTACTCGAGCAGGCTCGCCTCGCGGTTGGGAAGCACGCACAGCAGGGTGAGTGCGACCGCAGCGAAGGCCCCCGTCGCCAGGATCGCGACGGCGTGGAACGCGGGCGCACGCCCGCCCTGCGCCGGGCGCACGAGTGCCGCGAGCAGGAGCGCCGGGAGGAAGAACGCAGCCGAGAAGGACAGCGGGGCGAGGATCAGCGCGAGTGCGAGGGTTGCCGCGAGGCGCCGTCCTCTCGGCCGGGCGAGGTACGCCGCGCCGGCCGCGAGCAGCGCCAGCGAGGCAAAAACGTCGGAGGCGTAGGGCTTCAGCGAGGCGCCGACGAGCGCCACGCGCGGCGAGAGCGCGAAGAGCGCGAGGGCCGCGAGCGCAGACGGCATTCGGAGCCAGCGCCACGCGAGTAGCGCGAAGAGCAGCAGCGAGGCCAGCGAGAAGAGGGCCGGAACGAGGCGGAAGGCCAGGTTCGTTTCGCCCGCGACGGCCACGGCCCCCCGCACGAGGACCAGGAAGAGCGGGGGGCTCGTCTGGAGCCACGCCTCGTAGCGCAGCATCTCGGCGAGCCCCGGCGCGAGCACCGAGTTCGCGACCCACGCTTCGTCGAGCCACAGGCTGCGTCCGAGCCCGTGCAGGCGCACCGCGGCGCCCACCGCGAGCAGGGCCGCGAGCCACGCGATCGCCAGCCTGGGGCGTCTCCCCTCCAGCGCTTCCATGCGCCGATGGTAGACTGCGCCGCGTGGGTGGGCGCATCCAGATCGAGGTCGAGGGCGGAATCGGCTGGCTGGTCTTCGACCATCCCGAGCGCCGCAACGCGATTTCCATCGAGATGTGGGAGGAGCTCCCCAAGGCCGCCGAACGGCTCAGCGCGGACCCCGCCGTCCGCGTGGTGGTGCTGCGCGGCGCGGGAGACGAGGCCTTCGTCTCGGGCGCCGACATCTCGGAGTTTGCGGAGCAGCGCACCGGCGAGGCCGCGCTCCGCTACGAGAGTCGCAACGCGCAGGCCTTCCTCGCGATCGCGGAGATCCCGAAGCCCGTGCTGGCGATGATCCAGGGCTACTGCATCGGCGGAGGAGTCGCGATGTCGCTCAGCGCGGACCTGCGCTACGCGAGCGAGGATGCGGTATTCGCGATTCCGGCCGCGCGCCTCGGCATCGGGTACGCGGTCGGCGGGCTCGAGGCGCTGATCCGGGTGGTCGGGACCTCCGCCGCGAAGGAGCTCTTCTTCACCGCCCGGCGCTTCTCGGCGCAGGAGGTGCTCCAGATGGGCCTCGTGAGCCGTGTGCTCCCGCGTGGGCAGCTGCTGCCCTGGGTCCGCGAGACGGCAGCCCGCATCGCGGAGAACGCGCCGCTCACCGTGCGCAGCGTGAAAAAGATCGCGGCCGAGCTCGCGAAGGGATCCGCGCACCGGGATCTCGCCGCGGCCCACGCGAGCGTGCGCAGCTGCCTCGAGAGCGAGGACTACCGCGAGGGAATGCGCGCCTTCCTGGAGAAGCGCTCTCCCGTCTTCCGCGGCCGCTGAGCCGGCGTGTCGGCTGGCTTCGGCGGCGCAGCGACGCTGGCGGGAGTCCGCGTTCTCGACCTCACGCGCTACCTCGCGGGGCCCTTCTGCACGATGCTGCTCGGCGACCACGGCGCCGACGTGGTCAAGGTGGAGTCGCCGCGCGGGCGTGAGTTCCGGGCGCCCGGGGCCACGCGGGACAACTATTTCTTCCTGTCGAGCAACCGCGCCAAGCGTTCGCTCGTGCTCGATCTCCGCAGCCCTTCCGGCCGCGAGCTGCTGCTGCGGATCCTCCCGCGCTTCGACGTGATCGTCGAGAATTTCCGACCGGGGGTGATGGAGGCGCTCGGTCTCGGCCACGAGGCGCTGCGGTCACGCTTTCCGCGTCTCGTCGTGTGCGGGATCTCGGGCTTCGGTGCCGACGGTCCCTATCGCGACCGGCCCGGCTTCGACCAGATCGCGCAGGGGATGAGCGGCTTCATGAGTCTCACGGGCACCGCCGAGAGCGGGCCCACGCGGGCCGGCATCGCGATCGCCGACCTGCTGGCGGGGATCTTCGCGGCACAGGGGATCCTGCTCGCGCTCTTCGAGCGCGAGCGGAGCGGGCAGGGGCAGATCGTGCAGACCTCGCTGCTCGAGGCGATGGTGGGCGTGCTCTCGTGGGGCGCCGGGATGCATTTCGAGTCCGGGGCGACACCGGGTCCTGCCGGTCAGCACCATCCGCTCTCCTCCCCCTACGGGCGCTTCCGCGTCGGCGAGCGCTGGCTGAACATCGCGGCCGGGAGCGACGCGATCTGGGAACGCCTGGCCGCTGCGCTGGGGCACCCGGAGTGGATCGCCGACGCGCGCTTTGCAGACGCTCTGGCCCGCGTGCGCAATCGGGAGCCGCTCAGCGGGGAGATCGAGGCCGCCCTGGCAGGGCAGTCGGTCGAGCATTGGGTGGAGCGGTTGAACGCCGCCGGGGTTCCCGCCGGGCCGATCCTCGACGTGGCGGAGGTGTTTCGCGACCCGCAGGTGCTCGCGCGCCGGATGCTCGTCGAGCTTCCGCATCCGGAGGTCGGTGTGTTCCGGACGACCGGGCTGCCGGTGAAGCTCTCGCGCTCCCCGGGGCGGGTCGAGCGCAGGCCACCGCTCCACGGCGAGCACACCGAAGAGGTCCTGCTCGAGTGCGGCCTGCCACGCTCCGAGATCGAGGCGCTCCGGAGCGACGGCGTGATCGGCGAGTAGCCCGACCCCGGCAAGCGCCGCAGCCGCGCGAAGTCCATCGAGCAAGCAGAGCGCGCAGCGAGCCGCAGGCGAGCGCCGCAGCCGCGCGAAGTCCATCGAGCAAGCGGAGCGCGCAGCGAGCCGCAGGCGAGCGAAGTCCATCGGGCCGGGCTTGAATCCCGGCGCCGTGGGTGGGATCCTCGTCGCTCACCCGGGTCGGAGCCTCCGGCCTACCCAGAGGAGGGATCGATGGCGCGCGTGACGGTGACGGAGAACCTCGCATTTCCGGCCAGCAAGGTCTGGGGGCTGATCTCGGACTTCGGCAACGTGAGCTGGTTCCAGGGGCTCGCGAAGTCCGAAGTTCGCGGAACGGGGCCCGGCATGGTCCGCATGATGTACGTCGGCGACAACCCGCCGATCCACGAGCGGCTCGAGTCCCTCGATGCAAAGGGCCGGTCGCTCACCTACACGATTCCGGAGAACATCCCGTTTCCGGTGTCCGACTATCGCGCGACGATGACGGTGCGCGAGAGCGGGCCGGGCGCGTGCGAGCTCGAGTGGAGCTGCGAGCTCACGCCGAAGGGGATCCCGGAGGCTCAAGCCGTGGCGATGCTCGACGGCATGTACAAGACGATGATCGGCTGGCTCCGCGACGCGTTGGGCTAGGCCCAATGCCGGGTAGTTTGCGTCTCGGCGCACGATCTTACCGGCTCCGCGGGTAGCTGCGCGGTCGTCGTTGGGGCAGGATCCAGAGGGCGAGTTCTTGTTGGAGATGGTCCAGCCGACGAGGCAGATTGCCGGGAGAGGCGATCCAGGCTGTCAGCTGCCAAGAAGCCGCGCAGGTGAAGCAGCGCGTGACGGAAGCTGATCCGCGTGGGAGCCACGGCCGCTCGCTGCGCGACGTGCTGCATGTGAAGGCGGACCAGGTTGTAGGCGATCGCGAGCCCCCACACTTCCTGGAGCACGCGCTCGGGAGCGCGACTGCGCAGCGTCTCCTCGCGTTCGAGGGTGTGGGTCTTGATCTCGTCGAAGCCGAGCTCGAGCTCCCAGCGCTCGTGGTAGAGCTCTGCAATCTCGGCAGCGGGATACGCCCTGGGGTCGAGCAGAGAGGTGAGCAGCATTTGCGGGCGGAAGCCTTTGCGCTGGTAGCGCACGGCGCGCACCTCGACGGTCTCGGGCAGCTCGGGATGGGCCCGGCGCGATGGGCGGGAGGGCGAGATCTGGACGATCTCATCCTTGGGTCCCAGCCGTCGGACGGTCTTGCACGAAAGGTTCGACTTGGCGCAGATCAGCCAGTGGCGCTCGACCCCGCTCGTGGCGAGGCGGTGGAGCAAGGCGTAGGAGAGAAAGCCGCGATCCAGGATCGTCACGGAGTGATCGGGGAGCTTCTCCCACAGTGGCTCGGCCAAGGTGGCCTCGCCCACCAACCACGGCCCAAGCTTCAGGCCCGCGAGCAGGTGAGAACGCAGCACCAGAGCACGACCAGGCGCAGCTGGGGATAGCCGGCCGTG
>CAYPSI010000312.1:0-3668 GCA_964413375.1 uncultured Spirochaetales bacterium | reverse complement strand
TGCGGCCGGTGCTGGTGGCCGCGGCCGCGTCGGACGAGCCCCAGCAGCGCGCGCTCGCCGCCCGCGGCCTGGGGGCGCTCGGCGACGCGTCGGAGGTCGACTGGCTGCTCCCGCTCGCGCGGGATCCCGACGAGACCGTCGTCATGCAGGCGCTGCGGGCGCTCGGCGCCATCGCCGACCCGCGCGGCCGCGGCGCTGCCACGAGCGCCCTCGAGGCATCGAGCGACGTCGTCCGGCGCGAAGCGCTGCGCACGCTGTCGCTGCTGCCCCCGAACCCCGCGCTCGGCGAGCGTCTCGTGCGGCATGTCGCCTCGCGCGATCCCTGGATCCGCGCCGCGGCGCTTCAGGCGCTGGCGGCGAACGGCCGCGAGGACTTCGCGCTGGTGCTGTCGGGCATGGACCCCGACCGCGACTGGCGCGTGCGTGCGGCGCTCGCCGAAGCACTCGGCCGGGGCGGCAGCGAGATGAGTGTCGGGATCCTGCACGCAATGCTGCGCGACGAGGACCCGCGCGTCGTCTCGGCCGTGCTCGGCGCTCTCGCGGCGGCGCGCGGCAAGGACTCGCTCGACACACTGCGGCGACACTTGGAGCACCCCGACCTGGGCGTGCGCGTGGCAGCCGCCGAGGCCGTCTCGGGTCTCTCCCCGGCGGCGATGTCCCCGGCGCTGGTCGCGGCCTGGCGTCGCGGCCTGGGCGACGGCGACGGCGAGCTCGAGGCACGCCTCGCAGCGCTCCTGGCGCTTGGGGCGCAGAAGGACGACGCCGCCGCGGCCGCGCTCGCCGAGGCGGCTCGGCGCGACCCGGAGCGGGCGGTGCGCGCGCGCGCGGCGTCGCTGCTGCGCGAGGCCGGGGGCGAGGCGACCTCGCCTGGCCCGCAGCGGGTATCGCGCGCTCCGCTCGACTACCGCCTCGCCATGGCGCCCTACGACCCCCGCCCCGGCGTGCCCCTCTACACGCCACGGGCCTTCCTGAAGACGCGCCACGGCACGATCGAGATCCACCTCGACGTCGTCGAGGCACCGTTCACCACTGCCTCGTTCCTGTCGCTCGCGCGGCGCGGCTTCTACGACGGCCTGAGCTTCCACCGCGTCGAGCCGGGGTTCGTCGTGCAGGGCGGCTGCCCGCGCGGCGACGGCAATGGCGGGCCCGGCTACGCGCTGCGCTGCGAGATCACGCGTCGCGCCTACGGCCGCGGCGCAGTGGGCATGGCGCTGTCGGGGAAGGACACGGGCGGCAGCCAGTTCTTCATCACGCTTTCACCACAGCCGCACCTCGACGGAGGCTACACGCTCTTCGGCCAGGTGGTCGCCGGGATGGACGTGGTCGACCGGATCCGGCCGGGCGACGTGATCGAGCGAGTCACGCTGTGGACGGGCGAGTAGCTGCGGTGGCCGCAACGCGCGTCCGGCTCGTGGCGCTCGACATCGACGGCACGCTGCTGCGTAGCGACCGCACGCTCTCGCCACGCTGCCGCGAGGCGGTCGCGAGGGCCCGCGCGCTTGGCGTTCGCGTCGTGCTCGTGACCGGGCGCCGCAACCCCTCGGCGCGCCGTGTGGCCGACGAGCTGGGCGAAGGGCTTCCGCTCGTCGTCCACAACGGTGCCCTGATCGTGGAAGACGGGCGCATCATCCGCTGCCGCCCGCTCGCGCGCGAGGTGGCGGCGCGGGCGATCCAGGCGGGCCGGGCACTGGGGATCGAGCCGGTCGTCCACTGCGGCAGCCGCGGCGAAGGCTGGCTTGTGATCGACGCACGGGCGCGTCCCGAGGGGATGGTTGGCTACTACCTCGAGCGCGCGGCAGGCGAGCTGCGGACCACCCCTGACGTGCTCGCGGCGCTCGCGCTCGAGGAGCCGATCCAGGTGATGTTCGGCGGCCCGCTCGCGGAGATGGAGACGCTCTTCGATGCGCTCGCCGTGGCACTCGCGGGCGCGGCTCGCCTCGAGCGCACGGTCTACCCGGCCAGCGGCTTTGCGCTCACGGACGTGCTCGATCCCAGTGTCGGCAAGGCGAAAGCACTCGCGTTCCTGCAACAGCGCTGGGGCATCGCGGCCGAGGAGACGCTGGCGATCGGCGACAACTGGAACGACCGCTCGATGCTGGAGGCCGCCGGCCGCGGACTGCTGATGGGAAACGCGCCGAGCGAGCTGCTGAAGCTCGGCCTGCCAGTCCTTCCGACGAACGACGAGGACGGCGTCGCCCACGCCCTCGAAACCCACGTCCTCGGCTGACAAGATAGAGCTGCGAGCGGAGCCCGATTCACTCGGGCGTAACCAGCAGGAATCTAAGGCGCGTCGCGACAGCCAGCAGGTTGCGGGCTGCGGAGCGAGGTGGGATTCACTCCCCCGAGCGGAGCGGGGGGTCTGGGGGACGCGACGCAGCGTCCCCCAGAACAAAAAAGTGGGGGGCGAGAGCGACTCTCGACCCCCCCAACGTCCCCGGGGCTCTTACTTCTTCTTCTTCGACGCCTTCTTCTTCGCTGCCTTCTTCTTCGCGGCCATTGAGGTAATCCCCCCTTTCAGTCCAAAGTTGGACGAAGGTGACTCATTGCCCACCTGTCGGGTCTCAGCGAGCCACGCATACTACCGGTAGGGTAGGAACGCCTCCGATCCTTGTCAAGAGTTTTTTGGGGCTCCGCCGCGCCGATGCTCCACGCGTGGAGCAGGTTAGGCTGTGCACGGCGGTGTGGAAATCGCCGGAATAGGCTCCAGGAGCCTGTTTCAGGGCATGAGTCTCGCGAACCCACTGTCTGCAGGGGCCTTCCGTCGCAGGCGACGAAAATGTTGGAGGTGGCCCGAACACGCCGCTTCTTATATACTATTTTGAATACTCAGACTCGGCGCCCCGCAGCGACGAGCGTTCGCGGCCCGCGTGCGCGGGCGTCAGCCGCCGTAGTGCGTGCTGAGACGCGCGCGCGCCTGGTGCCGCTCGAGCCCGAGTGCCACGAGCCGCGCCAGCAGGTCCGGATACGAGATCCCGCTCGCCTGCCACAGCTTCGGATACATGCTGATCGAGGTGAAGCCGGGGATGGTGTTGATCTCGTTGAGCAGTAGCCGCCCGCTCGCGCGCTCGAGGAAGCAGTCGACGCGGGCGTAGCCGGCGGCGTCCACCGCACGAAACGCCGCCTTGCCGAGGTTCTGGACCGCGGCGCGGAGCGTCGCATCGATCCGCGCGGGGATCACGAGCTCGGTCCGGCTGTCGGCCGCGTACTTGGAGTCGTAGTCGTAGAACTCGCGGTCCGGAACGATCTCGCCGGGTAGCGAGGCCTCGGGCTCGTCGTTGCCCAAGATCCCGACCTCGATCTCCCGCACGTCGTGCCCGCTCTCGGCCACGACCTTGCGGTCGTAGGCGAAGGCGAGCGCCAGCGCCGGTGCCAGCGCCTCCCGCGTCTTCACCTTGCTCACCGCCACGCTCGAGCCGAGATTCGCCGGCTTCACGAACAGCGGCAACCCGAGCTCCTCCACGAGGCGCGCCTCCGCGGCGGCGTCGCGCCCCGTGAGCACCCGGTGCTGGACCTGTGGCAGCCCCGCTTGGGCGAAGAGCGACTTCATGATCGCCTTGTCCATCGAAGCCGCCGAGGCCGCGACTCCGGCGCCCACGTAGGGAACGCCCGCGAGCTCGAAGAGGCCCTGGACCGTCCCGTCCTCGCCATAGGTCCCGTGCAGCACCGGA
>CAYPSI010000311.1:0-32629 GCA_964413375.1 uncultured Spirochaetales bacterium | reverse complement strand
AACCTCTCGCCCAAGGGCCTCGAGAGCTTCGCGATCCTAGGGCCGCGCGAGGTCGCCTACGCGGATTTCGTCGGCAGCGGGATCGAGACGGCCGCGCATCTGCGCGAGAACGGTCGCATCGTCTTGATGTTCTGCGCGTTCGAGGGGCCGCCGCGGATCCTGCGCCTGCACGGGCGCGGCGAAGTCATCGAGCCCGGAGACGCTGCGTGGGATGCGCTGGCGCAGCGCCTGCCAGCCCATCCCGATGTTCGCGCGATCGTCCGCGCCGACCTCGAGCGGATCTCCGACTCGTGCGGCTACGGGATTCCGCTCTACCGCTACGAGGCCGAGCGCACCCAGCTCACGGAGTGGTGCGAGCGCAAGGGGCCCGACGCTTTGCGCGACTACGTCCGCGAGTACGGCGCGCACAGCATCGACGGACTGCCGGGGCTGCGCGCGCGCAAGCTCGCCTCGACAGGACCCCGATGAGCGAGATCCTCGAGATCGCGACCGAAGCCGGCAAGCAGTTCATCGATCTCACGGACCGGGTGCGGGCGGTCGTCAAGCGGGCCGGCGTCGACGCCGGTCTCTGCCAGGTGATGGTGCTGCACTCGACGGCCGCCGTCGTCGTGAACGAGTTCGACGACCCGAACATCGGCAAGGACGTGCTCTCGGCGCTCGACCGCGCGGTTCCGGATCACGCGGGCTGGCTGCACGACCGGATCGACGACAACGCGCACGCCCACATCAAGGCGACCCTCCTCGGCCCTTCGGAGCTGGTGCCGGTGAAGGACGGCGATCTGCTGCTCGGCACCTGGCAGCGGATCCTGCTCGTCGAGCTCGACGGGCCGCGCAGCCGGAAGGTCAGCGTGACGATCCTGCGAGCTCCCTGAGCGCGCGCGTTCCGCCGCGCAGGTGGAAGGCCTCGAAGCCCTCCTTGCGCATCCGCTCCGCCAGGTGCGCGCTCAAGAGGCCGAGATCGCAGGAGAGCACGTAGCTGCGCGAGCGATCGAAGCTTGCGTAGGCGCGCAGTGCCTGCTGGAACTCGAGATGGAGCGCATCGGGGTGGTGCCAGCCCTGATACTGCGCGCGCGGTCGCAGGTCGATCAGGAGCGCGCCCGGAAGGATCCGGTCGACCCTCAGCTCGGGCGCGGCGAGGCCGTCGAGGTCGAGCCCGCGGAGATCGAAGACGCGGCCCCGGTCGACGGCCCGATCGATCAGATCCGGGTCGAGATGCGCCTCGAGGGCCTCCACCGTCTCGAGCCTCGCCGCCGTGGCGGGTCGGCGCGGCACGAGATCGCAGTACTCGCCCACCACCTTCGAAGTCTCGAAGCTGCCGATGCTCCGCGCGATCGCGAGGATCTCGTCCTTGTTGCAGCCGATCAGCGGGCGCAGCAGCAGGAGCTGCGTGGCGCGCGAGATCACTGCGAGATTCTGGAGCGTCTGGGACGAGACCTGGCCCACCGCCTCGCCGGTCGCGATCGCCAGGGCTCCCCGCTTGCGAGCGACCCGTTCCGCGGCCCGCAACATCAGGCGCTTGAGCAGCACCTGCCAGTAGCGCCGCTCGGTGCGGGCCTGGAGCTGGGCGACGACCGGCTCGAAGTCGATCGAGAAGAGGCGCGGACGCTCGCCGTAGGACCAGCGCTCGGCGAGCAGCTTCGCGACGCGCAGCGCGCCGACCTGGTGGGTCGGCCCGCCGAGCTGACAGAAGACGTAGTCGAGAGCGACGCCGCGCCGCTGCAGCTGCCAGGCCGCCACCGCCGAGTCGAAGCCACCCGACAAGAGCGCCACCGCCCGGCCTTCGACGCCGAGGGGCAGGCCTCCGGGGCCGGGGATCGGCTCGCCGAGCAGGCGGGCCTCGGTCGGCGTGAGTTCGAGATGCACGGTGATCTCGGGATCGTCGAGGTCGACGCCCTCGGCGTGCGGCAGCAGTGCCGCTCCGAGCCGGCGCTCGACCTCGCGCGCGTCGAGCGCGATCGCCTCCCGGTTGCCGACACGCCGGGCGCGCACCGCGAAGCGGCGGCCGCGCACCGCGTCGGCAAAGAGCGCGAGGCCCCGCTCGACCACCGCGTCCAGGCTCGGGGGGCTGCGGCCGACGACGCGGGCGACGGACTGGATCCCGAAGACCCGCGCGAGACCGTCGGCTTCGACCCCGGGCGGGAGCCGGGCGAAGATGCGGTCGTGGGAGAAGCTCACGCGACCGGAGTCGCCGCTGTCGCCTCGTCCAACTTCGCTCGCGATCGCGTCCTGCAGGTTATGGAGCAGGCGCCGAACGAAGTGCTGGCGCGTGCCTCGCGCCTTGAGGCTGATGTCCCCGGAGAAGCGCAGGACGATTCGTTGGTCGTCGCTCGCGCCCGCTGCCGGGGGGTGGCTCACGGCGCCTGCCCCGCGCAGGCGCGGTACAGGTAGCCGGCCGCGATCACTGCGACCCAGGCGAGCGTGCTGGGCGAGAGGAAGCGGCGGGGCGTCGGCTCCTGCTCGACTTCGGCCGCCACCGCCTCGGGCTCGCCCGCCGGCTCGAGGCGCAGCCGCGGGTCCCCCCTCGAAGTGGTGGTCGGACCTCCGCAGTGGATGCAGCGGCGCGTCCCCAGCGGGAACGTGACTCGGCAGCGGTCGCAGCGGACCTCGAACGCAGCGGACTGGTGGGGCTTCACGGCGCCGATGGTATCGAACCCCCAAGGGGCGTGGACGGGCGGGCGGAAGCCGGAGCGGCGCCCATCAAGGCGGCGCCCGGGTCGGTCGATCCAGGTGCGGGCCCATGGGTGATCCGCATGCCAGAGCACCCGGCGTCGACGCCCGCGCTCGCGGCGCGCGTCGCGCCGGCTACCGCGTCGAGCTCCTCGCCGGGGCGCGCGCGGTCGAGGGCGGCATCCTGTACGGCGCCGGCAACGACCTGCGCCTGCTGCGCTGGGAAGAGGTGTGCTTCGCGGTCGCAGCCGAGGTTGGCGAGCCCGAGGGCGTGCGGACGATCGTCTTCGACCTCGTGCTCGGCTGCGACGCAGAGGGCTGGCGCGCGGCACGGCTCGATGCCGACCCCGGTCCCGGTGCCGAGGCGATCGCGCGCGCGATCCACGCCGGCGTCGCTCCGCAACAGCGGGGGCCCTCGATCAAGAGTCTCGCCAGCGACGGCGTCCCGAGCTGGTGGTACTCAGATCTCGAAGCCTTCGAGGAGGCCGTCCTCGCCGCGATCCCGCCCAGCGTCGGGTGACGCAGCGAAGCGGCGGAGATCCCGAGAATGGCCCGCAAACTGGCGATTCGCTACTGAACTGCCCATGAGCGAGAACTCGCGTCGCCGGGTCGCCGTCGTGGGTGCGACGGGAGTGGCGGGCCAGCAGTTCCTGGTCTCGCTCGCGAATCACCCCTGGTTCGAGCTCTGCGTGCTCGCCGCGAGCGAGCGGAGCGCCGGGCGGACCTACCGCGACGCGATCACCGGGCCGGGCGGCGCACAGCGCTGGGCCTGCGACGAGCCGCTCCCCGAGCGCTTCGCCTCCCTGCCGGTGATCGACGCCCGCGCGCTCGATCCCGGCTCGGTCGACCTCGTGTTCTCTGCGGTCGAGAGCGACGCCGCGCGCCCTCTCGAGGAGAGCCTGGCTCCCCATCTTCCGGTGGTCTCCACCGCGTCGGCCTTCCGCTACGAAGACGACGTCCCGATCGTCGTCCCGGGCGTGAACCACGACCACGCCGCGCTGATCAAGCGCCAGCAGCGGGAGCGCGGCTGGCGAGGCTTCGTGCTCCCGATCCCCAACTGCACGACCACCGGGCTCGTGGTGGCGCTGGCGCCGTTGGCGCGCAGCTTCGGCGTCCGATCCGTGGTGATGACCTCGCTCCAGGCGCTCTCGGGGGCGGGCCGCAGCCCCGGCGTGGCCGGGCTCGACATCCTGGACAACGTCATCCCCTTCATCCCGAAGGAGGAGGAGAAGGTCCAGCGGGAGACGGCGAAGATCCTCGGGCGCCTCGAAGGCGACCGGATCGTTCCCCACGAGGTCGCCGTCTCGGCGACCTGTACCCGCGTAAACGTTCGCGACGGCCACACCCTCAGCGTGAACGCCTCGCTGGGACGCCGGGCCGAGCTCGGCGAGGTCGCGGCGTCGCTGCGGGCCTTCGGGCGGGAGTTCGTCGACCTCGGGCTCCCCTCCTGCCCGCCGGAGCTCGTCAGCGTGAGCGACGATCCCTACCGCCCGCAGCCGCGGGTGGATCGGAACCTGAACGACGGCATGACGACCGTGGTGGGGCGCTTGCGCGAGGACCCGGTGCTCCCGAACGGGGTGAAGTTCGTGCTGCTCAGCCACAACACGAAAATGGGTGCCGCCAAGGGTGCTACCCTGGTGGCCGAGTATCTGGTTCACCGAGGTCTCGCGTAGGAGAGGCGCGAGGTGACGCAGCGCACTCACGTGCGGCAGGTGTTCGACCGATTGGGGGGTCCGGCGGTCGAAGGTGTTCCGCGAACGAACGCGGGACGGGTATCGAGCTTTCCTCTCTTGGGGGGTCATCGGATGAGGGCAGGTGCATTCAGGCGCGGGCTCGTGCTCGCGGGGCTTCTGGTATCGCTCGCGGCGCTCGGTTGCAGCTCCACGGGCAAGAGCACGGATCCGACCGGCGGAGCCGGCGTCACGGGTAGCGAGTTCGACGACGGCGCGGCGGGCAGCAGCGATCAGGCTGGCATGCGCGGCCGCGCGATCGGGCTCGAGACCGTCTACTTCGACTTCGACAGCTTCCAGATCCGCAGTGACGCGAAGCCGCTTCTCCAGGGCAACGCGCAGACGATCTCGGGCAAGCCGACCTGGCCGATGATCGTGGTCGAGGGGCATACCGACGAGCGCGGGAGCGACGAGTACAACCTTGCGCTCGGCGAGCGCCGCGCGCAGCAGGTGAAGCGCTACCTCGTGGACCTCGGCGTTTCGACGTCGCGCCTCGACCCAGTGAGCTTCGGCGAGGCGAATCCTGCGGTGCAGGGCCACGACGAGGCCGCCTGGCGCTACAACCGGCGCAGCGAGTTCGCGCTCAGCCGCTAGTGGTCTGGCTCGGAGCCCGGCCCTCGGGGTCGGGCTCCGGCAGATTCCTCGCGATTTGACCCAGCTCCCGGGCGGGTGATACCGTCGCTGCGCCTCATCCCAGGCGCACGAGGGAACCCCCCTATGTCCGATTCGAACCTCCTGCACGGCGGCAAGCTCGCCGCGCGCGCTCTCAAGCAAGCCGGCGTCGAGTGCATCTTCACGCTCTCGGGCGGCCACATCATGCCGCTCTACGACGGCTGCTTCGACGAGGGCATCAAGATCGTCGACGTGCGCCACGAGCAGGCCGCCGTCCACGCGGCGGACGCCTGGGCGCGCTGCCATCCGGGCGGGATCGGCGTCGCGGCGATCACCGCCGGACCCGGCGTCACCGACGGTGTCACCGGCATCGCGAACGCGTGGCGCGCGAACTCCCCGATCCTGGTGATCGGCGGGCAGGGCCCCTTCGCAAACCTGCGCCGCGGCTCGCTCCAGGAGATGGACCACATCGGCGTGGTGCGTCCGATCACCAAGTACGCCGACACGATCTACCAGACCGCGCGCATCCCCGAGTACATCGAGCTCGCGATCCGGCACGCGGTTTCGGGCATCCCCGGACCCGCATTCCTCGAGATCCCGATGGACATCTTCATGGGGCAGGTCGAAGCGTCGCAGGCGCCGATCCCCCGCATCCGCACGGCGGCGCCGCGTCTCTCACCGGACCGCGACGAGGTGCGCAAGGCGATCGAGCTGATCCGCGAGGCGCGCCGCCCGATGCTGATGGCCGGCACGAGCGTCAAGTGGTCGCGCGCGGCCGGCGAGCTGAACCGCTTCATCGGCGAGACGCACATCCCGACTTTCACGAACGGGATGGGGCGGGGCACCGTCCCGCCGAGCTCGCCCGAGTTCTTGAACCGCTCGCGCCGTCAGGCACTCGAGAAGATCGACTGCATCGTGCTCGCGGGCACGCTGCTCGACTTCCGGATGCGTTTCGGGGCCTCGATCCCCGCGGACGCGAAGATCATCCAGCTCGACATGGACGCGACGCTGATCGGGCAGAACCGGCAGGCGGACGTGCCGCTCGTCGGCAACCTCGCCTGCTCCTTCGAGATGCTGCTCGAGGAGATGAAGAACCAGGGCGTTCGCCTCGACTTCTCCGCCTGGCGCGACGAGCTGCGCGAGATCGAGACGAAGCTCGAGAAGAAGGAGGCTGCGGCGCTGGGGAGCGACGAGTCGCCCGTCGACCCGCAGCGCATGTGCCGCGAGGTCCGCGACTGGCTGGCGACGCAGCACGACCCGATCGTGATCGGCGACGGCGGCGACATCGTCGCGACGGCCGCCAAGATCATCCCGGTCACGAGCGAGGGCTCGTGGATGGACCCGGGGCCGCTCGGGACCCTCGGCGTCGGCATGCCCTTCGCGCTCGCCGCCCAGCTCTCGTATCCGAAGCGGCGCGTCGTGATCGTCTACGGCGACGGCTCCTTCGGACTCAACGGCTTCGAGTACGACACCGCCGTGCGTTTCGATCTGCCGATCATCGGCATCGTCGGCAACGACGCCGCCTGGGGCCAGATGATGCGGCCGCAGGCCTCGATGTATGGCTGGGACCGCGCCGGCCCGACCCTGCTCCGCCACACGCGCTACGACAAGGTGGTCGAGGCGCTCGGCGGGCACGGCGAGTTCGTGGAGCGCCCCGAGGAGATCCGGCCGGCGCTCGAGCGGGCCGCCGCCTCCGGCAAGCCCGCCCTCGTGAACGTGATCCTGCGCCAGGACCGCGACTTCAAGGGCGGGATCTACGTCTGAGCTCCACGGGCGGGCACCCGCGGAGATGTCGGACCCGCTGAACGCCGCGCGCCGCGATCCCGCCGAGATCGGGGTCGACCTCGAGGCCCTCGCGCCGCTGCTCGCGCTGCACGGCCCGCTCGCGGTGGTCGACCTCGAGACGACCGGGCTGAGCGGCGACGCGGGCGCCGAGATCATCGAGTTCGGCGCGGTGCTGCTCGACCCGGGCGGGTCGGATCTCGCAACGCTCGAGACCCTGCTCGAGCCCCGCGGCTCCGTTCCGCGCGCGGTGCAGCGGCTGACGGGTCTCTCCGACGCGGACCTCGCGGGAGCTCCCCGGCTCGAGGAGGTCGCCGCGGCGATCGCGCAGTCGCTGGCCGGCCGGACGCTGGTCGCGCACAACGCGGATTTCGAGCGCCACTTCCTGGCACGCCAGGTGGCCGCGCAGCTCGGCGACGCCCGCTACCTCGACACGCAGGACCTGCTCGCGATCACGCATCCCGACGCGGCGGACCTGCGGCTCGAGAGCTTCACCCGAGACCTGCTGGGAAGCGAGGAGCGGCACCGCGCGCTCTCCGACGCTCTCGACACGTTGCGCGTGATGTCGGCCGCGGCCCGCGGCGCCCTCGCCGGCGAGGCGCGCTACGCGACGGCCCGCAGCGCGCTCGATTCCTTCGCGCCGGAGTCACCGTGGCTTCCGCTGCTTGCGGGCGCGGCGGCGCTACGCGACCCGGCACCGCGGGCGCAGTTCGTGCCGATCGCCCGCGGCTCCGAAGCGCGGGTTCCCTTCGACGAGGACGCGATCGCGGCCGCGCTCGGCGACGCGGAGCGCGGGCTGCGCCACTTCCCAGGCTATCGCGTGCGCGCCGAGCAGGTGCGCATGGCGCGCGAGTTCACGCGCACACTCGACGGCGGCGGGACGCTACTGCTCGAGGGGGGGACCGGCGTCGGGAAGTCGCTGGCCTACCTCGCCGCCGCGATCCCCTTCGCGGTGATGCGAGCCGAAGGCGGCATTCGCGAGCCGATCGTGATCTCGACCCGCACCAAGCTCCTCCAGGATCAGCTGCTCGGCAAGGACATCCCCGCGGCCGCCGCGATGCTCGGCTACCCCGAGCTGCGCGCGCTCTCGATCAAGGGCCGCGGCAACTACGTCTGCGCCAGGCGCTTCGCGCAGGTGTGCAGCGAGGGGCGTGAGCCCCGGATCTTCGCGGCCGACCGCCTCGCCTACGCAGCTCTGGTTGCCTGTGCCCGCACGCGGCGCCACGGCGAGGTCGGCACCTTGCCCGCCGCGCTGCTCTACCGCTTTGCGCCGCTGCGCGATCTCGTCCGGCGCTCGGTCGCGCAGCGGGCCGAGCAGTGCACGCGCGAGCAGTGCGCGCGGGAGCGCAGCTGCCCCCTCGGGATGCGCCGCCAGGCGCTGGCGGAGGCGCATCTCGTCGTCGCCAACCACGACCTGCTGCTGCGCTGGCCGCCCGACTATCCGCACATCGGACATGCGATCGTCGACGAGGCGCACGATCTATCGGGCGTGGCCGACGAGGTCTTCGCCACCGAGGTGCGCCCCGTCGAGGTGATGGAGCGCTTCGACGAGCTCTATGGTCGACCGGCCGAGGGTGGGTCTCGCTCGCAGGCCGTCGGCCCCTCGCTGCTGCCCCGTTCCGGGCTGCGGGCGATCCAGTCCGACGTGCGCGCGTGGCGGCGTGCACTCCAGCAGGATCTCGTAGCACTCGGCCGCGCGCTGGCCGAGCGCGCCGGCGAGTACGGGGAGATCGAGCTCCCGGCGCAGGCCGATCGCGTCCATCCCACCGCCGCCGCGCTGGCGGAGCACCTCTCGCTGCGACTCGAGCAGGTTGCGAGCCACGCGGAAACTCTGCTTGCGGACGGGGCGCCGGAGGAAGTAGACGAGGCGGCTACGCGGGCTACCGCGGAGCTGCGCGACGCCGCGCGCGCGCTGCGGGGCGCGTTCTTCGAGGGGAGCGACGATGCGGTCGCGGCCTTCGAGGAGCTCGTCGCGCCGCACGACCGTTGGCGGCTCGTGGTGCGCCCGGTCGCGCTCGCCGAGCTCTTCCACGAGCAGTTCGCCGACGCGCTCGAATCGCTCGCATGCGTGTCGGCGAGCCTCTTCGTCGGGGGCGACGCCTACGCGGCGCTCGGTGAGCTCGAGCTCGAGTCGCGCTTCGGAAGGAAGGCCCGCAGGGCGTCCGTTCCGAGCCCGTTTGCGTACGAGAAGCACATGCGCGTGGCCGCGCTCGAGCCCGGCATGGAGCTCGTCGAAGCCACCGTCGAGACGCTCGCGGTCACCGCGAAGCTCCTCGGAGGCCGCACGCTCGGCCTCTTCACGAGCCTGCGACGCATGCGGGAGGTGGCGGAGCTCCTCGCCGAGCGGCTGCGCGGCGAGGGGCTCGAGGTGTTGATGCCGCGGCGCATGCACGACGACCCGGCGGCGCTCGTCGAGCGCTTCAGCCGCTCGGGCGGGGGATGCGTGCTGCTCGGCGCGCGAACCTTCTGGCAGGGGCTCGACATCCCCGGTCCGGCGCTCCAGGCCGTGGTGATCGAGAAGCTGCCCTTCGAGGTGCCGACGGAGCTGCGTCGACGGCGCGACGCGCGCCTGCGGGCGGCTGGCGAGGATCCCTTCGATCGCGCGACGCTCGGCACGATGCTGCTGAACCTGAAGCAGATGGCCGGCCGGCTGATCCGCAGCGAGGAAGACCGGGGGATCGCCGTGATCGTCGAAGCCCGCCCCGACCGCCGCTACTTTGCAAGGCTCGCCGAGGCCTTTCCGCCCGGCTGCCCGGTTCGCGTCGCGGCGATCCGCGATCTCGCAGGGCTGCTCGAGGAAGTTGGAGCGTTCGACGCGGGATCGGGTCTCGATGCAAGGAGATGGGAGCGATGAAGGAGCTGCACGGGCGGGTGGCTGTGATCACCGGCGCCGGAAGCGGGATCGGAGCGGCGCTCGCGCGGCGCTGTGCCGACGAGGGGATGCGCCTCGTGCTCGCCGACGTCGAGCGCGGCGCGGTCGAGGGCGTGGCGGAGGAGCTGCGCAATCGGGGCGCCGAGGCCCTCGCGGAGGTGGTCGACGTTCGCGACCCGCTGGCGCTCGAAAGGCTCGCCGATCGCAGCTGGGCGGCCTTCGGAGGCTGTCATCTGCTGGTGAACAACGCCGGCGTGGTCGCTTACCGTCCGATCGCGGAGCTCGAGATCTCGGATTGGCGCTGGATCCTCTCGGTGAACCTCGACGGCGTGATCCACGGCCTGCACGCCTTCGTGCCGCGTATGCGCGCGCAGGGAGGCCCGGCCCACATCGTGAACACCGCCTCGATGGCGGGGCTGATTCCGCTCGAAGGCGCCGGGCTCGGCGCCTATGCGGCCAGCAAGTACGCGGTAGTCGCGATCTCGGAGACGCTGCGCATGGAGCTCGCACCCGACGGGATCGGCGTGTCGGTCGTCGCCCCGGGCGGCGTCGCCACGCGGATCAACGAGGCCGAACGCAACCGGCCGCAGGAGCTCCAGCGCCGCGCCACCGCGCCTCCCCCGGACATGGAGCGCGTCGCCGGCTCCCGCAAGAGCCTCGAGCGGCCCGAGACCTTCCTCGGGCCCGAGGCCGTGGCCGAGCGCATCCTCCAGGGCGTGCGCGACGACGAGCTCTACGTGATCACCCATCCGTCTTGGCTTCCGCTGCTGCGGAAGCGGCACGCGTCCCTCGAGTCCGCCTTCGAGCGCGCCGCGGCGCGCTGGGGCGAGTGAGCGGAGGTCCCCGATGGCGTTCCAGCCCGCGACCCAGGCCGAGGTCGAGTCGATCGCGCGCGAGCTCGGCCTGCACTTCGATGCCGCCGACACGGCCTTCTTCCAGAAGCTCCTGGCGCCCTTCGGCGCGACGCCGTCGCTCCTCGATGCCTTCCCCGACGAGCTCCCGCCGGTGCGTTACCCGCGGACGCCTGGCCTCCGCCCGCCGGCCGAGGAGAACGCACTCGGCGCCTGGTACGTGAAGACGCGGATCGAGGGCGCGGCGAAGGGGCCCCTCGCCGGGCGCACGGTCGCGCTCAAGGACAACGTGCTCGTGGCGGGCGTTCCGATGATGAACGGAACGACGCTGCTCGAGGGCTACCTGCCGCCCGTCGATGCGACGATCGTGACGCGGATTCTCGACGCGGGTGGCGTCATCACCGGAAAGGCGGTCTGCGAGTCCTGGTGCTTCTCCGCAGGCAGCCACACCTCGGATACCGGGCCGGTGCGCAACCCGCACGATCTCTCGCGCACGTCGGGGGGCTCCTCCTCGGGGAGCGCGGCCCTCGTCGCGGCCGGAGAGGTCGACATGGCGATCGGCTGCGACCAGGGCGGCTCGATCCGGGTACCGGCCTCGTTCTGCGGCGTGGTCGGGATGAAGCCGACGCACGGGCTCGTTCCCTACACGGGGATCCTCTCGCTCGAGCCGACGATCGACCATGCGGGTCCGATCACGCGCGGCGTCGCCGACAACGCCGTGCTGCTCCAGGTGATCGCCGGGCCCGACGGCTTCGACGCGCGCCAGGCGGGCGCGCGGAGCGGCGACTACAGCGCTGCGCTCGGGCGCGGTGCCGAGGGGCTCCGCATCGGCGTGCTGCGCGAAGGCTTCGGGCACCCGAGCAGCGAGCCCGACGTCGACGCCGCCGTGCGCGCCGCGCTGAAGCGTCTGGCCGGCGTCGGCGCGAAGGTCGAGGAGGTTTCCGTACCGATGCACCCGATGGCCGCGGCCCTCGTCTTCCCGATCCAGCAGTCGGGGGCCTTCCTGCTCTTCCATGCCGACGGCTGCGCGCTCGGGCAGGAAGGCCTCTTCGTTCCGAGCCTCACCGATCGGCTACGGGCCTGGCGCGAGCGCGCGGACTGCCTGCCCGACACCGTGAAGTTCCTGCTGCTCGGCACGGAGCTGCTGCGTCGGCGGCACGGCTTCCGCTACTACGCAAAGGCGATGAACGTGCTGCGCCGGGTTCGCGCCGTCTACGACGAGATCCTCTCCCGGGTCGACCTGCTGGTGCTCCCGACCACGCCGATGAAGGCCCCGCTGCTGCCGCCGCCGGGTGCACCGCGCGAAGCTTCGATCGAGGCCGCCTTCGCGCCGCCGGTGAACACGATGATCTTCGATTTCACGCACCACCCGGCACTTTCGATTCCCTGCGGCGAGAGCGAGGGTCTCCCGATCGGGATGATGCTGGTCGGGCGGCACTGGGAGGAAGCGACGCTCTACCGCGCGGCGCACGCGTTCGAGCAGGCGAGCGCCGGCGGCGGCCGCCGACCGCGTGCTAGGGCGACTGCTCCTCCCCCTTCACCGCGAAAACGAGCGCGTCGCCGTAGCGGCTGAGCGCGGCGGCCGGAAGCGGGAACCTCGTGATCTTGCCCCTGCCGCGCTCGATCCACAGCGACGGGCTCTCGAAGGGTCGGCCCGGGGTGTTCGCGACGTACACGCCGCCCGGAAGGGGGTGCTTCGAGAAGCCGGCGATCTCGATCACCCCCGTCGGCGCTTCGTAGAAGACGCCGCTGGCGTCGGCGTTCCGCGGGCGGTACTCGCCGACGGGCAGGACGTAGTGCCGCCCGGTCGGCGCGACGACCCGCACCAGGTCCTTCACGCGGTAGGAGGTGTCGAGCGCGCGGACGCCGGCGATCGTGTCCTCGTCGGTGAGCGGCCGCAGCCCCGCGGCGCAGGCGAGTGCCAGCAGCAGCGCCGCGATGCCGACCTGCCCTGGCTTCGGAAGCGATCCCATGTCGATGAAGCTCACGATCGCCGTTCCCTTCAGACGGACAGCACGCCGCGACGCGGCGTCTCCGTTCCGAAGGTCTCCCGTGTCAGCGGGGCCCCGATCTCGGCCAGCGCGGCGCGTTGTCCGCTGATCGGAGTGCGCAGCATCAGGTCCTCGAAGCGCGCGAGCCGCCGGAATGCCTCGCTGGCGAGCGCGCGCTCCACGAAGGCCGCCGTCGTCGGCCAGCCCGCTGCGTCGATCCGGAAGCGTGCGAAGTCGGCGTTGCGGAAGAAGGCCGCGATCGACACGTCAGCGATCGAGAACTCGCCGCAGGCCCAGCCTTCGGCCGGGAGCTGCTGCTCCAGGTAGTCGAGGATCGGCGGAACGTCCTCGCGGAGCGTCTTCGCGACGAGCGCTTCGTCGGTCTTCTCGCCCCACACGCGCGGCTTGATCGCGACCTGATTGAAGAGCTTCCAGATGAAGACGTCGCCCATCCAGCTGTCGGCGACCTCCTCGAGCCAACGGGCGCGTGCGCGAGCTCCGAGGTCGCGCGGGTAGAGCGGCGGATCGGGATGGCGATCTTCCAGGTACTGGCAGATCACGGAGGAGTCCGCGAGCGTGATGCGCTCGTCCTGGTAGACGGGAACGCGCCGCAACGGCGAGAGCTTCGCGAAGCGGTCGTCGCCGAAGAAGGGGATGATCGGATCGATCTCGTAGGCGATGCCCTTGGTCTCGAGACACACCAGGACCTTGCGCACGTAGGGCGAGAGATAGCTTCCGATGATTCGCACCGGATCCGGCATGCGGGGTCTCCTGAGCCGCCGCGGCGCTCGCGCGAACGGACGCTGCCACGCCCAAGACTGCCACAGACTCCCGCCCCCCGCGCACCGCACGCACCCGAAGGCCGGCCCCCACGAGCAAGGCCGCGAAGCGGCCGCGCAGCGAGCCGCAGGCGAGCGAAGTCGATTGGGCTAGGCTTCGCGCGGTTCGGGAGGGGGACGGCGTGGCGAGCGACTTCTCGGCGGATCGCTTTTCGGCGGATCAGTGGGGACTCATCCTCGGCGGCTCGAGCGGCTTCGGCCTCGCGACGGCGCAAAAGCTCGCCCAGAAGGGCATGAGCCTGTGCATCGTGCACCGCGACCGGCGCGCGACGCTCGCGAGGATCGAACCCGAGTTTGAAAAGATCCGCGCCAGCGGGGCGCGGCTTCTGAGCTTCAACACCGACGCGCTCGATGCCGAGCGGCGGACGGCGGTGCTGGGAGAGCTCACGGAAGCGCTCGGCGCATCGGGGCGCGTCCGCCTGCTGCTGCACTCGATCGCGTTCGGGAACCTGAAGCTTCTGACGCCCGAGCCCGCACGCGCCGCAGGTCCCGGAGATCCTCTCGCGCGCCGCATCGGCATCGCGCCGGAGAAGCTCGCGGAAGCGGCCGATGCGGGCCTCGCCGCCGGTGACGACCACGCCTACGCGCTCGCCACCCCGCCGAGCTATCCCGACAAGCACTTCCTCGACGAGGACGACTTCGCGCGCACGATCCACAGCATGGGGACGAGCCTGCTCGGCTGGGTGCAGGACCTGTACGCGCGGGGCCTCTTCGCGACGGACGCGCGCGTGCTCGGCCTCACCAGCGAGGGCAACGAGCTGGCCTGGAAGGTCTACGCCGCGGTGGCCGCAGCGAAGGTGGCACTCGAGTCCCTCGCGCGCTCGATCGCGGTCGAGTACGCGCCCTACGGGCTCCGCTGCAACGTGGTGCAGGCCGGGATCACCGAGACGCCGGCGCTCGCGGCGATCCCGGGCTCGACGCATCTCAAGGCGCAGGCGCGGCTGCGCAATCCCTTCGGCCGCCTCACCACGCCGGGCGACGTCGCCAACGTGATCTACCTGCTCTGTCGCGACGAGGCGGCGTGGATCAACGGAACGATCGTCCGCGCAGACGGTGGCGAGCACATCTCCGGAGCGCTGGGGTGAGCTCGGATCCGGCGGCGCAGCCCTTTGCGCTGGTGACCGGCGGCGGAACCGGGATCGGCGCGGCCTGCTGCCGCGCGCTCGCGGCCGCGGGGTTCCGCGTCGGCATCCACTACCGCTCGAGCGAGGCGAGCGCCCGGGCGCTCGCGGACGAGCTGCCGGGCAGCGAGCTCTTCCGCGCGGACCTGGCTCTTTCCGAGGAGATCGATGCGCTGATCGGTGAGCTGAAGGAGCGTGCCGGGCGCGTCGACGTGCTGGTGAACAACGCGGGCTTCAACGTGAACGCACCGATGCTCACGATGAAGCTCGACGACTACGACGCCGTAGCCTCGATGGCCCGCGGCACCTGGTACCTCAGCAAGCTCGTGCTGCGCCGCTTCATGTTCCGCAGCGGCGGCCGCATCATCAACATCTCGAGCGTGGTCGGCCACACCGGCAACCCCGGCCAGATCCCCTACACGATGGTGAAGGCGGGGCTCGACGCGTTCACGAAGTCGCTCGCGCAGGAGCTCGCCGGGCGCGACGTGGCGGTCAACTCCATCGCCCCCGGCTTCATCGATACCGAGATGACGACCGAGCTGCCGGAAGAGGTCCGCCAGGCGATCCTCGCGCGCATCCCGATGCAGCGCATGGGCCGCCCCGAGGAGGTGGCCGATGCCGTCGTCTGGCTCGCCACCCGCGCCGCCTACGTGCACGGCACCGTGATCCACGTGAACGGCGGGATGTATGGTGGATAGCGATCCGGGGGAGCAGAGAGGCATCCACAATCCACGAGTCGTGGACCTGATCCGCCTCGATGCCGCGAGCGACGCGGTCGAGCTCCTGATGCTCGAGACGCGGCCGTGGGGCAGCGACCCTCGGCAGCTCGAGCAGCTCGAGGCGAAGTTCAATAGCTACCTCGGCTACGTGCAGACGGGTGCGCTGGCGCGCGACTACCCGCAATACGAGGGCAGGCGCGTGCGCTTCCAGCTCGAGTGCGCCTCCGCGCCCTCCGGAGACGCTGCGGCCATGCTGGGTGCCATCCGCGATTTCGCGGAGAACGAGGGCATCGCCTTTGCCCTCGAGATCGCGGCCCGCTAGCCCGGGTCGCATTGCGCCGCTCTGCTCCCTCGGGCACAGTGGCCCCATGGCGGACACGGACGCTCCGTCCCCCGAGCAGCTGGCAGTGCTGCGCCGCATGACGCCCGCGGAGCGCTACCGCGCCTCTCGTCAGATGTATTGGACGCTGCGGCGTCACAAGACGGCGTTCCTGCGCAGCCTGCACTCCGACTGGAACGAGGCGCGCCTCGAGGCGGAGGTACGCCGGATCTTCTTGGATGCCCGAAGCTGATCTCCTCGAGCTCTTCGTTGCACGGCTCGAGGAGATGGGGGCGAGGTATCTCGTCACCGGGAGTGTGGCCGCGACTCTCTACGGGGAACCTCGCGCCACCCACGACATCGACCTGGTCGTCGAGCTCTCCGCTGCGAATCAGCTGACGCTACCCCGCGTCTTCCCGGCTGCCGACTTCTACCTGCCACCGCCCGAGGTCGTCCGCCGTGAGTGCGAACGCTCCGGGCGAGGTCACTTCAACATCATTCACCATGCCTCCGGCCTGAAGGCCGACATCTTTCTGGTCGGTGATGACGAGCTTCACGCCTGGGCGTTTGCGAACGCACGACGCTATGCGCTCGGGAAGCTCGAGGTGCGGGTAGCCCCGCCCGAGTACGTCATCACGCGCAAGCTGGAGTTCTACCGCGAGGGGGGCTCGCCCAAACATCTGCGCGACATCCGTTCGATGCTGAGCCTCTCGGCTGATCTGATCGACCGCGCGACGCTGGAGGACTGGGTCCGAAGGCGCGGGCTGGACGCGACCTGGTCCGAGCTGCTGGGCTCCTGACGGGCGATGGAAGCGGGCAGCGAGTCGGCTCCGCCTACGAATCACCCGCTCTTCTCGGGCTTCGCGAGGGTGCTGACGGTGATGATCCCGTGCGTCGCATCCTCGATCACGGGGCCGCGGTCTTTGCCGCTTGGAGATCCAGCGCCCTGTCTTCGTTGGCGCGCTTGATCACGTAGAGCCGGATGTTCTCGATCTGTGCCGGCGTCATGTTCGCCGACCAGGCGACCATGCCCCGCTCCTTCAAGATCCCGTCATGGACGATCTGCTGCCACAGCTGCGGACTGTTGAGCACCGCCGAGCGGCGAAGGTCCACGACCAGACCGCCCGCTACCGCCGCGTCGCCGTGGCAGCCCATGCAGTTGTTGCCATACGAACGCGCCCCGTCGGCGATCTGCTCGGGCTCGCTCGTGAGCGGTGGCGGGTCGAGCACCGCGAGCGACTGCGGCGTCAGGGGCGGCAACTCAGCAGTTCCGCCGAGCTTGAACACCAGCAGGCGGCTGACGTTGCGCACCGGGCCGGACTTGTTCGCCAGGACGCCGGCGAGCAGATCCCACACGCCACCCCAGCCCGCGAGAACCGCCACGTACTGCTCATCGTCGACCGCATAGGTGGCAGGCCCGGCAACCACACCGGTTTGCGTCGGAAAGCTCCACAGTGCTTTGCCGGTGTCCGCCGCATAGGCGCGAAACTCGCCGCCCGCGGTGCCCTGGAAGACGAGGTTGCCCGCGGTGGACAGCGTGCCGCCGTTCGTCGGTCCCGGATACGCCACCGTCCAGCGCGCTTTCCGTGCCACCGGATCCCATGCCACGAGCGCCCCTGTCGTCTTCCTCGCCGATGCCTCGCGCACCTCGAGGTCGGCCGGCATGGCGGCCACGTCGAGATCGATCCCGAGCTGCATGCCGACCGGGCCGGGTTTCCAGTCCTTGGCAGAGGCGGAATAGATGAAGGCGACCTCATTGGTCGGGATGTACGCGAGCCCGGTCTTCGGGCTGTAGGACATCGGGTGCCAGGTATGCGCCCCGGTTGCGCTGGGCAGACTCTCGAAGGCCTTGCCCGTCACGTCGTACCTGGCCTCGGGGTTGACCTGCGGGCGGCCGCTCACGGGATCGAGCCCGGACGCCCAGTTCACCGTCGCAAAGGCCGTGCCCGAGATGAACTCTCCGGTCCTGGCATCGAGCAGATAGAAGAAACCGTTCTTCGGCGCATGCATGACCACGCGCCGCGTCTCGCCGTCCACCTCGATGTTCGCCACGATGATCTGCTGGGTGGAATCGAAGTCCCAGCGATCCTCCGGCGTTTCCTGAAAGTGCCAGACGTATTCTCCGGTGTCGGGCCGGATCGCCACGATCGACGCGGTGTAGAGATTGTCGCCGGCAGCCGTGTTGCGGACGCCGGGGTTCCAGGGCTCGGCGTTCGCGGTGCCGAAATAGACGAGGTCGCTTTCAGGGTCATAGGTGATCGAATCCCAGACCGTCCCGCCGCCGCCGAGCTTCCAGTATTCGCCACTCCAGGTCTTCGCCGCGGCGTCGAGATGCTTGCCCTCGGAAGGCTGCGACGGATCGCCGGGAACCGTGTAGAAGCGCCACGCCTCCTTGCCGCTTTCGGCGTCGAAAGCCGCCAGGTAGCCGCGGGTGAGGTACTCGGCGCCCGCCGCGCCGATCAGCACCTTGCCCTTGACGACTCGCGGCGCCCCGGTGATCGCCATCTGTGAACCTTCCGGAATGCTCAGCGTGTCCCAGACGACCCGACCGGTGCCGGCATCGAGCGCGACGACGTGGCCGGCGAGCGTCCCGACGAAGACCTTGCCCTGGTAGACCGCGACGCCGCGATTGACCGCATCGCAGCAGACATCGACGAGCTTCTCGCGCGGCACCTGAGGGTCATAGGACCACAGCGCCTCGCCGGTCGCGGCATCGAAGGCCTTGACCATCGACCAGGCGGTGGAGACGTAGAGCACGCCGTCGACCACGATCGGAGTCGCTTCCTGGCCGCGTGCGGTGTCGAGGTCCGAGCTCCACTGAAGCCCGAGCTTGCCGACGTTGGCGTCGTTGATCGCCGTCAACGGCGAGAAGCGCTGCTCGTCGTAGCTACGCCCGTAGGACAGCCAGTTCGCGCCATCGTCGGCGGCCGCGAGCAGGCGCGCAGCGTCGACGGCCGCGAACACGCGCGCAGCGCCGACCCTGGCGGCCTTCCCTGCGCTGCTCCCGTGATCCGAATCGGAGCACGCGACGAGCGCGCTCGCGCACGAGGAAAGCAGCAGGCTCGCCGTCAGCTTGGACAAATTCACGGTTCTCTCCTCGTCAACATGCCGACTGGATCCGCCGGGGCATGGGGAAGCTTGCCTGAGTTTCCGCCATTCGGGGACCCAACAGCGACATCATGGCAAGTTTCCTCGCGCTCCCGTGGGCGGGAAGGAACTCGAGCGATGGATCGGGCGCTGAGCCCGTTGATGGGCTTCACGGTGCGCACCCCCTCCGTGTTCTGGTAATGCTGGACCGGCCGAGCCCGGCTCTCTCAGTCTGACTGGTCCGAAGAACCGGGGCACGTCAGACAAAATGCGTGGAAGCGCAGGGAAGCTCGCGACGGGCGGGAGTCTGCCTGCTCGGGTACCCATTGAGTCGGATGAAGCTTCTCGTCTACAACGCCGGATCGAGCACGCTCAAGCTCGGTCTCTTCGAGGTGGACCGTGAGCGGCACCTCGCCGGCGCCGAGGTCGACTGGCTGGCCGAGTCGCCGCGGCTGGTGGTGCGGCGCCAGGGCGGGTCAGACGTCCGAGCGGATCGGGTCGTACGCACGCCGGCGGATGCCGTCCGCTGCGCGCTCGAGCTGCTCGAGGCTGGCGCGTTGCTCGTTCCGAGCGAGCTGGCGGGGGTCGGACACCGCGTCGTCCATGGCGGCGAGCGCTTTACGACGGCCGTGCGGATCACGCCCGAGGTCGAGCGCGCGATCGACGCGTTGGGGGAGCTCGCGCCGCTGCACAATCCCGCCAGTCTCGCAGGCATTCGCGCCGTCGCGGAGGTGCTGCCCGCGGTGCCGCAGGTGGCTGCGTTCGACACTGCCTTCCACGCGACCTTGTCCGAAGCGGCCCGCACCTTCGCGATCCCACGCAGCTGGACGCGGCAGTGGGGCCTCCGCCGCTATGGGTTCCATGGTCTCAGCCATTCGTATTGCGCGCAGCGGGCGGCGGAGATGCTGGGGCGAGCCGACCTGCGCCTGATCGTCGCGCACCTCGGCAACGGCGCGTCGGTGTCGGCGGTGCAGGGCGGCGTCTGCGTCGACACGTCGATGGGGTTCACGCCGCTCGACGGCCTGATGATGGGCACGCGCAGCGGCAGCGTCGACCCGGGTCTGCTCCTGCACCTCCTGCGACGTAGGGGCCTCGATGCAGAGCAGCTCGATCACGCGCTCAATCACGAGTCCGGTCTACTCGGCGTCTCGGCGCGCTCGTCCGACATGCGCGAGGTGCTGGCGGCAGCGCCCTCCGATCCGGACGCGCGTCTCGCAATCGAGCTCTACGTGCACCGCGTCGTCCAGACGATCGGGTCGATGGCGGCGACCCTTGGCGGTGTCGATGGCCTGGTGTTCGCGGCAGGCGTGGGAGAGAACTCGGCAGAGATTCGCGAGCGCGTGTGCAGGAGTCTCGGCCATCTGGGTCTCACGCTCGACGCAGCCGCCAATGCCGGCTGTCAGCCGGACGCCGACGTCGCGCAGGCGGCGTCGCCGGCGCGCATCCTGATGATCGCGACGCGCGAAGACCTGACGATCCTGCGCGAGACGTGGCGCGTGCTCGCGCAGCACGCGTGAGCGGTGGCACCCCGCCGCTCACGCGGAGTCTGCTCGGAGCGGCTCGATGACGTTGCGTGGGATGCCCGCGCTGCGCTGGAGCCCCGTTGCGGCGCTCCGGCTCACGCCGAGGCAGCCTTCAGTGCGGCGATCCGAGCAGCCTCCGATGCGGCGTAGTTGCGCCGGGCGATCGCCACACCGAGCTGGTTGTGGAGCGCCTCTGGCACGCGTTGCACGACCGCGGCGTCCCAGCGACTCACGAAGAGCGACGCCACCGAGCCGACCTCGGGCTTCAGGCCGGCCTCGATTCGCCGCTCGATGCCGCGCAGGAAGGCCCCCGCGGCCGCAAGGTACTGCTCGCACGAGAAGAGCAGCGTCACGTTTGCACCGGCGAGACCTCGAACGACACCCAGCCATCGACGCCGTCGGTGCGCTCGAAGATCGGACGGAAGATATCGGCCGCCCGCGACAGATCCTCGATCGCGAGCTCGAAGAACAGCTCTTCGGGCGAGCGACCCTGCGCGAGCTTCGCGCGGATCGTGTCGTCGTACGCCGTGCTGCCGCGAATCGCGTTCTCGAAGATGGTCGGATTTGACGTGAGTCCAGTCACCGAGAGCTCGCGGACGTAGCGCTCGAGCGTCCCGCTCGCGAGCAGCTCGCGCGTGATGTTGTCGAGCCAGAGGCTCTGCCCAAGTTCGTGGAGTCTCTGAGTCGCCTTCACGGGTCACCTCCCCAGTGCGTCGTCGACGATCTGCTGGGCCTCGTGCAGGATCGCATCGAGGTGCGACGCGTCGCGGAAGCTCTCGGCGTAGATCTTGTAGATGTTCTCGGTGCCGGAGGGCCGGGCGGCGAACCATCCGCTCGCCGCCACCACCTTCAGGCCCCCGATCGGCGCGCCGTTCGCGGGCGCGTGGGTGAGGCGTTCCTGGATCGGCTCGCCGGCGAGCGTGGACGCCTTCACCGCATCCGGTGAGAGCTTCGCGAGGCGCGCCTTCTGCTCCGGCGTCGCCGCCGCGTCGATGCGCGTGTAGCACGGCGCGCCGAACTCGGCGGTGAGCTCCTGGTAGTGCTCTCCGGGATCGCGCCCGGTGCAGGCGGTGATTTCCGCCGCGAGCAGAGCGAGGATCATCCCATCCTTGTCCGTGGTCCAGACTCTGCCGTCGTGGCGCAGGACGCTCGCGCCGGCGCTCTCCTCGCCGCCGAAGCAGTACGAGCCGTCGAAGAGCCCCGCCACGAACCACTTGAATCCGACTGGCACCTCGGCGAGCCGGCGCCCGAGCTTGGCGACGACGCGGTCGATCATGCCGCTCGAGACGAGCGTCTTGCCGACCGCGGCGTCCACCGGCCAGGCGGGGCGATTCCCGAGCAGATAGCGGATCGCGACCGCGAGATAGTGGTTCGGATTCATGAGCCCGGCCTTCGTCACGATGCCGTGTCGGTCGGAGTCCGGATCGTTCGCGAACGCGACGCGGTAGCGGTCCGCGAGCCCGACGAGCCGCGCCATGGCCCAGGGGCTCGACGGGTCCATCCGAATCTTTCCGTCGTGGTCCACCGTCATGAACGAGAAGGTCGGATCGATCGCCGGGTTGGCAATCGCGATGTCGAGCCCGTAGACCGAGTTGATCGGCTCCCAGTAGGGCGCGGCCGCACCGCCGAGCGGGTCGACGGCGAGCGTGAGCCGGGCGGCGCGGATCGCCTCCATGTCGATCACGCCGACCAGGTCCTCGACGTAGGGAAGCACGAAGTCGACCTCATGCGTCCCGTCGGCCCGCCGCGCGCGCGCGAGCGGCATGCGTCGCACGCCGGCGTTGTCACCCCGCAGCAGCTCGCTCGCGCGCTCCTCGATCCAGCGCGTCACGCCGGTGTCCGCGGGGCCTCCGTGCGGCGGGTTGTACTTGATGCCGCCGTCCTCGGGCGGATTGTGCGAAGGCGTCACGATGATGCCGTCGGCGCGGCGCGCCGTGCGCCCGCGGTTGTGGACGAGGATGTTCCAGGAGATCACCGGGGTCGGCGTGAAGCCATGGCCGCGCTGGAGATGGATCTCGACGCCGTTCGCGGCGAGCACCTCGAGCACGCTGCGTTCCGCCGGAGCGGAGAGCGCGTGCGTGTCCTTGCCGAGGAAGAGCGGGCCATCGATCCCGTGCGCGTGCCGCCAGTCGCAGATGGCCTGCGTGACGGCGAGGATGTGGGCTTCGTTGAAGGAGCCGCGCAGCGCAGAGCCGCGGTGACCGCTCGTCCCGAAGCTCACGCGCTGGCTCGGGTCCCCGAGGTCGGGCTCGCGCGCGTAGTACTCGCGCTCGAGCCGATCGAGGTCCACGAGCATCTCTCTGGGCGCCGGCTTGCCGGCAAGCGGTGAGATCGCCATCTCGTCTCGAATCTCCTCGGTTCCTGGTGCGGCTAGAATAGCCCGAACAAGGGGGGGCAATGTCGCCTGCGCAGAAGCCGACCGTCCAGGGGCGCCAACTCGCTCGAGCCATGTGGCGGCTGATCCGACCCTACTGGACCTCACCCGACGCCAAGTGGTCGCTCCTCCTGCTCGGTCTCGGCATCGCGCTCCAGTTCGGGGGCGTCTATACGAGCGTGCTGGTCTCCGACGCGCAGCGCGACGTCGGCAACGCGCTCGGCGCGCAAGATCTCCCTGGGTTCCGCCGCGGCATCGCCTACATGATCGCGTTCATGCTGCTCGGGGTCGTCGTGCCCAGCTACTCCGAATGGGTCACGCAGCTGATCCGGGTGCGCTGGCGGCGCTGGTTCACCGGCCACTATATCTCGCGCTGGATCGGTCCGCACGCCTATTGCCAGGGCGAGCTGCACCGCGGGCAGCTCGACAACCCGGACGTGCGCATCGCCGAAGACGTGCGCGATTTCGTAGCGAGCGCGCTCGGTCTCTCGCTGAGTATGCTGGCGTCGGTCGTGACGCTCGTTTCATTCGGGGCGATGCTGTGGAACCTGTCGAGCGCCTGGGCGATCCCGATCGCCGGCAAGACGACGCAGATCCCGGGCCTGATGCTCTGGGTCGCAGTGGGATTTGCACTCTTCTCGATGTGGATCACCCACCAGGTGGGCCGAAAACTGACTCCCCTCAACTACGACCGGATCCGCGTCGAGGCCGACTTCCGCTACAGCCTCGTGCGCTACCGCGACAAGGTCGAGGCGGTAGCGCTCACACATGGTGAAGCGATCGAGCGGCTCGGCGCGGTGAGCCGCTTCCAGCGAGTCGTCGAGAACTTCCACGAGCTGATCCGCGCGCAGCGAAACCTCAGCATCCTCACGCAGGGGATGGGACAGGCGAACAGCCTCGTGCCGCTCATGGTGGCCGGCCTCGCGTACTTCGCCGACCTGGTGTCGCTCGGCATCATCGCGCAGACCCGCTACGCGTACGGCCAGGTCGCGGGTGGGCTCGCCTGGTTCGTCAACGCGTACCAGGAGATCGCGCGCTGGCGCGCGAACATCGAGCGCCTCACGAGCTTCTCCGACGCGATGGACACCGCGCAGCGCGAGTTCGAAAGCGGCGGGATCGCCATCGAGCGCGCCGAGCCCGAGCGGATCCAGCTCGTCGATCTCCGGGTCGAGGCGCCGCGCGGCCAGGTGCTGCTCGACCAGCTCAACGCAACGCTGCGTCGGGGCGAGCGCGTCGCAATCGCGGGGGGCCAGTCCAGCGCTCGCACGATGTTGATCCGCACACTCGCGGGGATCTGGCCCTTCGGGGCCGGCCGCATCGAGCAACCGGCGCGCGACCGGATCTTCTTCCTGCCGCGGCGCCCCTATCTGCCGATCGGATCGTTGCGTGCTGCGGTCTGCTATCCCTCCGCGTCGGACGCCTTCCCGGACGAGCAGATCGTGGCGGCGCTGCGCAGTTTCGGGCTCGATGCCCTCGCGAAGCGGCTCGACGACGACGAGCCGTGGGAGCAGAAGCTCTCGGCTCACGAGCAGCAGCGACTCGCATTGGCCCGAGTCTTGCTGCAAAAGCCCGACTGGGTCATCTTCGACGAGGCGACCACGGACCTCGACGAGGCGACGGAGGCGAAGGTGTACGAAGTGCTGGCGCAGCAGCTGCCGAACGCCGGGGTGCTCGCTGTGGCCGAGCGGCCCGGTGCCCTCGAGCACCTGCCGGGCCGCTGGAAGCTCATCGAGAACCCAGGCGGGCGCGTCGCGCTCGAAGCCAGCTGAGCCCACGCGAAGAGAACCTTGCGCTTGAACCGACGACAAAAGGCCACGTGACGATGGCCTTCTGCCTCACCAGCGCATCCGGGCTGCGCGCGCAGATCAACGCCAACGGCTCGCTGCGGCGCATCGATCATCGCGATGTCATCGTGAATCTGTTTCCGGGCAACGAAGCCGAAGGGGGGCCGACCAACCTCTATTTGCGCCGGCGCGACGGAAGCGGCGATGCGATCCCGCTGCTCGGTCCCAGCAGCGGCGCCCGCTACCGGATCCGCGAGGACGGTTTTGCGGCGCGCGGAACCTGGCACGACGTCCGCTTCGAGGTGTCGCTGCGGCTCGCGCAGGACGCGCCCGCGTGGTTCTGGCATGTCGCGCTCGAAAACGTCGGCCGCGGGCCACTGGCCCTCGACCTGATCCACGCGCAGGACCTCGCGCTCGCCGACTCCGGCGCCGTTCGTCAGAACGAGTACTACGTCAGCCAGTACCTCGATCACACGCCGCTCATGCACGCCGAGTGCGGCGCCGTGCTGGCAGTGCGGCAGAACCAATCGGTGGGCGGCCGTCATCCGTGGGTCGTTCTGGGATCGCTGCATCGCGCCAGGAGCTTCGCGACCGACGCGCTCCAGTTTCACGGGGTGGCGGGACGCAGCGGCGCGGAACCGGAGGCCCTGCACGCTGAGACGCTGCCGGGGAAGCGGCAACAGCACGAGCACGCGATGGCGGTCCTACAGGACGAGGCGGTGCGGCTCGAGCCGGGCGCGCGCGCCGCGCGTGGCTTCTTCGGCTGGCTCGAGCCCGACCATCCGACGGCGACTTCGGCGGCAGACCTCGCGTTCGCCGATCGCGCGCTCGCGCTGCCCGAAGCCCAGCCCACGACCGAGACTGCGGAGGAATCGGATTTCATCGCGGGGTCTCCGACGCTCTTCAGCGCTGGACAGCGGCTCGCGTGTCGCGATCTCGGCGAGGGCGAGATCACCGATCTCTTCGGCAGCCAGCTGCGCCACGTCGAGCGAGAGGAGGGCCGGCTACACTCCTTCTTCGTCGGCGCGAATCGACACGTGGTGCTCGCTGCAAAGGAGCGCAGCGTGCTGCGTCCGCACGGGCAGGTGCTGCGGACCGGCGATGGCCTCGTTCCCGACGAGGGGTCGCTCACGTCTACGGTGTGGATGGCTGGCGTCTTCCATTCGATGGTCACGCAGGGCCACGTCAGCATCAATCGCTTCCTGTCCACGACGCACAGCTATCTCGGCCTCTTCCGCTCGCATGGGCAGCGGGTCTTCGTCGAGGGCGGGGACGGATGGCGGCTGCTGGACCTGCCGTCGGCGTTCGAGATGGATCCGAGTGGATGCCGTTGGATCTACCGGCACGCGGGCGGACGCATCGAAGTGCGCAGCCGGGCGGCGCTCTCCAGCCACGAGCTCCTGCTCGAGATCGAAGTCGCGGAGGGCGCGCCGTGCCGCTTCCTGGTGTCCAACCACGTGGCACTCGGTGGTGACGACGGTGCGGATGCCCTTCCGCCGCGCGCGGTGCGCGACGAGCGGGGCATCGCGCTCGGTGCGCCGCCCGACAGCGACGTCGGCCGGCGCTTTCCCTACGGCTGTTTCCGCATCGATTTCGTGCACGGCACGGCCATCGATGCGTTGGGCGGCGACGAGCTGCTCTTCGCCGACGGCCGCAGCAGGAATCAGCCCTTCCTCGTACTCGTGACTGCCGCGTCGCGATCCGTCGCTTTCCGGATCACGGGCCATCTCGTCGCGTCGGCCACAAGCGATTCCGGCGACTCAGACCGCGCCACCGATCGGGAACGCAGCGAGCATTTCTGGCGCGACATGAGCGGACCGCTCCGCCTGCTGCCGGTCGCGGCTTCGCCGCTCGCTTCTGACATCGAGCGACTCCAGGACATTCTGCCTTGGTTCGCGCACGACGCGCTGATCCACTATCTCGCGCCGCGCGGTCTCGAACAGTACTCGGGCGGCGGCTGGGGTACACGCGACGTCTGCCAGGGGCCCGTCGAGCTGCTGCTCTCGTTGGGTCGCTGCGAGCCGGTGCGCGACCTGCTGCTGCGCGTCTTCCGCAACCAGAACCCGGATGGCGACTGGCCGCAGTGGTTCATGTTCTTCGAGCGCGAGCGGAGCATCCGCCCGGGCGATTCGCATGGCGACATCGTCTTCTGGCCGGTGCTTGCCCTTGCGCAGTATCTGCTCGCGTCCGGGGATGCGACGATCCTCGACGCGTCGGTTCCCTTCTTCCACTCCGAGGGCGACGCACGAGCCGAGCACGCGACGATCTGGCAGCATGTCGAACGCGCGCTGGGCGTGATCGCCGCGCGCGTGATCCCAGGCACGCGGCTCGCAGCCTACGGGCATGGCGACTGGAATGATTCGCTCCAGCCGGCGGATCCGGCCATGCGCGAGCGGCTGTGCAGCGCGTGGACCGTCACGTTGCAATATCAGACGCTGCGTACGCTGGCCGCGGCGTCGCGGCAGGTCGGTCGCGAGGCACTTGCGCCCGCGCTCGAGGCGAGCGCCGCGCAGGTGCGCGAGGAGTTCCAGCGCCTCCTGATCGCCGACGGCGTGCTCGCCGGATTCACCTACTTCCGTCCCGATGGCGGCGTCGAGCGCCTGCTGCACCCGAGCGATCACAGCACCGGGATCCACTACCGCTTGCTGCCGATGATCCATGCGATCCTGTCCGAGCTGTTCACGCTGGAGCAGGCGCGTGCTCACGTCGCACTGATCCGGCGGTACCTGCTCGCGCCGGACGGCGCACGCCTCTTCGATCGCCCCCCGAGGTACGCGGGCGGACCCCAGCGCCATTTCCAGCGCGCGGAGAGCAGCACCTTCTTCGGGCGCGAGATCGGCATCATGTACACCCACGCACACCTCCGCTACGCCGAGGCGATGGCGCACTGGGGCGATGCCGACGCGGCGTTCCTCGCGCTCCGGCAGGTGAACCCGATCGGCTTGCGCGACTCGGTCCCGCCCGCGCGAGCGCGCCAGAGCAACTGCTACACATCGAGCTCCGATGCGTGCTTCGCCGATCGCTACGAGGCGGCTTCGCGCTACGATGAGCTCAAAGCGGGCGCGATCGCGGTCGAAGGTGGCTGGCGCGTCTACTCGAGCGGTGCCGGGATCGCGACGCAGTTGATTCGCGGCCGCGTGCTCGGACTTCGCCAGTCGCGCTCGTTCCTCACGATCGACCCCGTGCTGCCGCGCTCGCTCGACGGCCTGCGCGCCGCCATCGAGCTGGAGGGAGTGCCCGTCGAGGTCGTGTACGTGATCCGAGATCGGGGCCATGGCCCGACTGAGCTCACGTGCAACGGCGCGCCGCTGGCCTTCGAAAGCGAGGCGAACCCGTATCGCGCCGGCGGCGCGGTCGTTGCGATGGACGCGTTGCGCGCGAGACTCGCCGCGGGCGGAAACACGCTCGTCGTGACCCTTCGGTGAGCCGGAGGGAGCCATGGCGGATCCTGCGATGGAAGACAGCGATAGGGGCGAGCTGCTCGACGCGTTCCTCGATCTCTCCGACTGGAGCACGATTGCTTCGGGACAGGCGCAGCTCGCGATCGCTCAGGAAGAGGGCCCGCGGGGCAAGGCGATGCGCCTCGACTTCGACTTCCACGGAGGCGGCGGCTTCGTCGTGGCGCGCAAGAAGTTCAAGCTCACGATGCCGTCCTGCTGGGCGTTCCGCATGCAGGTGCGCGGTGCGGCGCCGGCGAACAAGCTCGAGTTCAAGCTCGCCGATCCATCGGGGCACAACGTCTGGTGGTTCCATCGCGACGTCTTCGAGTTTCCTGCCGCATGGCAGACGCTGCGGATTCGCAGCCGCGAGGTCGAGTTCGCCTGGGGACCCGCGGGCGGCGGTGCGATGTCCGAGCTCGGCGTGATCGAGATTGCGATCACGGCCGGCCCGGGCGGCAAGGGCAGCATCTGGCTCGCGGATCTGCGTTTCGAGGACCTCGACCCGAAGGCGCCGCCGGAAGTGCGCGCGTCGAGCACGCTGCCTGGAAGCCATCCGGCGTCGGTCCTCGACGGCTCGCCGCGGACGAGCTGGCGCAGCCAGCGCGGCTCCGCTCCGCAGTGGATCGCGCTCGATTTCCAGGCGGAGCGCGAGTACGGCGGACTCGTCATCGACTGGGAGCCACGCGGCGGCGCGCGCTTCTTTCAGGTGCAGTGCTCCGACGATGGCTCCGCGTGGACGACGCTGTGGACGGCGCAGCAGGCCGAGGGGGAGCGCAGCTACGTGTCGCTGGCGGGTGGAGCGTCGCGCTTCCTCCGGCTCGACCTGCGCGAGAGCGCCGGTGGCGATGGCTTTGGCATCGTCGGCATCGGCGTCCGCCCGAACGACTTTTCGCGCACTCCCGACGCGTTCTTCCACGGCGTCGCGCAGGAAGAGCGCCGCGGCCTCCATCCGCGCTGGCTGATGCGCGAGCAGAGCTACTGGACGCCGATCGGCGTCGCGAGCGGCTCGGCTTCGGCGCTGCTCAACGAGGACGGGCTGCTCGAGGTCGACCGCGGCAGCTTCTCGCTCGAGCCCTTCCTTTTCGTCGGCGGGCGCCTCGTCACCTGGGCGGACGTCGAGATCGCGCAGGAGCTGCGGGACGCGTGGCTGCCGATCCCCTCCTCGGTGTGGCGCGCGGAAGGCTTCCTGCTCACCACCACCGCGTTCGCCGCGGACACGCCGGACGGGCCCGCCCTCTACCTTCGTTATCGGATCGAGAACACCAGTGACGCTACCTGCGCCATCCGCTTCTTCTGCGCACTACGGCCCTACCAGGTCACCCCGCCGTGGCAGTCATTCCGGGGGATGGGCGGCGCGAGCCCGATCGGAGCGCTCCGCAGTCACGCGGGCGCGGTCTGGATCGACGAGCGCAAGCTGGTGATCCCGCTCGATGCGCCGGCGGTCTTCGGCGCCGCGGCCTTCGAGCAGGGCGGCGTTGCGCGACTGCTCGAGCGCGGCGAGGTGCCGGCGCGCAGTTCGGTGAGCGACGCGTTCCGCCACGCCTCGGGAGCCCTGCGCTTCGACCTCGACCTCGCGGCCGGTGCGGCGCGTGAGCTCTATCTCGCGATTCCCTTCGGAACGCACGACCCGGCGCGCGCCGACTTCTCCGAGCTGCAACGGATCGACGGTGCGGCGCAGCTCGCGAACGCGGCAGAGGCGTGGGGGCAACGGCTCGGGCGCGTCCAGATCCGCGTCGGCGGTGCCACGCATCCGTCGGTCGAGGCGCTGCGAACGGCGGCCGCACACATCCTGATCAACCGCGATGGCCCCGCGCTCCAGCCCGGTCCGCGGCGCTACACGCGATCGTGGATCCGCGACGGTGCGACGATGGGCGCGGCGCTGCTCCGCATGGGCTGCGCCGACGAGGTCCGCGACTTCCTGCGCTGGTACGCGCCCTTTCAGAAGGCCGACGGCAACGTGCCGTGCGCCGTCGATCGCGAGGGCCCCGACTGGCTGCCCGAACACGACAGTCACGGCCAGCTTGCGTTTCTCGTAGCCGAGTACTTCCGCTTCACGCGGGACCGCGAGCTGCTCAAGGAGCTGTGGCCCGCGGTGCTGCGGGCGATCGACTACCTCGAGTTGCTGCGCAGTCAGCGGCTCGGAGCGGAGTTGGCATCGGGAGATCGGAAGGCGTGCTACGGCCTGCTGCCCGAATCGGTCAGCCACGAGGGCTACCTCGCTCAGCCGGTGCACGCCTACTGGGACGACTTCTGGGCGCTGCGCGGCATCGGCGACGCCGCAACCCTCGCGCGCGTGCTCGGCGACACGGCGCAGGAGCGGCGACTCGCGGTGCTGCGCGACGAGCTGGGGAGCTGCCTCTACGCATCGATCGAGACGACCATCGCGCAGCGCGGCCTGGCGTACGTACCGGGCTCCGTCGAGTGGGCCGACTTCGACGTGACCGCCACCGCGACGGCGCTCACGACGACCGATGCGGCCGAGCGCCTGCCCTCCGCTGCGCTGGCCTTCACCTACGACGAATACCTCCGCGGCTTCCGCAAACGCCGCGACGGCGAGATCGACTGGAACAACTACACCGCCTACGAGATTCGCAATCTCGGTGCGTTGGTGCGGCTCGGCCGGGTGGACGAGGCGCACGAGCTGCTCGACTTCTTCCTCGCCGATCGGCGCCCGCGCGCATGGAACCAGTGGCCCGAAATCTCCTGGCGCGATCCGCGTAGCCCCGGTCATCTAGGCGACGTGCCGCACACCTGGATCGGCGCCGAGTGGGTGCTTGCGGTACTGAGTTTGTTTGCGTACGAGCATGCGACGAACGAGTCGTTGGTGCTGGCGGGCGGTATCCGCCCCGAGTGGCTCGACAGCGGGGCGGAGATCGCGATCGAGAACCTGCCGACCTGGTACGGGCGGCTCTCCTACACTCTCGCAAGCTTGGGTGACGATAGAGTGTGCTTCTCCATGTCCGGAGACTTCGAGACGCCGCCCGGCGGCATCGTCGTACACTCGCCGCTGCCCCGACCGCTTTCGCGCGTCACCGTCGATGGACGCGACGTCATGGATTTCGAAGCGACGAACGTGAGACTCGATCGCCGCGCCGCGAACGTGACTCTGCACTACTGAGTCTTCCAAGGAGAAGATCCCCATGACCGCGGCAAAGGCGAAGCCGCTCTCAGCCGAGGAGCTCCAGAAGCTCGACGCGTACTGGCGCGCGTCCAACTATCTCTCGATCGGGCAGATCTACCTCTTCGACAATCCGCTGCTCCGCGAGCCGCTCCGGCGCGAACACGTGAAGCCGCGACTGGTGGGCCACTGGGGAACCACGCCCGGGCTCAATCTCCTCTACGTCCACTTGAATCGCGTGATCGCACGCGACGACCTCGACATGATCTACGTGATCGGTCCTGGGCACGGTGGCCCGGCCATCGTCGCGCACACCTGGCTCGAGGGGACCTACAGCGAAGTGTACCCGGAGATCTCGCGGGACGAAGCGGGAATGAAGAGGCTCTTCACCCAGTTCTCGTTCCCCGGCGGCATTCCGTCACACGTCGCACCCGAGACGCCTGGATCGATCCATGAAGGCGGCGAGCTCGGCTATGCGCTCTCGCATGCCTTCGGTGCGGCGTTCGACAATCCCGACCTGATCGTCGCGTGCGTCGTCGGCGACGGCGAAGCCGAGACCGGACCGCTCGCCACCAGCTGGCACAGCAACAAATTCCTGAACCCGGTGCGCGACGGCGCCTTGCTTCCGATCCTGCACCTCAACGGCTACAAGATCGCCAACCCCTGCTTCCTCGCGCGCATTCCGCAGGACGAGCTGCGCAAGCTCTTCGAGGGCTACGGCTACGAGCCGTACTTCGTCGAAGGCCACGAGCCTGCGCTCGTCCACCAGGCGCTCGCCGCGGCGCTCGACGCCGCGACCGCCCGGATCCGCGCGATCTGGCAGGAGGCGCGCACGCGCGGCTTCCAGGGTCGTCCAACGTGGCCGATGATCGTGCTGCGCCCGCCCAAGGGCTGGACCTGTCCGCCCGAGATCGACGGCAAGAAGTGCGAGGACTACTGGCGCAGCCACCAGGTCCCGATGGGGGACATGGATCAGCCCGGGCACGTCGCAATCCTCGAGCAGTGGATGAAGAGTTACCGGCCCGAGGAGCTCTTCGACGCGAAGGGCGCGCTGAAGGCAGAGCTTGCCGCACTCGCACCGAAGGGCACGCGCCGGATGAGCGCCAACCCGCACGCCAATGGCGGCCTGCTGCTGCGCGATCTGCGCCTGCCCGAATACCGCGACTACGCCGTAAAGGTCCCGAGCCCGGGCGCGAAGGACGCCGAGTCGACGCGTGTCATGGGCACCTACCTGCGTGACGTCATGAGGGGCAATCTCGACGCGCGCAACTTCCGCCTCGTCTCTCCAGACGAGAGCAACTCGAATCGGTGGCAGGACGTGCTCGAAGTGACGGACCGCTGCTACGTGGCCGAGATCTACCCCGAAGACGATCACCTGTCGCCCGACGGCCGCGTGATGGAGGTGCTCTCCGAGCACCAGTGCCAGGGCTGGCTCGAAGGCTACCTGCTGACCGGGCGCCACGGGTTCTTCTCGTGCTACGAGGCCTTCATCCACATCATCGACTCGATGTTCAACCAGCACGCGAAGTGGCTGAAGGTCTGCAACGAGATTCCGTGGCGGCGGCCGATCGCGAGCTTGAACTACCTGCTCAGCTCGCACGTCTGGCGCCAGGACCACAACGGCTTCAGCCACCAGGACCCGGGCTTCCTCGATCACGTGGTGAACAAGAGGTCCGAGGTGATCCGCGTCTACCTCCCGCCCGATGCGAACTGCCTGCTCTACGTGACGGACGAGTGCCTCCGCAGCCGCAACCTCGTGAACGTGATCGTGGCCGGGAAGCAGCCTGCACCGCAATGGCT
>CAYPSI010000310.1:0-45563 GCA_964413375.1 uncultured Spirochaetales bacterium | reverse complement strand
CCTCGCCTCGAGCGCGCGCCGTGCCTGTATGCGCTCGTGGGTGATGCCGGCGAGGCGATGCAGATCCTCGACGTGCTCGTGGCGCAGCACGGCGAGCAGCGCTTGCGCGGGCACCACGCCGAGCAGGCGGCGCTCGTCGTCCACCACGGGCATGGCGCTGACGCCGTAACGGAGCGCGGCGGACGCTACCGTCTCCTGGTCGGCCTCGGGCCCGACCGCGGGCGCCGGCCGCAGGGCGATTTCCCCGACCGTGAGCTCCAGCGGCGCGGCCAGCAGGCGCGTGATCGGGACGAGTCCGTCGAGCCGCCCCGTCGCATCGACCACACAGAGCGCCTCGGCGCACTCGAAGGCCTGGCCCGCGAGCCGCGCTAGCACCGCGCCAGCCCGCTCGCCGGACGCGGCGGTCGGTACGCGGCTGACGAGGTGCTGAGCAGCGCTCTCTATCGGGTGGCCGCGGCCTCGTTCGATGCTTCGCTCCATGGCGTGTCTCCGATGCGGGTGCTGGCTGCGCCCGCGATGCCTCCGAGGGCGACGACGACTCTCATTTAGCGAGCATGCCAGAGCGGGCCAGGAACTCGTCCACGGTCTCCGCCAGGCCCGCCCACGGGCCCCCGAGGAAACTTGCCATGACGCCGCTTCTCGGTTCCCAAGGCGGAAACCCAGGTAATATTCCCTATCCCCACCTCGACGGCCTGTTCGCGGATCTCGTGAAGGAGTAGGGCGCGGCCCCACGCCCCGTTGCAGCGCGCGCCGCCAGGTGCCCACCTGCGCAGGTCGCGCGAGTAGCTCAGCTGGTAGAGCATCGGCTTCCCAAGCCGAGGGTCGCGGGTTCGAATCCCGTCTCGCGCTCCAGGAATCTCAAGCGATTCCGCTTCGCTGAAGAACGCGTCGCCCGACCCGCTCGCCGCCTCGGCGAGCGAGGTGCCGTCCGGAGCCGGTCGGCGCCCTTCGTGGTCGGCGCCTCCTCCACCACGCGGGCGAGGAAGTCAACCGGCACGAGCGCCATCGGCTCGCGGTAGATGTCGCCACCGCACAGGATGGGCCGGCGAGATCACCCGCTCAGAGCACGAGTGACGATCCCGGCGCGCCGAGGCGACGGCCCGTCACCCCGCTCGCCACGACGCGAAGCCATACATTGTGGATCCCGATAGCCCACGGTACAGGCGGGTGCCCCCCCATACGCCGGAGCAGTTCGGGAACGCGGCCCGCATCGACCTCGTATGCCGCGCCGCGCACGATGACGCTCCACGCCGAGCGCTCTCCTTCGTCGATGTGATCGACTTCAAACGCCACGACGGGCTGCTCCAACGCGGCGCGCTTCGTCCCTTGCTCTACCCGAAACACGATGTCGGATCCCGCCATCGCGTAGTTGACCGGAATCGCGACCGGACCCTGCTCGTCGACGTACACGAGGCGACCGACCCGACTCGAGGCGAGGAGGTCGAAGCACTCCTGCGTCGAGAGCTCTTCAAGCACGCGCTGCGTCATTGCATCAGTCTGCCCGAGAGCAGAGGGGAAGAATAGGGGGGAAGTCCACGACTACAGATGGCATTAGGGAGAGACTCGGGTCAAGAAAATTCGCAACGCCTTGCGGCGTACGGGTCCCTGACCTGCACAGCGAGTTCGACCAGCGTCTGTTCGCGGAGGGCCTGGTGAGGCCGACTCTCGTTGTAGTCGAGTCGCCAGTCCTCGATCTTCGCCTTCGCCTCGGTTCGATGCCGAAACCACGGCAATCCCGCGCAGCCGAGGCAGAGCTTGAGGTAGGCGCCAACGATCAACTCGCCCATTTCCGGATTTACTGTCCCCCTCCTCGGGTCCAGAATCGGTGCAGGCTCGCCGCTCGCATCGAGCCTGGTTGCGAAGAGGCGCTTCCGAGCGAGGGCCACGTGGGGGTGATTTCATCGGCCTCGGTGCGTGGGGTACCGAGCCCCAGCGCGGGTCGCCGTGGTGGGGCAGGCTGCGCCGTGTACCGGTTGCGTCGGGGCGCAGGCATCCTCCGGCTGGCCTGGCACGGAACATGCGTAGGGAGATCCATGTGTTCGACGCGAGCGCGGAACGGGAGCAGATGGTGCGCGCGCACATCGCCGCGCGGGGCATCCGCGACCCGGCGGTGGTGGGGGCGTTCCGCTCCGTCGCGCGCGAGGCGTTCCTTCCGCCGGAGCTGGAGGAATTCGCATATCGGGACTCGGCGCTTCCGATCGAACACGGTCAGACCATCTCCCAGCCCTACATCGTCGCGCTCATGACGGCGGCGCTCGGGCTCGGACCGGGCGATCGCGTGCTCGAGATCGGCACCGGATCGGGCTACGCCGCGGCGATCCTCGCCCGGATCGCGCGCGAAGTCACCACGATCGAGCGGCATCAGGCGCTGGCGGAGCAGGCCGCTCGCCGCCTGGCGGAGCTGGGCTTCGCCAATGTCGCGGTCCATCACGGCGACGGCTCGCTCGGGTGGCCCGAGCACGCGCCCTACGACGCCATCGTGGTGGCGGCCGGCGGCCCGGACGTTCCCCGCCCCCTGCTCGACCAGCTCGCTCCCGGCGGGCGGCTCGTGATGCCGGTGGGCGAGGGACGCGAGCTCCAGAAGCTCGTGCGCGTGACGCGGCGGCACGACGGGAGCCTCACCCGCGAGGACCTGGGAGACGTCCGCTTCGTTCCGCTGATCGGCGCGCAGGGCTGGGAGGACGCTGAGGCATGGCAGGGACACGCCGCGCGGGCCCCCGGTCGCCCAGCGAGCCTCGCGGCGCTGATCCGCGAAGAGGCGTCGCCGTTCGGCGAGATCGAGGGGAGCGATCTCGGCCCGCTCCTCGAACGCATCGGGGATTCGCAGCTCGTACTGATCGGCGACGCGAGCCATGGCACATCCGAGTTCTACCGGATGCGCGCGGAGATCACGAAGGAGCTGATCCGTTCGAAGGGCTTCCGGCTCGTGGCGGTCGAAGCGGACTGGCCGGACGCCGCCGCGGTGGACCGCTGGGTCCAGGAGCGGCCTCCCGTCGCGGACGACACCAGCCGCATGCGGCCCTTCCAGCGTTTTCCGACCTGGATGTGGCGCAACCACGAGACGCTCGCCTTCGTCGACTGGCTGCGCGCGCACAACGCCAAGACGCGTGGCGATCAGCCTCCAGTCTCGTTCCACGGACTCGATCTCTACAGCCTCTTCACCTCGATCCAAGCAGTGCTCGGGTTTCTCGATCGCGTGGATCCCGTGGCGGCGCGCGTGGCCCGGCAGCGCTACGCGTGCCTCACGCCCTGGGAGGCGGATCCCACCGCCTACGGTCGCGCAGCGATCAGCGGGCGCTACCGCGTCTGCGAACGGGAAGCCGTCGCGATGCTGCGTGACCTGATGGCTCGCCGGCTCGACTACGCCGAGCGCGACGGCGAGGCGGTCTTTGACGCCGAGCAGAACGCCCGCCTGATCGCCGATGCCGAACGCTACTACCGCGCCATGTACTACGGATCGAACGAGTCCTGGAATCTGCGCGACCAGCACATGTTCGACACCCTCCAGCGTCTGCTCGAGTTCCACGGGCCGGAGGCGAAGGCCGTGGTCTGGGAGCACAACTCACACCTGGGAGACGCGTCCGCCACGGAGATGGGACTGCGCGGGCAGCTCAACGTGGGCCAGCTCTGTCGCGCGAAGCACGCCGCGGCGGCCTTCCTGATCGGCTTCGGCACCGACCGCGGAAGGGTGGCGGCGGCCAGCGACTGGGACGCCCCGATGCAGGTGATGCAGGTACGCGCTGCGCACCCGGAGAGCTACGAGCATCTGTGTCATCGGGCGGGGGTTCCGGCCTTCTTCCTCCACCTCCGGGAGCCCGCCCGCGACGCGCTGCGCTTCGAGCTCGAGTCGCCGCGTCTCGAGCGCGCCATCGGTGTGGTGTACCGGCCCGAGACCGAGATCCAGAGCCATTACTTCCATGCCAGTCTCCCGCGGCAGTTCGACGAGTACGTCTGGATCGACGAGACGCGCGCGGTGCGGCCGGTGATCCCGGCCGAGGGCCACGGCCTCCCGCGCGCGCATCCCTTCGCGTGGTGAGCGGCAGCCCGCGCGCCGGTCGACGGCTGAGCCAGTGATCACGGCGCGTGCCGTAGAGGAAGCGGCGGAGCTCATGCTGGGCTTCGCGGAGCCCCGTGCGGGGGCTGTTCCACTCACCTGTTCCCTGCTTGAGCGACATCCGATTATCGGACGTTGCCAAAGAACGCAGCTAAAATTCCTTATGCCCTTCGTGCAGCGAAGCATCAGCGGCTTTCACCCGGATGACTCAGGGGATTGGGTGGCGGAGCTCGAATGCGGGCACGTCCAGCACGTGCGCCACGATCCGCCCTTTACGCTGCGCCCGTGGGCCGCCAGCGAAGCCGGCCGCCGCACGAAGCTCGGGCAGACGCTCGCTTGCGCCGCATGCGAGCGGCGCGAGCTGCCCTCGGGCTGGGTGGCCTATCGCCGAACGCCCATCTTCGACGAGTCGAGCGTGCCCAAGGCGCTACTCGCGCGCCATGGCACCAAGGCAGGCATCTGGGCGCGCATCCACGTCCTCGAGGGACGCTTGCGCTATCGGCTCCACGAGCCCTTCGACGAAGAGCAGGTGCTCGAGCCGCAGCTGCCGGGTGTGATCCTTCCCGGAGTCGAGCACGACGTGACGCCGCTCGGCGCCGTACGCTTCTACGTCGAGTTCCACCGCTGCGAGGCGAGCGGCGTTGCTAGGGTGCCGGGCTAGCGGACGCGAGGTGCAGGGGGACCTTCCGCGAGCGCGGGAAATAGCAGCTCAGGTAACGATCTGCGAAGCCGTACTTCTGCTGCATCAGGGCGTTGATCGTGTCGCGCGCTTCGGGCGTCGGCACCGCCTGAAAGGGCTGTGTCTGGTTGCCGCGCACCATTTCGACCGCGGGGCGCGCCGAGCCAGCGGATCGGTTTGCGAAGCCTGCGGCCATGCTACCGAAGGTCCAGACGGTCATCCCTCTCGGTGGATCCCTGGGCCGCCGTCCGGCGAGGGCCTCGACGGCGAGCGCTCCGCCGGACCCGCTCCTCGAGCGCACGGTCAGCTCGAGGACGGATCGAGGATCAGCCGCATGGCACCTGCCAGCTCCTCGCCGGGGTTCGCGACGAGCGTCGGGCTCCTCCACGCGATGTGCTGATCGGGTCGCACGAGGAGCGCGCCGCTCGGCCCGATGCCTGCGACCCCGAGCCAGTGTGTCAGGTCTCGCAAGAGCGCCGGGGTCAGGCGCAGCGCGGAGATCTGCGGTTCCTGCACGGAGGCGAGCGCTTCGATCCAGGCAGCACCCTCGGGCCCCACGAGCAGCAGGAAGCGATCGATTGGCACCCTGTCGAGGAGCGACGTGCGCCCATCTCCCTCCTGCAACCACGCGTGCGGCAGTCGCGCGCCCGGGCAGCCGGACGGAACGAACTCCCGCACCTGGAGCTCCGGCGGGGACTCGCCCTCGGCACGCTTGAGCGCGCCCTCCCGGTAGCAGAAGCCGAGCTGCAGCCCCGGCATGTCGAAGTGCTCGGCCTGGGCGGCGATGGCGGCGCTGACACGCTCGCAGCCGGCATGGCTCGCGAGGGTTTCCTCCATCCGAAGGCGCGATGCGTCGGAGAAATCGGTGACGCCGAGAGCTCCGGCGACCTCGAAGAGCCGCAGTGCGTTGCGGAGACTCTGATCGGCGTTCGTCTGGGCGACGGGGCGCCGCTCGCTCTCGTAGCTATCGAGGAGGGATGCACCAGCCTCGCCCTTCAGCACGGCCGCGAGCTTCCAGGCCAGATTGTGCGCGTCCTGCACCCCGGAGTTGAGGCCCAGCCCTCCCGTCGGTGGAAAGCGATGGGCGGCGTCGCCGACCAGAAAGGTGCGGCCCACGCGGTAGCGCTCCGCAACCTGCGCGGTCATGGTCCAGACGCTCACGTTCTCGATCTCGAGCGCGAGGCTCGGGTCCTCGAGCGCCTCGCGCACCAGATCGGCACAGCGCGCGGCGTCGTAGTCGGCCTCCGATTCGAGCGCGGGGTCGAAAGGGTGCATGTAGACCGCCTCGCGATCGAGGTCGTGGATCACGAACCCGCCGCCGCCGCTACGTGGATCGCACACGAAGAAGAGCACCCCCGGCGGCACCTCGGGAAGCCCGCGGAGCGACGCCAGGAAGTGGATCATGATGAAGCTCTGGAGACGATCGGGCCCGACGAGGTCGATGCCGAGGGACTTGCGCACACGGCTGCCGGCACCGTCCGCCGCCAGCAGGTACGGGCTCGCGATCTCGCGCTCGGCGCCGGTCTCGAGATCCCGAACCAGCGAGCGCACGACGTCGCCATCCTGCGCGGACGACTGCCACTGCCAACGCCAGCAGGGCGTACGCCCGGCCCGACGCCGGAGCGCCTCGAGCAGGATCGGCTCGAAGCGGTGCTGCGAGAGATTTCGCAGCGGCGTGGGGGTGAGCCCGAGCTGGTCGTCGCCCTGGCGTTCGTAGGGAAGTCGGCCGAGGACCCGTCCTCCCAGGCGCGTCACCCAGTAGACCTGGCCGGCCTCCGCAGGATCCGCCGCCGCGGCCGCCACGGCCTGCATGTCCACACCCGCGGCTCGACAGATCTCGAGGGTGCGCGCATTGATCGCGTGGGCGGCCGGCGCGCGCTGGGGTCCCGCGCGCCGCTCCACGATGCGCGTCTCGATGCCCTGCTGCTCGAGCAGCAGCGACGCCATCGCACCCGAGGGCCCGGCGCCCACGATCAGCACCGGAACCTTCTCAGGCAGGGACACGCACCGCTCCGCCGCCCACACCGAAGCGCAGCGCGGCCAGCACCCCGAGCATCAACGCGGAGAGGACCGCGAAGACGAAGACGTTCTCGTCGAAGCCGAAGATGTGGGTGTGAATGCCCGGCACCGTGATCTCGCCGTCGTAGACCGGCACGAGCAGGTACGCGATCCAGAAGCCGCCGAGGTTGCAGCTCTGCCAGGCAGCCGACAGCCAGAGATTCCGGATCTCGAAGGGACGCCGGAACCACACGAGATAGAGGCAGGCAAGACCCGAGAGCCCCATGAAGCCGAGCAACCACACGAGATGCACGCGCGCGTGACCGACCCAATCGGGATTGAGTGCATGGCTCGGATGAAAATCGCGCGCGATCGGCCCGAAGAATTCGAGCGCCGTGACGCTGAGTACAATGCGGATCGCGAGGATCCGCGCTTCGCGACTCATGCGTGTCGTAGGCGTCATGGACGTCGTCCCTCCGGATGGGCTCCGCACGGGTCGGGCGCCTGGGCGGCGCCGGACTCCGCGATTCGAACGATCTGGGCGCCGAGGCCGGCGATACGCGCGCGCACCCGGTCGCCTGCTTCGAGGTATCCGCCAGGCCCACCGGACGCCGCGCGCGCGAGCTCTTCGTGACGGAACTGCGCCAGGGGCCCGCGCAGATGCAGCATGCCGCGGACTGCGATGCCCAGCGGGCTCGGGGCGTGCATCGCGACACCGTCAGGCGTTCCTGTCACCACGATGCTTCCGGCGGGAAGAAGCAGCGAGTCCCCGGACGGGCTCGGGACCGCGAGCTGAAAGGTGCGCTCGCCCTTCGCGTCGCGCCGGGGCATCGGGCTCATCACCCCGTGCAGGGCTACCTCGTCTGCAATGCGTCCGAGCAGGGCCAGCGGATCGAGGATCATCGCCTTCGTGTTCGAGTCCTGTCGCGTGCGAAAGCCGCTTCCCTCGTCCACGTCGAGCGCGATGTCGAGCCCTGCTCCGCCGCACGCTGCGAGCGCGGCGAAGAGCTCGCTGCCGCGCACCAGCCACGGACCGGCGGGCAGGAAGCCCTGCTGACCCTTGGCGTCCACGAAGCCCGTGCTCACGCCCGAGAGCGGTTGGTGCACGATGATCGGCTCGCGGTCCGTCACGTCGTTCGCGACGAAGAACGCGCTCCGGGCCAGCAGCTCCTCCCGCGACGGCAGCGCGCGCAGGTCTACGTCGGTGAGCAGCACGAACGCGAGCTCGACCTCGTAGTCGAGCAGGGTCACGCCCACGGGTGCGGCTACAACGCCGTAGGGCGACGTGGGCACGACCGGCTTGGGAAACAGGAAGACATCGCCCCCGCCCGCCTCCTCCGCGTGGGCCGCGTAGTTGAGCCCGGCTGCGACGACGATGCGCGTCGCGGCATCGATTTCGTCCCGGTCGAGGCGAACCGGCGCGCAGATGCGCTCGCTGCGTTCGGAAGCGGCGATCGTCCAGACGGGCGCAGCGACCGCGCTCTCTGCGGCCAGCGCGAGGACCTGCGCGAGATCGACCTCGTTGCCCGCAACCGGGACCACCGCCGTCGGCACGCCGTCCTCCTGCGCCACCACCCGGACGTACGCGGGTACACCGTCGGGGCCCGCCACCCGCGCGACGCGCACCAGCCCCGCTTCGTCCAGGCAACGCTCGATCTCCGAAGTGGCGGTCGCCGGGCGAGGCCCCAGGAAGGGAGTGAGGAGCAGCAGGAGTACGAGACGGAGCCGGGCATTCCCGGGTCCGTGTCGCTGACGAGCGTTTGCCATTTTTGGGATATATCCCATAATTGGGAGAGTTGTCAATTCAGGCCGAGAGGCGTCCATGATCGGGGTATTCGCCAGCCAGGCCCGCGAGCGCCAGAAGAGCGCGCGCACCCGCGCGCGCCTGATGGACGCGGCCGTCGAAGTCTTCGCCCGGCGCGGGATCGACGCGGCCTCGGTGAACGAGATCGCCCAGGCGGCGGACGTCGCCAACGGCACCTTCTACAACCATTTCAAGCACAAGGACGAGATCGTCGGCGTCGTCGCGTTCAGGATCGCGGGCGACGTCGTGCGCCGGATCGACCAGGCCATGCTCGATCTCGAGGACCCGGCCGAGCGCACCAGCTTCGCGACCCGGCAGTTCGTCGAGATCGCGACCGCGACTCCGGAATGGGGCTGGGCGCTCGTCCGGGCCGTCGCCTACCTGCCGAAGCTGCGCCGGCAGGTCGCCGCCTTCGCCCGCGCCGACATCGAGCGCGGGGTGCGAGAGGGGGTCTTCAAGGTCGAAGTCGATGACCTGCTGGTGGACCTCTTCTCCGCGATGGTGGTCGCAGCGGTGCTGCTGCGACTGCAGGGCGAGGCGGAACCCGACGCGGGCGCCCGCGTTGCCGAGCACCAGCTCCGCATGCTCGGAGTTCCACCGGCGCGCGCGAGGCGCGTCGCGTCGCGTCCACTCGCCGCGCTGACGCTCGAGGACCCGGGCGCGCGCTGAAGCCTCCCGGGATTTCCGGAGACTTTCGTTGAGTCCGACCCCCCGTGTACCCCGTCAGGTCTTTCGAGGCGACCTTGCCGGCCGCGAGCGGGAGTCGCGGCAGGGGCGCTCAGTGGAAGGTCAGGAAGTACGCGGCGGACAGGGCGTTGGCGCCGAAGAAGCCCGCCGGCACGGCCCACCGGCAGGTGCGGTCCACGCGGTCTCCGAGCTCGCGCCGGCCCGACTGGTCGAGCTTGGAGACGGCGAGGTTCACGACCACGCCGACGGCGAGCACCAGGTACGTGGAGTAGAGGAATCCCGTCATCAGCGTGAAGTAGGCGATCCCGGGCATCGCGTCGCTCACGATGATCTGGTAGGCGACGACGCTCAGGATGCCGATGAACGAGATGTCCATCCGGTCGCCGAGCGACTCGCGGTCCATCCAGAACACGGAGAAAGTGAGCATCACGAGGAGGGTCAGCGGCAACACGACGACCTGGAGCATGTGCGCGGGTCGACGCGCCATCTCGAGCGTGACGACGAGCTGCGAGAGGGCAGCATCGTGTCCGTCCTCGTAGACGGGGTCGACCTCGCTCGCCGCGAGCCGCAGATCCAGCAGCTTCCACTGGGCGATGCTGCCCCCCCGATCGGATACCCCGGAGGTCGCGGGATCGGGGACGAGCAAGACGCGGTTCTGGCCGAAACCCAGCACCTCGAACACGGCGTCGAAGCCCTGGCGGTCGAAGGGGAAGCGACGCAACGCCATCGGCATCTCGGCCACGGCGTTGATCTCCGAAACCAGCGTCGCGGAGCCGTCGGGCGCGATGCGCAGCAACACCGCCTGGGATTCGAAGCCGCCCGACTCGTTGGCGAGGATCAGCTGCGGCCACCAGCCGTCGAACACCTCGGCGAACTGGTAGCTGCCCTGGAACGTGCGCTCCGGCACGCCGACCACGTCGGGGTCGAAGGCCTGCCGCGGGTCCCGCCACTTGAGGGTGAGGATCGCCTCGAACTCGAAGGCCTCCCGCCGCTCGTCGATCTCGTTCACGTCGCTCAGGAAGAAGCCGACCGACACCGTCACCGGTCCGTCGCCGATCGGCGGACCGGTCAGCGGCGCTTCGGAGGGCGCCGCAGCGGCGGCGGCGCTCAGCGCGATCGAGGCAGCGAAGAGGACGCGAGACCACCAGCGCATGCAACCCACGATTCTCCCACAATCCGACCCTTCGACCAGGCGTTCTCCCCGGGGCCCTCTCGCCCCGGTGTCGTGCCGGACACGAGCGCCAGGTGCGCGAACCCTACGACCGGCTCGTCACTTTCTGGGAGCGCATCGCGGTCTTGAGCTCGGCGACGAAGCGGGCGGCCGCGTCGACGGCGGCCTCGCGCGAGCCGGCGTTCGCGATCCGGTCGACGAGCGCGCTGCCGACCACGACGCCGTCGGCGATCGCGGCGAGCTCGCGCGCGTGCTCGGGGCGGGAGACGCCGAAGCCGACGCAGATCGGGACCTCGGAAGTCGCGCGCACGCGGCGGAGCTGCTCCTCGATCCCGGCGGCCAGCTCGGTCCGCGCTCCGGTGACACCCGTGAGAGATACGTAGTACAGGAAACCGCGCGTCTCGCGCGCGAGCATCGCGAGGCGCTCCGGACTCGTGGTCGGCGCGGCGAGCAGGATCGGGTCGACGCCGTGGGCTTCGAGCTCCCGGCGCAAGTCGACCGACTCCTCCGGAGGCATGTCGACGACGATGCTGCCGTCGACGCCGACGGCGCCGGCCGCCTCGGCGAAGCGCGCCTCGCCCATCGCCAGCACCGGATTCGCATAGCCCATCAACACGATCGGGATCTCGACGCGCGGGCGCAGGCCCTTCACGAGCTCGAGCACGCGGCGCAGCGAGGTGCCCGAGCGCAGCGCGCGCTCGCTCGAGCGCTGGATCGTGGGCCCCTCCGCGATCGGATCCGAGAAGGGAACGCCGAGCTCGATCGCGTCGGCGCCGGCCTCGGCCATCGCGAGGACCAGCGCCTCGGTCGTCGCGAGGTCCGGATCTCCGGCGGTCACGAAGGGCACCAGCGCCCGCTCGCCGCGGCCGCGTAGCTTCTGGAAACGTTCGCCGATCCGCCCCATCAGTGGGAGCCCGCGCGGCTCGCGAGCAGCTCGCGCACCTGCGGGGCGTCCTTGTCACCGCGCCCGGAGAGGTTCACCACGACGATCGCGTCGCGCGAGAGTGTCGGTGCGAGCTTGCGAACCTGCGCCACCGCATGGGCGGACTCGAGCGCGGGGATGATTCCCTCCATCCGCGAGAGCCATACGAACGCGTCGAGCGCCTCGTCATCGGTGACCGAGACGTACTCGGCGCGGCCCGTGTCCCGGAAATGTGCGTGCTCGGGGCCGACGCCGGGGTAGTCGAGGCCGGCGGAGATCGAGTGGGCCGGAAAGATCTGTCCGTCGTCGTCCGAGAGCAGCAATGTGTACATGCCGTGCAGCACGCCCGGCGTCCCGGCGCAGAGCGCGGCGCCGTGGCGTCCCGAGTCGAGGCCCTCCCCGGCCGCCTCGACTCCGAGCATCCGCACGCCCGCGTCAGCGAGGAAGGGATGGAAGAGGCCGATCGCGTTCGATCCGCCGCCGATGCAGGCCACGAGCAGGTCCGGCAGGCGCCCCTCGCGCTCGAGCACCTGCCGTCGCGTCTCGACGCCGATCACGCGCTGGAAGTCGCGGACGATCGTCGGATACGGATGCGGGCCCATCACCGAGCCGATGCAGTAGTAGGTGCTGCGCACGTTCGTCACCCAGTCGCGCATCGCCTCGTTGGTCGCATCCTTGAGCGTGCGGGAGCCGCTCGTCACCGGGTGCACGCCGGCGCCCAGCAACTCCATCCGGAAGACGTTCAACGCCTGGCGCTGCACGTCCTCCTCACCCATGTAGACCTCGCAATCGAGCCCCATCAACGCCGCCGCGGTGGCGGTCGCGACCCCATGCTGGCCGGCCCCCGTCTCGGCGATCACGCGGCGCTTGCCCATGTAGCGGGCGAGCAGGCACTGACCCAGGACATTGTTGATTTTGTGCGCGCCGGTATGCGCGAGGTCCTCGCGCTTGAGCAGGATCCGCGCCCCACCGAGCGCCTCGCTCGCGCGCCGCGCAAAAGTGAGCGGAGTCGGCCGCCCCGCGTAGGTCGAGAGCAGCTCCTCGAGCTCCAACTGGAAGTCCGGACGGGCCGTCACGCTGGGATAGGCCAGCGTCAGCTCGTCGAGCGCCGCAACCAGGGTCTCCGGGACATAGCGTCCCCCGTAGACGCCAAAACGACTGGGATCGATCACGTGCCGGCCTCCGCTCGGACGGCTTTCACGAAGGCAGCGATGCGATCGCGGTCCTTGCGTCGATCGGATCCCTCGACGCCGCTCGCGACGTCCACGCCCCACGGCAGCAGATCGCCGAGGGATGCCAGCGCCTCCCCCACGTTTTCCGGTGTGAGGCCACCGGCCAGGATCACGTCGAAGCCGCGCGAGATCAGCTGCGCCGAATCTCCCCAGCTCCACGGCTGGCCGCCGCCGCCGCCCGCGGCGGGGTTGTCGACGAGCAGCAGGGTTCCCGGATACCCCTCGGCGGCCTCGAGGTCCGCCCCGAGGATCGCCTTGATCACCGGGAGGTCCAGCGCCTCGACGTCCTCCTCGCTCTCCGAGCCATGGAACTGCACCCGCTCGAGCTCCATGCGTCGGATCACCCGGGTGATGTCCTCGGGCGGCGCGTCGCGGAACACGGCCACCCGCTCCACCTCGCCGTCCACCCGGCTGCAGATCGCCTGGGCCGTGCGCAGGTCGAGACAGCGCGGCGACCCGGGAACGAAGTTCAGCCCGATCAGGTCGGCTCCGGCGTCGACCGCCGCACGCGCGTCGTCGGGATGGGTGATCCCGCAGATCTTGATCCGAACCGTCACGGACTCCTCCTCAGCTGGCGCAGGGCGGCCCCGAGGTCCACCTCGCGCATCAGTGCCTCTCCCACCAGGAATGCATCGGCGCCGGCGGCCTCGAGCCGCGCGATGTCCTCCGACGTATGGATGCCGCTCTCGGCCACCAGCACGACGCCCTCGGGCAGCCCGCTCGCGAGCCGCTCCGTCGTCGCCAGATCCACGCTGAAGCTGCGCAGGTCGCGGTTGTTCACACCGATGAGGTCGGCACCTGCCGCGAGCGCGTCCGCGAGCTCCGCCTGGTCGTGAACCTCGACGAGCGCGTCGAGCCCGAGCGAGCTCGCCCGCGCGCGCAGCCGAGCGAGCTCCGCCACGCGCAGCTCCGCTGCAAAGGCGGCCGCGATCAGCAGCACCGCGTCGGCGCCGCGCAGCCGGGCCTCATCGATCTGGTACACATCCACCACGAAGTCCTTGCGCAGGATCGGAAGCGGCACGCTCTCGCGCACCAGCCTCAGAGTGTCGAGATGGCCACCGAAGTAGCGCTCGTCCGTGAGCACCGAGATCGCCGCCGCCCCGGAGTCCGCATACGCCTTGGCACAGGCGACCGGGTCGAAGTCCGCGCGGATCTCGCCCCGGCTCGGCGAGCGCCGCTTGAGCTCCGCAACGATTCGCGGTCGCGGCGAGCGCAGGAGCGCGGCGCGAAAACCGCGGGGCGGGTCGGCAGCACTGCGGGCCAGCGCGGCGAGCTCTTCGGGCGCAAGCGCGCGCTTCGACCGCTCCACCTCCTCCCGTTTGTGCGCGAGGATCTCGTCGAGGATGCTCACGCGGAGCTCGCCTCCGCCAGGCGGGCGAGGCGCTCCCGCGCGGCGCCGGAATCGATGCTCTCCCACGCGAGGCGCAGGCCTCCGGCGAGATCGGGCGCAGCGTCCGCGACCCAGAGGGCTGCCGCCGCATTCACGCACACGATGTCGCGTCGGGGACCGGCCTCCCCCGCCAGTACGCCGCGCACGATCTCCGCGTTCGCCTGCGCGTCGCCTCCGCGCAGCTGCTGCGGCAGCGCGCGCGCGACGCCGAGCTCCGCCGGGTCGACCCCGAAGCTGCGCACCCTCCCCTCCTCGAGCAGCGCGGCGTGGGTCGTGCCGGTGGTCGTGATCTCGTCGAGGCCATCGGAGCCGTGCACCACGAGCGCCCGCTCGCTCCCGAGGCGGCCGAGGGCGGCGGCCAGCGGGGCGACGAGCTCGGCGGCGTAGACGCCGACCAGCTGGCGCCGTACGCCGACCGGATTGAGCAGCGGCCCGAGGCAGTTCGCGATCGTTCGCACGCCGAGCTCGGCACGCACCGGCGCGAGGTGTCGCATCGCCGGGTGGGCCACGCGTGCGAAGAAGGGTGCGATCCCGACTTCTGCGAGGATCTCGACCGCGCGTTCGACCGAAAGCTCGCAGCGCACGCCCAGGGCCTCGAGGACGTCGATGCTCCCCGCGCGCGAGGAGGCCGCCCGGTTTCCGTGCTTCGCGACGGGAATCCCGGCCCCCGCCACGACGAAGGCTGCCGCTGTCGACACGTTGAAGGTCCCGGCGCCGTCGCCGCCGGTACCGCAGGTATCGACGGTGCGCGGATCGACGCCCGGCGCGCGCAGCGAGCGCGCCCGCAGCGCCCGGGCGACCGACACGATCTCCTCCACGGTCTCGCCCTTCGCGCGCAGCGCGACGAGCAACGCCGCAATCGTGGCGGGGCTGGCCTTGCCGTCGGCGATCTCGCCGAAGGCGTTCTCGAGCACGGCCGGCGGAACCGGGTCACCGCGCAGGGCCGTCTCGATGGCGTCGCGCAGGCTCACGCGTCTGACCCGCGGCCGCAGCGCTCGAGGAAGCGCCGGAGCAGGGGCTTGCCCTCGCGGGTCAGGATCGACTCCGGATGGAACTGCACACCCTCGATCGGCTTCTCGCGGTGCCGGACCGCCATGATCTCTCCGTCCGGCGTCCGTGCGCTGATCTCGAGGCTTGCCGGACACGAGGCCTCGTCGATCACCAGTGAGTGGTAGCGCGTGGCCTCGAAGGGGGACGGGATCCCCTCGAAGATCCCGCGCTCGTCGTGCGAAACCGGAGAGACCTTCCCGTGCATGATCGAGCGCGCCCGCACGATGCGCCCGCCGAAGGCGAGCCCGATGGCCTGGTGCCCGAGGCAGACGCCGAGCAGCGGAATCCCGCGTGCGGCACAGGCGCGGACCATCGCCACCGATACGCCCGCGTCCCCCGGCTCGCCCGGGCCGGGCGAGATCACGACGCCGTCCGGAGCGTCCGCGAGCAGCTCGTCGCAGCTCGCGGCGTCGTTGCGGAACACGTCGACCTCGGCGCCGAGCTCGCCCAGGTACTGGACGAGGTTGTAGGTGAAGGAGTCGTAGTTGTCGATCATCAGCACGCGCATCATCCGCTGCGGAGAGCCATCGGGCGGCTCAATCCACTCCCTCCCTTGCGTAATCGATCGCCTCGACGAGCGCCCGCGCCTTGCCGAGGCATTCCTGGTACTCGAACTCCGGATCCGAGTCCGCCACCACTCCGGCCCCCGTTCGCAGGAAGATCTCGCCGTCCTTGACGAGCATCGTCCGGATCGCGATCGCGGTGTCCATGTTGCCGTTGTAGTCCACGTAGCCGACACAGCCCCCGTAGAAGCCCCGGCGAACGTTCTCGAGCTCGTCGATGATCTCCATCGCCCGGACCTTCGGCGCCCCGGAGAGCGTCCCGGCCGGGAAGGTCGCGCGCAGCAGGTCGAGCCAGTCGAGCCCCGGGCGCAGCCGCCCCTGCACGTTCGAGACGAGGTGCATCACGTGCGAGTAGCGCTCGACCCCGCCGTACTCGGTCACCTCCACCGAGCCGATCTCGGCGACGCGACCGACGTCGTTGCGACCGAGATCCACCAGCATCAGGTGTTCGGCGCGCTCCTTCGGGTCCGCAACCATCTCGCGCTCGAGCTCGGCGTCTTCCTCCGGGGTCCTCCCCCGCCGGCGCGTTCCGGCGATCGGACGCAGATCGATGCGGCCGTCCTCGAGGCGCACGTGGATCTCCGGTGAAGAGCCGATCAGCACCGGGCCCTCGCAGCGCATGAAGAAGAGATAGGGGCTCGGATTGATGCGCCGCAGGTGCCGGTAGATCGTGAACGGATCCACCTGGAGCGGGATGCGGAACTGGAGCGAGAGGACCACCTGGAAGATGTCTCCCGCCTCGATGTAGTCCTTGGCCCGCTTCACGATGCCGTGGAACTCCTCCCGGCTCATGCTGCGGCGCAGGTCCATCGGGGCGCGCAGGGGCGATCGCTCCGGATCCGCCGGCAGCGGCTCGCGCAGCTTCCGCACCACGCGGTCGAGCTCGACGAGCGCGTGGCGGTAGAGCTCCGCGAGGTCGTCACCCGCGTTGACTTCGACCTGGCGCACGACCAGTGCGGAGTGGCGAACGTTGTCGAAGATCACGACCGTTTCCGGCAGCGCGAACCACAGATCCGGCATGCCGATCTCGTCGGGATTCGCATCCGGGATCTTCTCGACGAAACGCACCCAGTCGTAGGCGACCATCCCGACGGCACCGCCGAGGAAGCGCGGCAAGTCCAGGCCCTCGGGCACCGCTGCGCGCACCGTCGCGAGGCGCTCGCGCAGGATCTCGAGCGGATCGCCGCTGGCGCGCAGCCGGGTCGTCTCGCCGCCCGAGCACCACTCCACGTCGGACCCGCGCGCGCGGAAGATCGCCCGGGCCCCCGTGCCGAGGAAGCTGTAGCGGGCCCACTTCTCGCCGCCCTCGACGGACTCGAAGAGGAAGCTGGTGCGGCCGTCGTCGATGCGTCGGAAGAGCGATAGCGGAGTGTCGTGATCCGCCATGATCTCGCGGATCACGGGCACGAGATTGCCGCGCCGCGCGAGATCCTCGAAGACTTCCTGGGACGGGCGGAGCACGCTGGCCTCTGACGGGGCGCCTCCACCCCCCGCTGTCGATCGTGCAATGAAAAAAATCAGTGGTTTCGGGTTGTTATCAAAGGTCTCAGAAGGCGTCAAGCGATCCGAAGCCAGGCCCCTCTCCACTCGGGGAGAAGGGGTTCAGCGCCTGCTTCCCGATCCCGGTGAGCCGATAGACGAGACGCACCGCGACGCCCGAGCTGCGATCCTGCGCGAGCTCGAGACGACCCGCCCAGCAGCCGCACGCCGAGAAGTACTCGATCCCCCCCTTGTTTCCGATCAGGAAGGAGCTCGCGAAGCTGTAGGCCCCCGCCCAGGTGACCGCCCAACGCTCGAGGAAGGCGACGCGGAGGCCGAGGTTCAGCTGGTTCAGCGTCCCGAGCTCGCGGAAGGAGTCGAAGCGGTCGTTCTGACGCGGATAGGCTCCGAAGAGCTCCGGGGCCTCGCGCAGGTAGCTGTAGCCGGCCTCGGCCGCATGTCCATCCTCGTGACGCCACGCGACCACGACGGAGCCCTCGTCGAGCTGGCCCTTCTGCGGGTCGAAGGCCGCCCAGAAGCGCGTGGCCAGGGACTCGAGCGGAAGCGCCGACCCGTCGACGACGATGCGGCCCCAGCTCGATTGCGCGAAGTCGTATTGGCCGAGGAGCGTCACGTCGCCGAGCAGGCGCGCGGCCCCGTCTTCGAAGGGACTGCCGAAGAAGCGGTTGCCAAAGCCGAAGTTCAGCGCGTTCGCGGACTCGATCCGGTCTGCCGGATCGAGCGTCACGTTGTCGAGCTGGAGCTCGCGCAGGCGCTTCTGGGGCAGCCTCGTCGCAGGCACGAAGAGCGGCGTGTCGTCCCGGTCCTGCGTGCGCTGGATGCCCGCCCATCCAATGCGCGGCTCGAGCAGATGAGAGAGGGACGCGCCGAAACGGCGCCGCAGCTGGGTGCGCAGCTCCACCCGGCCGGTCAAGAGGCCCTGCGAGGCGAAGGCGCCCGCGTCGCCGTCGTAGAGTGTCTGGTGCCAGCCCGCCTCCGGATAGAGCTCGACGGCATCGGCGATTCGCCAGGGCATCGCGATGCGCGGCGTGAAGAGCACGCGCTGCCCTCCCTCCGCGAGGAGCTCGCCCTCCTGGAAGATCCCGTCCCCCTCGCGGCCCTCCGGTCGCGTGAGCGCATCGAAGTCGTCTGCATTGGGATCGGGTCGGGTACCCCCCTGGTTGCCGAGACCGTCGCGCCCCTGCTCGCGCGAGTCGGCGATACCGTCGATGCCCGAGTCGAAGAAGCGCCCGTCGTTCGTGACCAACCGGGGATCGGAGTACTTCTGCTGCGGCCGGTCGCGCTGGTCGAAGCGGGCGTACTCGACGTCGAGCGTCGGTACGAGCCAGGCGAGGGGTCCGACGGATCCCGGAAGCGCGTGCAAGCCCAGCTCCGGCAGACGCTGGAGCAGGAAGTCGTCCCGATCGGTGTCGTCCGGCGCCTGTCGGTCGTTGAAATATTCCGCGCCCGCCACCACCCCGAAGCGCCCGGTGGCCCCCGCCCGCCCCTCCGCCGAGGCGACGGCGGGCAGGGAGCGCGCGGTCCTCCAGGGTCGCAGCTCGTTGAAGTCGTCCGGAAAGGCGTTGTCGGAGGCGAAGAGATAATCCGCCTTGAAGCGCGTTCCGAGCGGCCCGAACCAGTCGTGCGAGCCGAGCGTCGACCAGCGATTGCGGCCGAAGGGCTCGGCGAGGCTGTTCGGATCGATCTCGCGATCGTGGAGGTAGGAGCCGAACGCCGATCCGCCCGAGTGCTCTCCGGCGACGTACTCGACCTCGAGGTCCCCCTTCACGCCGCGCTTGCTGAGCCAGCGCGGAGTGGCGACGACGTTCACCGGATCGCCGGCGGCGAAGAAGATCGGCACGCCTACCGCGAAGCCGTTGCGGCCGGAGAGCTCGACCTCCGGCAGCAGCAGCCCCGACTGCCGCTCGGTCTTGAGCGGGTAGATCGCCCACGGGAGCCACGCGATCGGCACGCCCAGGACCTCGAAGGTCGTGTCGCGCGCGGTCCCGTAGCCACCGACCTCGAGCTCGGCGGACTCGGCGCGTATGCGCCAGGGGTCCTCCATCTCGGGATCCGGGCAGCGGCAGCTGGTGAAGACCCCTTTCTCGAAGGAGTAGGTCTGCTCGCCCGTCTTTGCGATCATCGCGCCCTGCATGCGCATGTGACCGGAGGGGACGTCGAAGCTCGCGTCGAAGAGCGTCCCCTGCATGTCTTCGACGTCGAACTCCACGAAGCGGGTGTGGAGCGTGTCGCGGCCGTCGGTCAGCACGACGTCTCCGCTCGCCACGCCGCGCCCGGTCGACGGACTGAAGGCCACCCAGTCGGCGATCAGACGACGCTCACCGCGCCGCACCACCACGGACCCGCTGGCGACGAAGAGGTCGCGCCCGCGATCGTACTCGAGGTTCTCGGCCGAGAGCTCGAGCGAGGAGACGGGTTCTGCGGCATGGGATCCGGCCGCCTGCGCGAAGGCGACCCCCGCGAACAGGGCTGCGACGGTCCGACGCAATCCCACGCTCCCCCGGGCGCACGCTAACAGCGCACCCGAGACCGGTCAATCGAAGCAACGGGAGATCCGGCTCGAGCGGCCTAGGGGGTCGTCGCCGCCGACCCAGCCTCGGCCGGCTGAAAGAGGCGGCCTAGGTCCGCGGCCACCAGGCAATCGTCCAGCAGCTGCAGCACGCCCTGCTCGAAGAGCTGCTGAAGCGCTCGATGCGCCTCCAGCAACGTGAGGCCCGCCGCCTGTGCGATCTCGCGTAGCGTGAGCGGAATCCGCGACCCGTGGCGGGCATCCGGCTGCGCGGCCCCGAGAAGGGCTCGCACGAGGGGCCTCAGCACCTCGTCGGCGTCGACCTGTGCGAGCCGGTGCTCGGCGTCGAGCAGACGCTGGGCCAGGCCGCGGATCAGGCGCAGCGCGATCTCGGGCTCGCTCACGCACATCGCCTCGAGCGTGGCCCGATCCAGTCGCAGAACGCAGGCCGGTCCGACGGCGACGGCCCGCGCCGAGCGCCGCGTGCCCTCCAGCGCCGAGATCTCGCCAAAGAAGTCTCCGGCCCTGAAACGCGCGATGCGACGCGGGCCGCCGAACCCGCGCCGCGTGAGCTCGATCTCCCCGGACTGCACCACGAAGAGCTCGTCGCCCGGCTCGCCCTCGTCGAAGACGACCTCGCCCGGCACCAGCGCGCGCTGGTGTGCGCTCCGGACCTGCCCGTCTGTGTCCTCTGCGCGCGGCAACGGCGAGCCCTCCGCCGCGTGTTTTCGTCGCTCCGCAGCCCCCGCTTGAGCCAGCGACCGGCTAGAGCGCCGGGGAATCGCTTCCCTTCGCGGCCCGCAGCGGCGCCACGAGCGCCTCGAGATCGGCGACCTCGATCAGCCCGACGTGCAGTGAGTCGAGGCTGCCATCCGGCCGCACGATCGCGAGCGTCGGGAAGCCCTGGGCGCCGAAACGACGCGCCAGCTCCTCGTCCCCCATCAGGATCGGGTACTCGACGCCCTGCTCCTCGACCCAGGGACCCACGACCTCGGCGCCCTCGGCGTCGACGGCCACGCCGACCACGGCGACGTCTCCGGCATCTCGATGCTTCTTCCAGAACGCGTTGAGCTCCGGAACCTGGAAGAGGCAGGGTGGACACCAGGTGGCCCAGAAGTCGATCACGACCGTGCGTCCCTCGAAGTCTGCGAGGCGCACGGATCGCCCCTGGAGATCCGGGAGCGTGAACGCAGGCGCCTGCTCGCGCGGCTCCTCCCCGGCGGCCGCAGCCTCCTCGCCGTCCGCGAGCGCGTGCTCGTCCATTCGCGAGCAGCCGCTCGCGACCCACGCGAGGGCCAGCGCCGACGCCGCGATCGCACGCGCGCGCATCCTCCGCGAGCCCGTCATTGAAGGGCCCGCTCCGCAGCGCTCAACCACTCCGTCATGAAGCGGAAGCGGCTGTTCAGGCTCGAGAGCTGGTCGGTGACCAGCATCAGCCCCACGCTCATCAGCACGACACCCGAGGTCACCTCGAGGACACGGAAGTAGCGCTTCACGCGCGCAAAGACCGCGAAGAAACGCTCGACGCTCCAGCCCGCGATCAGGAAGGGCACCGCGAGCCCGGCCGAGTAGATCGCGAGCAGCCAGGCTCCCTCGAGAGCCGACTCCTTCGTCCCGGCGACCGTGAGGATCGTCGCGAGGATCGGCCCGATGCACGGCGACCATCCCAGCGCGAAGCCCGCTCCGACGAGCAGTGAGGACGCGAAGCCGTGCCGAGTCACGCGCGGCTGGAAGCGCGTATCGCGATAGAGCAGGCGCAGCGGCACGAGGCCCGTCATGTGGAGGCCAAAGAGGACCACGGCGAGTCCGGCGATCTGGGTCACGCCGAACTCGAGGCCGAAGAGCTCCCAGCGGGCGGTGCGCAGCAGGTGTCCAAGGCCGACCGCGCCGAGCCCCATCACCACGAAGACGAGCGAGAAGCCCGCCACGAAGCCGAGACACGCCGCCATCACGCGCCGGCGCACGGGGCCCCGCTCGTCGCTCTCGCGCAGCTCCTCCACCGTGATGCCCGAGATCAGCGACAGGTAGGCCGGGAGCAGCGGTAGCACGCACGGAGAGAGCACCGAGAGCAAGCCGGCGCCAAAAGCCAGGAGAGGCTGCGAGCCCAGATCGGTCATGCGCGCTCCCCGAGGATCGCGACTCCCGGCCTGGGTTGCCATGATCTGCCGGCGCGCCCCCTCCGGGGGCCATCCCGCGGCGCCTCGCGCGGCTTCAGTAGCCGGGTTCGGGTGCGCGCCCCCAGAACTCGAGCGGCCGCTCGCCGCGCAGATGCGAAGGGGTGACGACGTAGTCGCCACGCACGGACGTGTTGATGACCCGCATCGTAACGTCCGCATCCCCGCCGCTCAGCGGATAGGACAGGCCACCGACGACGAGCCCCAGCACCGCCGTGGCCACCTTCACCGGGCCATAGACCAGGCTGCAGATGGCCGCCGCGGCACCGAGCCCACCGTTCTCCCAGGTGGGCTCCTGCTCTTGCGCCTGCGCGAGCCCCGGGCTCGTGGCGACGACGAAGACAAGCACGAGCAGGCCGATACGCCTGCGATTCTCGATCTGCACTTCTCTCACCCTCCCAAAGGGCCCATCGACCCCGCGCCGCATGATGACGCGCAGCCGCGTTGCGTCAAGCCTCGGCGCTGCGGTCAGAAGCGCTTTTCGGTGTCGAGCAGGATCGTGACCGGGCCCTGGTTCACCAGCGAGACCTCCATCGTCGCGCCGAAGCGGCCCGTCACGACCGTGACGCCGAGGTCGCGCGCGGTCTCGATCAGGATGCCGAGCAGCGGCTCCGCCTGCTCGCCCGACGCCGCGGCGCCGTACGACGGTCGCCGGCCGTGACGAGCGTCACCGAGAAGCGTGAATTGCGACACGACCCCGAGCGTTCCTCCGATCTCGAGCAGGCAGAGGTTCATCCTGCCCGCGGCATCCGGAAAGACGCGCAGCTGGAGCAGGCGTCGCGCGAGCTCACGCGCCTGCGCCTCAGCGTCCTCCCTGCCCACCCCCACGAGCGCGAGCAGGCCCTCGCCCATCCGCGCCACCTCGCTGCCTTCGACGGCGACGGACGCGGAGCTCACCCGCTGCACGACGGCCCGCACCTGCGCCGAGACCCCTAGAGCGCGTCCTGGCGGGAGAAGCGACCGGTGTACACCGCGCGTCCCTCCGTCCGCAGCAGCACGATCTGGCACAGGCGGACGCCCGCGTGGATGCGCAGGCCGCGGTTCGAGACGTTGCTCATCTCGAGCACCTGGCGGTTGTCCACCCCCGGCTGCACGAAGGCCGAGGTCACGTGGATCATCAGGCCGAGTCGCGCGAAGCGGCTCCGCCCCTCGAGAAGTCCGCAGAGATCCGGTGGCAGCGCGATGCGTTCCCGCGTGATGCCATGGATCGTGCAACCGGGCTCGAGAACGTAGGGCGCGTCGAGTCGGCGCAGCGTCGTGTGATCGAGATAGTCCGCGTCGCTGCGTACGTCGATCGGCTCGGCTCCGGGGTCGAAGACGCGGATCTCGTCGCCGAGCGTGAGGTCGACCGACGCAGCGCCGAGCTGATCCGCCTCGAAAGGCGTGATGACCAGGCGCCCTGCATTCATCTCGGCGAGGATCGCGTCGCGCGTGAGCACGCTCATCGGCGGCGCATGATACCCTAGGCCGCATGCGCCACTGCTTTCTCGCGATCCCGTGGCCGATCGCGAAGGGGCGGCGCGCGCGCGTCGACGCGTGAGCGACGAGCCGTCGGCGCACCTGCTCGCGGAGTTGCCGCGCCTGCGCGCAGCCAGAGCGCGGGGACCGATCGTCGAGCTCGCCTGCGGCCGGGGGCGCAACGCGCTTGCGGTGGCGGCTGCGGCGCTTCCGGTCGTGGGCATCGACCGCGATCCCGAGGCGCTGGCCGGCCTGCGCGCAAGCGCTCGGGACCGGAAGCTCCGCGTCTCGGCGCTACGAGCGGACCTCGAGACGCCGCACGGAATCCCGCTGCTGGCGGGGAGTTGCGGCGCGATCCTCGTGTTTCGCTTCCTTTTCCGTCCGCTGGCGGCGGCGATCGAAGCCGCCCTCGCCCCGGGCGGGCTGCTGCTCTACGAAACCTTCACCCTGGACCAGAGATCTCTCGGACAAGGCCCTAGAAATCCAGCGTTTCTACTCGCGCCCGGAGAGCTGCGTGCGCTCTTCTCGGGCCTCGAGCTGCTGGCCTATTCGGAGAGCACGGTCGCGCTGCCCTGGCCCCAGGCGCTCGCGCGCCTCACCGCGCAGCGCCCGGGCTGAGTGCCCCGCCCGCCTCGAGCCGCTCGAGAGCCCAGCGCGCGTGCTCCGCCAGCAGTGCATCGTCGCCTTCGGCGTGCCGCCGCACCAGCGGCACGAGCCTCGCGTCGCCGGAGTTGCCGGCGACCACGAGCGCATTGCGCAGCAGGCCGCGAAAACGCGCTCGCCTCAGCGCCGTGCCACGCGTCGCGCGCTGCCACGCCGTCTCGTCGAGCGCGAGGAGCCAGTCGAGTGCGGGACTTCGCCACTCGGGGCGCGGCGCGATCCGCGCGCGCAGCCCCTGCGGATCGGCCGGTACGGCGCGCCGTTCCCGCCGGTTCCAGGGGCATACCTCCTGGCAGATGTCGCAGCCGAAGGCCCAGTCGCCGTGCGCCGCGCGCAGCGGCTCGGGGATCGGGCCGCGCAATTCGATGCTCGAGTACGCGATGCAGCGCGTCGCGTCCATCACCCAGGGCTCCGGGAACGCGTCGGTGGGGCACGCGTCGAGGCAGGCCCGACAGCTTCCACAGTGGTCGGGCTCCGCGGAGTCGGGTTCGAGTGCGAGATCGGTCAGCACCACCGCGAGGAAGAGATAGGAGCCGAGGCCCGGGTGGATCAGGCAGGTGTTCTTTCCGATCCAACCGAGCCCCGCGCGGGCGGCGAGTGCGCGCTCGAGCAGCGGGCCCGTGTCGACGTAGCCTCGCGTGCGCACCGGGCGCTCCGCGAGCGCGACGAGTGCGGCCTCGAAGGCGCGCACGCGATCGAGCAGCACATCGTGGTAGTCCTCGCCGCCGGCGTAACGGGCAATGCGGGCGCTTGGACCCTCGACCGGGATCTGGCTCCCCGGGTCGTAGACGAAGGCGAGCGCGACGACGCTGCGCGCCCCTTCGAGCACGCGGCGGGGATCGACGCGCTCCTCGACGCGCTTCGCCAGGTAGCCCATCTCTCCGGCGAAGCCGCGCGCGAGCCATCCTCGCAGCGACTCCGCATGCGGCGGGGGATCTGCGGGCGCGATGCCCGCCAGATCGAAGCCGAGTGCCAGCGCAAGCTCCTTGGCGCGCTCCGCGAGCGCCCGAGCGTCCGGCATCGCCGCAACCATCCGCGCCCTCCCGGCACGACGCTACCGTCGCGTCCCCGCGCGGGAAAGCGCGGCTGCGACCGCACGGCTTCAGGCCTATGCTCGGCGCTCTCGTTGCGGAGGATCTCGCGTGTCGCGCCTGCGTTTTCCCGAGGGCTTCCATTGGGGCGCGGCGACCGCGTCGTATCAGATCGAAGGCGCCTGGGACGCAGACGGCAAGGGCCCTTCCGTCTGGGACCGCTTCGCGCACACGAGCGGCCGGGTCAAGAACGGCGACACCGGCGACGTGGCCTGTGACTCCTACCATCGCTGGCGCGAAGACGTCGCGCTGCTGCGCGAGATGAACCTCACGAGCTACCGCTTCTCGATCGCCTGGCCGCGCGTGCTGCCAGAGGGCTCGGGCGCGGTGAACCGACGCGGACTCGACTACTACAGCCGGCTCACCGACGCGCTGCTGGACGCCGGAATCCGGCCCTTCCCCACCCTCTACCACTGGGACCTGCCGCAGGCGCTCGAGGACGGCGGCGGCTGGCCGAACCGCGACACCGCGGGCCGCTTCGCCGACTACGCACAGATCGTGGTCGACGCGCTCGGCGACCGGATCGGCCAGTGGATGATCTTCAACGAGCCCAGCATCTTCACGACGATGGGCTACCTGGTCGGGATCCACGCCCCCGGCCGGCGCGATCCCGACGCGTGGCTGCGGGCAGGCCACACCGTGAATCTCGCCCAGGGCGAAGCGTTCCGGGCGATGCGGGCCGCGCGGCCGAAGCTCGCGATCGGCACCGCCTTCAGCATGTCGGCCTGCGAACCCGCGGGCGACTCGCAGGCGGACGCGGATGCGGCCGAGCGCTGGCACCGGCTGCTGAACCTCTGGTACCTCGAGCCCGCGCTGCGCGGCCGCTACCCGGAGGTCTTTACGACGGGGACGCCCTACGCGCGCATGGGCGTGCGCGACGGGGACCTCGAACGGATGCGCGCGCCACTCGACTTCCTCGGCATCAACCTCTACACGCGCTCGCTCGTGCGCGCGCACCCGGAAGATGCGCTCGGCATCGGCGCGCAGGCGGTGGGACCGGTGGGTGGCAACGACGGGCCCCGAACCGACTTCGGCTGGGAAGTGTGGCCGAAGGCGCTGCACGACGTGGTCGTGCGCATCAGCCGCGACTACGACCGCCCGCCGATCGAGATCACCGAGAACGGCTGCTCCTACGCCGACGGCCCCGGCCCGGACGGCGCGATCCGCGACCACCGCCGCATCGAGTACTTCCAGGGCTACCTCGAGGCTCTCTCGCGAGCGATCGACGCCGGAGCCGACGTGCGCGGCTACCACGCCTGGAGCCTGCTCGACAACTTCGAATGGTCGGAGGGCTTCGCGCAGCGCTTCGGCCTCGTCTGGGTGGACTTCGCGACCCAGGAAAGGTGCATGAAGGAGTCCGCCCGCTGGTACGCTCGCGTGGCGGCCGAAAACGGCTTCGACGCCTGAGCAAGCCATGGACGAGCGCCTGCTCTTCGCCATCGGCCCGCCGCGCTGCGGATCGACGCTGCTGGCGCGCATGATCGGGGCCCACTCGCAGGTCTTCGCGCCGGCGGAGCCCCACCTGCTGACGCCGCTCGCCCACCTCGGCTTCTACGCTGCGGTCGAGCGCGCGCCCTTCGATCCGGTGATCAGCCAGGGCGCGATCCGGGAGCTCGTGGCGGCGCTCCCGGGCGGCGAGCGCGACTATCTGGCCGCACTGCGCGCCTACTCCGACTCGCTCTATGCTGGCCTGCTCGACACCTCCGGCCGCCGGCTGCTCCTCGACAAGACCCCCGCCTACGCGCTCGTGCTCGACTTCGTCGCGAAGCTCTACCCCCGCGCGCGCTACGTGGTGCTCACGCGCAACCCACTCGCAGTGTGGTCGTCGTACGTGCAGTCCTTCTTCGACGGCGACCACGACTCGGCGCTGCGCTTCAATCCCATCCTCGAGCGTTACGTACCGGCCGTCGCCCGCTTCCTGCGCGAGGCGCCCGTCGCGATCCACCATCTGCGCTACGAGGATCTGGTGGCCGAGCCGGAGGTGCAGATGCGAGCGCTCTGCTCCTTCCTGGGTCTCTCCTTCGAGCCGGCAATGGTCGACTACGGCGACGCGGCGGCGCCCGCGACCGCCGCCCGGGGGCTCGGCGACCCGATCACGGTGGCCCGGGAGAAACGCCCCACCACGCGCTCGCTGGCGCGCTGGGCGGAGGAGCTGGCCGGACACCCCGACAAGATCCAGCAGGCTCGCGAGATCCTGGTGCGGCTTGCGGACGAAGACCTCGCCGCCTGGGGCTTCGCTCGGGCGGAGCTGCTGGCCGAGCTGGCAGCGATCCCGGAAGCGGGCCCCCCGCGCCGGCGGGCGCGCCTGACCCGCTACGCCCTCGAGCGCAGGCTCCTCGTTCGCTTGCGCAGGAACGTCCACCACAACGCCCTCGGCCGACTGCTCCGCCGGATCCGGACCGCCTGCGATGTCTTGCTGCGTTGACCGCTCGCCACTGCTAGAATGCGCCCATGTCCAACGAGCACCGCGCCGACCTACACGCCCCGGCACTTCGGACTCGGGCAGGCTGGGAGCCGCCCGCCTTCGAGGTGATCCCGCTCGACTGCGAGATCACCGCGTACGCGCCGGACGGCAACGACCCGCTCTTCTAGCTCACCTCCCCCGCCAGAGTCAGGACCGCAAGCGCGAAGCGCGCGCAGCGAGCCACCGGCGATCCGAGTTACTCGGGCTGATTCAACGCACGGGAGACGATCGCCCGGACTCGCGCGTCGCTCGCGATCGCGATCGAGTCGCCCGAACGCGCGCGTTCCAGAAGCTCCGGATCCTGCATCAGGCGCTCGAACTCCGGATCCTCGCTCAGTGCGCGCAAGCGCGGGCCGAGCTCCGAGAGCAGCTCCGCCATCTCGTTCCGGAACGCGGCCGGGTCCCCGGCGCCTGCCTCGTCCACGAACCCCAGCGCATGGAACCTTCGCCGCAGCTCGGCGTCGCGCGCCAGCCGCACGAAGCTCGCGCGGTGGAGCGCGCCCTCGACGTCTCCGTGCTCGACCTTGTTCCAGAAGACCGCGTCGTCGCGAAGCTCGTCGACGCGCGCATCCGAGAGCACGGCTTCGATCTCGGCGAGCGTCGCCCCCGGCCTCCCGGCCAGCCGGGAGACGACGCGGCCACCCGGCTCCGAACCGAGCAGCGCCAGGCTGCCGGCCTCGACCGCAGAGCTCGTGAGCGATGCCGCCTGCGAGTCTCCGAGCGTCGGTAGCTCCGGAGCCACGCCCGCGACGCGCAGCCCATCCGCCAGCAGTGCGAGCCACGCCAGAAGCGCGGCGACCATGGCTCCGCGCAGGCCGCCGAGAAGCGCACCCCCGATGCGGTCCAGTGCGCTGCGCCCGAGGGCCACCCGCCGCTCCTCGATCCGGCGCAGCCAGCGGCCGAGCAGGCTCAGCACGACGTGGGTGAAGGCGAAGGCCAGCGTCCCCGCGGCGGGGGCCCCGAGCAGCGGCGGGAGCCCCGCGGCGCTCGCGAGTCCCGGCCCGAGCTTCGGGCCGAGGACCACCGCTGCTGCGTAGGCACCGAGCAGCGCGACGAGACCCATTGCAGTCGCGAGCGTGCCGCGTGCGGCGCCGAAGCCCGCGATCAGGCAGACGAGCGCCAGGAGGACCAGGTCGAGGCCCATCTGCAAGGGATCGGCCACCCCGCGCCGGCCCTGTAGTAGGACGTTGCGAGGAATTGAGCGGCGCTGCTTTCTCCGCTCGCCCCTGGCTCGCTGCGCGCGCTTCGCGCTTGCGGCCGTCTTTGATTCTACCTGCGCGCAGGTAGAATCTGGAAGCGGCAAGCCAAGCGCGCAGCGATGCGAAGGCGAGCGGAGTCCGTCGAGCAAGCGCAAAGCGCGCGCAGCGAGCCGAAGGCGAGCGGAGTCAATTGATACCGGAGGAACGCGAAGCGATGCCCGGGCCCCTGCTCCTCGGCCTCGACCTCGGCGGGGGAGGCATTCGCTGCCTCGTCGTCGACTCCGACGGTGGAGCCTGCACGAGCGCCTCGCGCAAGCTCGTCGCGCGGCCGCAGCCGGATGCGCCGATGAGCGCCGTCTTCGCTCCCGAGGAGGTGTGGGGCGGTCTCCGCGAGGCCGTGGGCGAGGCGCTGGCGTCGGCCGCTTCCGCTCCCGATGCCGTGGCCGGCATCGCGGCCACGAGCATGCGGCACGCGAGCGCACTGCTCGACGCCGATGGCAACGCGCTCGTCCTCACCTCGAACCGCGACGCGCGCGGACTCGCGACCATGCTCGAGCTAGCGGCCGGGAGCGGAGCCGAGTGGCACCGGCAGACCGGCCACTGGCCCCATCCCGTGCAGCCGGCGGGTCGCCTGCGATGGATCCAGCGCGAGGCGCCGCAACTCGCGGAGCGCGTGGTCAGCGCACTCGCGCTCTCGGACTGGCTGGCCTTCCGGCTCTGCGGCGAGCTCGCGACCGATGCGACCCAGGCCTGCGAGAGTCTCGTCTTCGCAGCCGCGAGCGCGGCGTGGGCGCCGGACCTGATGCAGCGGCTCGGGCTCCCGGCAGCCTGGTTCCCGCCGGTGCGCGCGTCCGGCAGCCGGCTCGGCTCGCTCTCTGCGACGGCCGCAGCGGAGCTCGGGCTGCGGGCCGGCACGCCCGTCGCGGTCGGCGGTGCCGACACCCAGTGCGCACTGCTCGCGGCCGGCGTCGTCACACCGGGCGCACTCGGCATCGTCGCGGGGACCTCTGCGCCGGTGCTCCAGCTCCAGGCCGGGCCCGTCCTGGATCCGAGCGGCCGCCTGTGGACTCTTCACCACCTGCTGCCGGGACTCCACGCGCTCGAGAGCAACGCCGGCGGCATGGGCGAAGCGCTCGAGTGGATCGCGGGGCTGCTCTTCCCCGGCGCGACCCATCCGGTCCTGCACCTGCTCGCCGAGGCGGAGGGCTCGCCCCCGGGCGCGAGCGGCACGCTCTCGAGCATCGGTGCCGAAGTGATGGACGCACGCCGCGCCTCGCTCCCGATCGGAAGCCTGACGGCCTCGCCACTGCTCGGCGCCGGCGACCCAGCGCGACGCCGCCACGTCGCGCGCTCCGTCCTCGAGGGCATGGCCTATGCGCTCCGCGCGAACGTCGAGCAGATCGAGGCGGTCAGCGGGCACAGGAGTCCGACGCTGCGGCTTGCGGGTGGCATGTCGCGCAGCCACCTCTTCGCCGAGATCGCGAGCCAGGTGCTGGACCGCCCGGTGGAAGTCGCCGCGCCCTGCGAAACGAGCGCGCTCGGAGCCGCGATCTGCGCGGGTGTCGGCGCCGGCCTCTTCAGTGATCTCGCGCAGGGCGCCCTGGCCCTCGCCCGCGTCGCGCGCCGCTGGGAACCACTCCCGGAGCGGGCGGCGCTCTACGGCGAGCTCTACGCGGGCTGGGAGGGGTTGCGTGTCGCGCGCGCCGACTCCGACGCGCGGGCGGCCGGGCTCGCGCTGCGCGGCGCGGCCGCGGCAGCCTCCTCGGCCGGCCCAGCCTCACGCGCCGACGCGTTCCGGCCGCGCATCCTCGTCAGCGCGGATCTCGACGACGACGGGCTCGCGGCGCTGCGTCGGCTCGGCGAGGTCGAGTTCGCGAGCTTCCGCCGCGCGATGCGCCTGCTCACCGGCCCCGCGCTCGCGGAGGCGCTCCGCGGCGTGCATGCGCTCGTCACCGAGATCGACGTGGTCGACGCCGCGGCGCTGCTCGCTTCCCCGGACCTGCGCGTCGTCGTCACCTGCCGGGGCGACGCGGTGAACGTCGATCTCGAGGCCTGCACGGCGCTCGGCATCCCGGTGCTGCACACGCCGGGGCGCAACGCGGACGCCGTCGCGGACCTGACCCTCGCCTTCCTGCTCGCGCTCGCGCGCCGCCTCGTCGAGGCCAATGCCTTCCTGCGCGAACCCGGCGGCGAGGCGGGCGACATGGGCCGCATGGGACGCGCCTTCCAGCGCCTCCAGGGCCGCGAGCTCTGGCGCAAGACGGTAGGCCTCGTGGGTCTCGGCGCGGTCGGTCGCAAGGTGCTCGAGCGCCTGCGCCCCTTCGGCGCCCGCTGCCTCGTGCACGATCCCTTCCTGAGCGCCGATGCGATCCGGCTCGCCGGGGCCGAGCCCGCAACGCTCGAGCGGCTGCTCGAGGCGAGCGACTTCGTGAGCCTGCACGCCGCGCTCTCGGAGAGCTCGCGCGGCCTGATCGGCGCCCCCGAGCTCGCGCGGATGCGTCGGGGCAGCTTCCTCGTGAACACCGCCCGCGCCGGGCTCGTCGACGAGACGGCGCTGCGCGAGGCCCTCGCCTCGGGCCAGCTGGCGGGAGCCGCACTCGACGTCTTCTGGGTGGAGCCGCCGGCCGCGGACGACCCGCTGCTCGCGCTGCCCCAGCTGATCGCAACGCCGCACGTCGGGGGCAACACGCTCGAGGTCGCCGCTCACCAGGGCCGTATCGCCGCCGAAGAGCTCGAACGTCTCCTGCGCGGTGAGTCGCCCCACCACTGCCTGAATCCCAGCGCGCTCGCCGGCTTCGACGCCGCGCGCCCGCGCGCCGCTCCCACGCCGGAGCTGCGCGCCCGGCTCGGACGCGGCCCCGGGCCCGCGGTGAGCGACCTCCAGCGCGGCGCTCCTCAAGCGCCGGCACCGGCTTCCAGCGCCGCTGCGGCCCGCGCTCCCGCACCGCTCTCCGCCGGCGTCGCCGAGACGCGAGCGCGCATGCTGCGCGTGATCCAGGAGTTCGTCGGGCGGGCGCGCACGGACGCAGAGCTTCGCGCGTTCGCCGCTTCCGGACAGACGGCCACGCTGCACTTCACGCTGACGGACCTCGGGATCGAGTTCCACCTCGGCTTCGCGGAGGGAAGCGTTCTCGCGGACCTCGGCGCCCCTGCCAGCGCCGCGGCAGTCGCGCTCAAGATGCGCGCCGACATCCTCGACGGGATGTTCACCGGCCGACGCAACGCGATGCAGGCGGCGATGAACGGAGAGCTCTCCTTCAGCGGCGACACGGCGCGCGCGATGACCCTCCAGCACGTGCAGCGCGACCTCTCGCGGCTCTACGGCGCAGCGCGCGAGGCGGCCGGCGATCCAGGAGACCTCGCGGCGCTTCCCGATCCCGCGCGCGCGACGGCACGACCCACGCTTGCCGCGGAATCCTCCGACACGGATGTGCGTCCCGAGTTGATCGCGGTCGTGAACGAGCTCTACGCGGCGGGGCTCATCACGGCGACCGGCGGCAACGTGAGCGCACGAGGCGCGAGCTCCGACGAGGCCTGGATCACGCCGAGCCAGCTCTTCAAGGGCGACCTGCGACCCGAGATCCTGGTGCGGATCGGCATGGACGGCCGCCCGCTCGACCCCGGGGCACGCTCGCCTTCGAGCGAGGCCCTGATGCACACCGCCGTGCTCGGCGCGCGCCCCGAAGCGAACGCGGTGATCCACTGTCACGCGCCGAATGCGACGATCCTCGTGAACGCGGGCCTTCCCTTCCTTCCGATCTCGACCGAGGCGGCCTTCCTCGCGAAGATCGGCCGCATCCCCTTCATCATGCCGGGCACGCAGGAGCTCGCCGATGCGATCGTCGCGGCGATGGGCGATGGCTGGGCGGTGCTGATGCAGAACCACGGGCTCCTGGTGGCCGGGCGCACGCTGCGGCGAGCGGCGGACATGGCCGAGATCGTCGAGCGCACCGCGGAGGTGATCGTCGGCTGCTACGCGGTGGGCCGGGAGCCGCCCGTGCTGCCGGACGAGATCGTAGAGAGGCTCGCGCGCTACGGAGACCTGATGGCGTAGCGCGGCGCCTGGCCGAAGGGGCGGCGCGAGATCCGGGACGATCGCTCACCCCGCCGGGACTTCAGTCGTCAAGGTCCCGGGCGAAGCGTCCGATGGGAATTGCGCATGCGACCCGCTCGCGCGGCGTCCGGGGGCGCTCCCATTGGTCGGCAACAAGGTCGGCAACCACCTGATCCTGGAGAAGGTCGGCGAAGGCGGCGCGGGCGAGGTCTTCAAGGCCCGCGACCTGCTGCTCGGCCGCATCGTCGCGCTGAAGGTCGTCCGCGAGGACTTCGCGTTCCAGCCCCAGGTGCTCGAGCGCTTCCGCGCCGAGGCCCGGACGCTCGCGCGGCTGAACCACCCGAACATCGCGATCCTGCACAACCTGCTCGAGCAGGATGGGCGGCAGTTCATGGTGATGGAGTACGTCGCCGGACGCACCCTCGCCAGTCTCGTCCGTAGCCGCGGCCCGCTTCCGCTCGACCAGGCGCTCCCGATCTTCTACCAGGCGCTCGAAGGCATCGCCTACGCGCACGAGCACGGCATCGTTCATCGCGACCTGAAGAGCTCGAACCTGATGGTGACGCCGCTCGGCGTGGTCAAGATCATGGACTTCGGCATCGCCCGCGCGCTCGGCTCGGGGCACGTGACCCGCCACGGGCACATGGTCGGCACGCTCCAGTTCGTCGCGCCCGAGCAGGTCCGCGGCGCGGAATCCGACGTTCGTTCGGACGTCTACTCGCTCGGCATCGTGCTCTTCCACCTGCTCGCCGGACGCCTGCCCTTCGAGGCCTCGAACGACTACGAGCTGATGCGCGCACAGGTCGAGGCCGCACCTCCGTCGCTGCGCGACCTCGCGCCCGAGATCCCGCCCGAGGTCGAGCAAGCGGTGCTGCGCGCACTTCGCAAGGGGCCCGACGAGCGCTGGCCGAGCGCCGCCGCGTTCGGCGCCGCGCTGGCGGAGGCGTCCGGGATCGAGCTCTCGGTGCGACCGCTTCCCTTGCCCGACTCGCACCCGGCCGACGCGGGCGAGGCGCGCACGCCGATCACCCGCGACGCCGACACGGCACCGCTGATCCAGGAAGACGCCCCCACCCGCGAGCACACCACGGCAGAGCGTCCGGTTCAGGTCCGCCCCGACGCCCGAGGCGCCGAGCGACCTCCCGCGCGTCGCAGTTGGTGGGAACGGACGGGCGCTGCGCTGGCTCTGGTTGCACTCGCGATCGGCATCGACGTGCTGATGGCCGAGCCCGCCCCGACGCCGGCTGCCAGCGAGCGCCACGCGCAGCCGCCTGCGATCGCCGGCGCGGACATCGGCTTCGGCCCGCCCAACCTGGACGCCGTCGGCGAGCTGTGGCCGGGCCCGCTCGAAGCCGAGCCGGCCGCCGCCAACGCGCTGTCCGGCGTGACCGCCGGAGAGCCCTTGGATGCGTGGCTCGGCAAGAGCGCGCGCATCGAAGCGGCGCCCCCGCGGCGCAGCGCCACGGCCGCCAAGGCCCTGCCGCGATCGAGCGCGCGCCCTCCGCGCAAGGAAGGGGACCCGGGATGGGTCATCCGAAGGTAGCCGCCGCCTGCCTGCTGCTCGTCGCCCTCGGAACCGGGTGCGCCTCGTTGCGCTGGTCCGTCCAGAAGGCCGTCCGGACGGAGGGCACGCAGCTCGCAGCCTTCCCGGAGCAGGTCGCCCGCGAGTACGACTGCGCCGAGCGCGAGCTTCCGTACTTCAAGATCGAACGCAGCGAGATCGTTCCCCCCCGCGTGCGATCGGGGGGCGAGTTCAACCACCGCCTGGTCACCGTGCTCTGCCCGGCCCAACCGACCGAGGTGGCGATCGGCCGGCTCTCCGAGGGGATCCGCTTCCGCGGCCGCCTGGTCCATCGCGAGACCCGGGAGCGCTTCGAGATCCGGCCGGGGCGCTGGATCCAGGACGCCTTCATCGAGCTCCCTCCGGACGCCGAGCCCGGCCTCTACGCCTACGAGCTGCGCTTCGACGCCCCTGGCGTCTCCTTCGAGGAGAGCTGGAGCTTCGTGGTGTCTCCATAGTACTAGAACGTTGCGTCGATTCGGGTGCTGCCAGCCCTCTCCGCTCGCCTGCGGCTCGCTGCGCGGCCGCTTCGCGGCCTTGCATGACGGATCGGGGGCTGCGTTTGCTGGATCGGGGGGTGCGCTTGCTGGATCGGGGGATTGCTCCCATCCTGTAGGGGATGCACTCGCACGATCGGCACGCGCTGGCCAGCGAGAATCGGCGGCGACTGCTGCTGGTGCTGAGCCTGGCCTCGGTGACGATGCTGGCCGAGGCGATCGGAGGGCTCTGGACGGGATCGCTGGCGCTCCTGGCGGACGCCGGCCACATGCTCTCGGACGTGTCGGCCCTCACCCTCTCCGTGCTCGCGCTCTCGCTGGCGCAGCGCCCGCGCGGTCCGCAGCAGACCTACGGCTTCCACCGCACCGAGATCCTCGCCGCGCTGGCCAACGGTGTGCTGCTCGCCGGGGTTTCGATCTCGATCGGCGTCGAATCCATCGAACGGATCGGCCGGCCGACCCCGATCCTCGCGGGCCCGATGCTGGCGATCGCGTGCCTCGGTCTCACGGTGAATCTCGTCGCGCTCGGGATGCTCTGGTCCGGCCGGCATCACGACATGAACGTCCGCGGCGCGTGGCTCCACGTCGCGAGCGATGCGCTCGGCAGCGTCGGCGCGATCACGGCCGCGTTGCTCGTGCTGGCCTTCGGCTGGACCTGGGCCGACCCGGTCGCCTCGCTGCTGATCTCGGGGCTGGTGCTCTGGTCCGCGTGGAGCCTGCTCCGCGAGGCCGTGGGGGTCCTGATGGAGTGGGCGCCCCCCCATCTCGACGTCCGCGAGATCGAGCGCGCGATCCGAGACCTCGCCGGGGTCAGCGCCGTCCACGATCTCCACGTCTGGACGATCGCGAGCGGCATGGTCGCGCTCTCCGGCCACGTGGTCTCGGGCGAAGACGGAGACTCCCGGAAGCTCCTCCAGGAGGTCTCGGATCTCCTCCACGATCGCTTCGAGATCAGCCACAGCACGATCCAGATCGAGTCGCAGGACTTCGACGAGCCGGGCGGCGTGTGCTTCACTTGATGCGAACGTGACCCGCGAGCGAATCCGCAAGACCAAGCTGGTAGCGACGCTCGGGCCCGCCTGCGACTCCCCGGAGCAGCTGGCGGACCTGATCCGCGGCGGCATGAACGTCGCCCGCCTGAACTTCTCGCACGGAACCCACGAAGAGCACCGCAAGCGGCTCGAAGCGCTGCGCCAGGCCGCGGCCGAGATCGACGCGAACGTCGCGGTCATGCTCGACACCAAGGGTGTCAAGATCCGCACCGGCCTGATCGAGGGAGGGGCCGCGCAGCTCGCCGACGGGCAAACCTTCACGCTCTACACGGACGGACGGGCCGGCAACTCCGCGGGCGTCTCCGTCTCCTACCCCGGCATCGAGGACGAGCTCCAGACCGGCTCGAGCATCCTGCTGCACGACGGCGCCATCGAGCTGCGGGTCTCGAGCATCCGCAAGGGCGAAATCGGCTGCGAGATCCTGCGCGGCGGCCGCCTCGAGGATCGCAAGGGCGTGAACCTGCCGGGAGTGAGCCTCGGGGGACGGGCTCTGATGCGCGAGAGCCGCGCCGATCTGCTCTTCGCGATCGAGCACGACGTCGACTACGTCGCGGCCTCCTTCGTGCGCAGCGCGGAAGACGTGCTGGAAATCCGCCGCTTCCTCGAGGACCACGGCGCGCAGATCCCGATCATCGCGAAGATCGAGAACGAGGCGGCCGTCCGGAACCTCGAGGCGATCGTCGCGGTGGCCAACGGCACGATGGTCGCACGCGGGGATCTCGGCGTGGAGATGCCCCTCGAGGACGTGCCGATCGTGCAGAAGCGGATCATCCGCACGACGGTCATGAACGGGAAGCCGGTCATCACGGCCACCCAGATGCTCGATTCGATGGAGCGCAATCTGCTGCCGACGCGGGCGGAGGTGAGCGACGTCGCCAACGCCATCCTCGACGGCACCTCGGCCGTGATGCTTTCGGGTGAGACCGCGATCGGCGCCTATCCCGTCGAAGCCGTGCGCACGATGAGCGCACTGGCCCTGCGCGCCGAGGAGTCCTTCCGGGACTATGGGCATCTGCAGAAGATCCGCTCCGAGCCCACCCACGTGGTGACCGAGGCGGTGAGCCAGGCCGCCATCACGATGGCGCACCACCTCGATGCGGCGGCGGTCATCACGCTGACCGAGAGCGGCTTCACCTCGCGCGCGATCTCGAAGTACCGCCCGGACTGCCCGATCCTGGCCGTGACGGGCTCGAAGCGCGTGATGCGCAAGCTCGCGCTCAACTGGGGCGTGACCGCCCTGCTCTTCGAAGGCGAACGCTCCGACGAGGCGATGATCGCCCATGGGATCCGCCGCGGGCGCGAGCTCGGCTGCATCGAACGCGGCGACGTCGTCGTGGCGACGGCGGGCGTGAACCGCCGCAGCGGCAGCACGAACCTGATCCGGGTGGTCACCGCCGAGGAGTAGGCAGGGTGGCTGCCACGACGCCCTTCCCCGCTGCACCGATCCGCCGGAGGGCGCGGCGGCGACTGACCCGGCCTCTCGTGCGCCTGTCCGCGACGGCGCTTCCGGGCCTCTACGCCGCCTGGATGGCCTTCGTCTGGCACACGAGCCGCGTCGAGGATGCGGGCCTCGAGAGCCTGCACGACATCGTCGCGGCCCACGACGGGTGCGTGGCGCTCGTGTTTCACGAGGATGCGCTGCTCTCGGCGTGGGCCTGCCGCCGCCTCGGCCTGCGACCCGCGACGCTCGTGAGCGTGAGCGACGCCGGCGAGGTCGCCCACCGCATCCTCGCGAGCTGCGGGTTCCAGGTGCTGCGCGGCGGCTCGAGCCGGCGCGCCTCCCGCCGTCGGCCGCTCGCGCTGCTCGGGCTGATCCGACACCTGCAGCGCGAGCCGCGCGCGCTGTGCGCGATCGCCGTCGATGGCTCGCACGGGCCGCGCCGTTCGCTGAAGAGCGGCGGGCTCGCGCTGGCGCGTGCCGCCGGCAAGCCGATCGTGCTCGCCCGCGTCGCGTCGCGCCCCAGCCTGCGGCTGCCGACCTGGGATCGCCTCGCGCTGCCATTGCCCTTTGGCCGTATCCGCCTGGAGCTACGCGGCCCCTATCCGCTGCCCGAGGATGCCGCGACGCGCGTGGGGCTCGAGCGCTTTCGCGCACGCCTCGAGCGCGAGATGCTCGAGATGGCCTCCGCAGCGGTCAGGTCCGAATCCCGCTAGAGGCGAAGCGGGCGCTTGCTACGCTGCGCGCGTGGATCTCGACGCCGACGCCTGCTATCGCGCGCTCTCGACCCGCGACCGGCGCTTCGATGGCCGCTTCTTCACCGGCGTGCGCAGCACCGGCATCTACTGCCGGCCCATCTGCCCCGCTCCCACCCCGCGACGCGAGAACTGCGTATTCCTCGCCTGCGCGGCGGCGGCCGACGCGGCGGGCTTCCGTCCCTGCCTGCGCTGCCGGCCGGAAGCGTCGCCCGGCACCCCCGCCTGGCTCGGAACCTCCGCGACCGTCTCACGCGCGTTGCGCCTGATCGGCGACGGCGCGCTCGACGAGGCCGGCGTCCCGGAGCTCGCAGCCCGGCTCGGGATCGGCGAGCGCCACCTGCGGCGCCTCTTCCTGGCCCACCTCGGCGCGACACCCCTCGCGGTTGCATCCACCCGGCGCGTGCTCTTCGCGCGGCGCCTGCTCGACGAGACCCATCTGCCCGTCGCGCAGGTTGCGCTCGCCTCCGGCTTCGCGAGCGTGCGCCGCTTCAACGAGGCGATGCGAGCGGCCTTCCGCACGACGCCGACCGCGCTGCGCCGGGCGCGCCCTTCCGAACATGCCGGCTCGGATCTCTCGCTGCGCCTGCCCTACCGCCCGCCGCTGCCCTGGGCCGCAATGCTCGCTTTTCTCGCTCCCCGCTGCACCGCAGGAGTCGAGGAGGTGAGCGGCGACGCCTACCGCCGAAGCTTCGAGCTTGCCGGCGCGCAGGGCATCGTGGAGGTGCGTCCCGTCTCCGGACGCGACCAGCTCCTCGCGCGCATCCGGCTCAGCGAGCCTGCTCCGCTGATCCGGATCGCAGAGCGCCTGCGCGGCCTCTTCGATCTGGGTGCGGACCCGGGCGCGATCGAGCCCGCACTGCGGGGCGATCGCCGGCTGGCGCGGCGCCTCGCCGCGCTTCCCGGCGTGCGCGTCCCCGGAAGCTTCGATGGCTTCGAGCTCGCGGTGCGCGCGATTCTCGGCCAGCAGGTGAGCGTCGCCGCCGCCACCCGCCTCGCCGGGCGGCTGGCCGAGCAGCTCGGCTCGCCGCTGCGCATCGCGGCGTGGCCCGGATCCTCGCTGTGCCGATGCTTTCCCTCACCCGCCGAGCTCGCCCGCATCGACGTGCGCCGCGCCGGAATGCCCCGCGCGCGCGCCGAGGCGCTCGTTGCGCTCGCAGGCGCGGTCGAGCACGGGGAGCTCGCGCTCGATGGATCGCAAGACCTCGAGACGAGCGTGCGCACTCTCGTCGCGCTCCCCGGCATCGGCGAGTGGACGGCGCAGGTGATCGCGATGCGGGCACTGCGCGAACCCGACGCATTTCCCTTTGGAGACCTCGGGCTGCGCCGCGCACTCGGCTCGCCCGGGCGCCCCGCGACCCCTGCGCGCGTGCGTGAGCTCGCCGAGGCCTGGCGCCCGTGGCGAGCCTACGCCGCGGCGTTGTTGTGGATGAGCGATGCCGGGGTCGCGCGGCGCGAGCGCACCCCCAGCGGGAGCCGCAGCGCGGTATCCCGAACGAGGGCGGTCCGAGACCGCCCACCCTGCGCGGCTCGGGCGTAGCGGACCCCAGATGCGCACGCTGCTAGCCCTGCTTCTGAGCTCCGCGCTGATCGCGGGCTGTGAGAATCGCGAAGCGGCGAGCCCTGCCGCGCAGCTTCCTCCGCTTGCGAGCGCCGAGCGCATCGCGAGTGAAACGGCACGCCTGAACGCATGGTTCGACGCCCGCTATGAGGAGCAGCTCGACTTCAGCCCGATCCAGAAGACGATGCTCGGGCGCAAGGACGACTATGGCACGCTCGACGACCTCTCGGAGGGGGCGCAAGACGAAGAGCTGGAGTGGCTGCGTCAAAGCGTCGAGGATCTGCGGCGGAGCTTCGATGACGCGCTGCTGACCCCGGAAGCGAAGATTTCCTACGACCTCTGGACCTACGAGCTCGAAATGGCCGAGGCAGCGCTGCCCTTTCGCCGCCGCGCCTACATTTTCAATCAGATGGGAGGGCCTCACACCGACCTGCCACAGTTCCTGATCAACTTCCATCGCGTCGACGAGGACGCGGACATGGTCGCCTACATCGCGCGCATCGGCGAAGCGGCGCGGGCCATCGATCAAGCCCTGGCGCGCGCCAGGCTCGCGGCGGAAGAAGGGGTGCATGCGCCCCGCTTCGCCTACGAAGCCGTACGCCAGCAGGCGCGTGCACTCGTAACCGGTGCACCCTTCGGGGGCGACTCGGATTCTCCGCTCTGGGCCGATGTCAACGCGAAGATCGACGCGCTCGCATCCGATGGAAAGATCGACGCGGCCCGCGCCGAAGCCCTGCGCGAGTCGGCGGCCGCGGCGTTGACCGAGCGCTTCAAGCCCGCCTACGACGCGCTGATCGCCTGGGTCGACGCGGAGCTCCAGAAGACGAGCGAGATCGCGACAGGCGTCTGGAAGCTGCCCGATGGGCCCGCCTATTACGAGGAGCGGCTTGCGGCAGCGACGACGACGGCGATCAGCGCCGACGAGATCCATGCGCTCGGGCTTGCCGAAGTCAGACGCATCCACGCGGAGATGGAAGCGATCAGGCAGAAGCTGGGATTCGAAGGCAGCTTGCAGGAGTTCTTCACCTTCGTGCGTGAAGACCGGCAGTTCTATTTTCCCAACACCGACGAAGGGCGCGAGGCGTATCTGCAACGCGTGCGCGACCACCTCGCGTTCATCCAGCAGCGATTGCCCGACTACTTCGGCCTGCTGCCGAAGGCCGACCTGATCGTCAAGCGCGTCGAAGCCTTCCGCGAAGAGCCCGGCGGCGCCCAGCATTATTTCCAGGGTACACCGGATGGTTCGCGCCCGGGCATCTACTACGCGCACCTCATCGACATGAACTCGATGTCGAAGACGGTCATGGAGAACATCGCCTATCACGAAGGCAATCCGGGTCATCACATGCAGATATCGATCGCCCAGGAACTTATCGGGCTGCCGACCTTTCGCACGCAGATCGACTTCACCGCCTATATCGAAGGCTGGGGGCTCTATGCGGAGTTGCTCGGCAAGGAGATGGGCGCCTACGAGGACCCGTATTCGGATTTCGGCAGGCTCGCGGGCGAGCTCTGGCGCGCGATCCGGCTCGTCGTCGATACGGGGCTGCACGCGAAGCGCTGGAGCGAGGCGGAGGCCGTCGCGTACTTCATCGCGAACTCCTCGACCTCGGAGGGCCAGATCCGCTCGGAGATCCAGCGATACATCGTCCTGCCGGGCCAGGCGACCGCCTACAAGGTCGGTATGCTCAAGATCCAGGAGCTTCGCGCGAAGGCCGAGGCTGCGCTCGGCGAAGACTTCGACATCCGCGGCTTCCACGACAGCGTGCTCGGCGGCGGCGCGCTGCCACTCTCGATCCTCGAGCGGCGCGTGGACGAGTGGATCGCCAAGGCTGCCGGGTGATCCACGTGGACGCTGACGATCGAAGCGTACCCCCTGGAGCACGTCAGCCTGCGCGTCCAGCGCATCCTCCACCTCGCATCCGGCATCCCTTGGAACCCGCACCCGCCCGGGCGAGTGCCCGATCGCGCTGGCCCAGGGGCTGAATCCCTTGGCTCAGTCGCGCCGCACGTAGCTCTGGTGGAGCTGCAAGGGCGGGCCACCCCTTCGCCGGATCCGCAGGTTGAGGACTTCGACGAAGAGCGAGAACGCCATCGCGAAGTAGATGTAGCCCTTGGAGACGTGCTGGCCGAAGCCGTCGGCGATCAGCATCACGCCGATCAAGAGCAGGAACGACAGCGCGAGCATCTTCATGGTCGGATGGCGCTCGACGAAGGCGCTGATGCCGCCGGCCGCAAGCATCATCACGAGCACCGCGATCACTACCGCCGCGATCATGATCTCGACGTGGCGCGCCATGCCGACGGCCGTGATCACGGAATCGAGCGAGAACACCACATCGATCAGCATGATCTGGGCGAGGACCGCGCCAAAGGTCGCCGCCTTGGCGCGCGGCTGACCGTGCTCGGCGCCTTCGAGCTTGTCGTGGATCTCCCAGGTCGCCTTCGCCACCAGGAAGAGGCCCCCGGCGATCAGGATCAGATCGCGCCCGGCGAAGCCTTGATCCAGGATCGAGAAGAGCGGGCGGGTGAGGCCCATCACCCAGGTGATCGCGAGCAGCAGGCCGATGCGCATGCCCATCGCGAGCAGCAGGCCGATCCGACGGGCGCTGGCCTGTCTCTCGGCCGGAAGCTTCGCCACGAGGATCGAGAGGAAGACGATGTTGTCGATTCCGAGCACGATCTCGAGACTCGTCAGGGTGAGCAGGGCAATCAGGCTCTCGCTCGTGAACAGCTCGGCCATTCGATTCTCCGGGCTCAGCAGGGATGAGCCATTTGGAAGGGAATCGGGGACAATCGGGGTTCTTCGCTCTCGCGTGAGGCCGCCATGATTCTACTCGACCCGAAGCACCACGACCGGAAGTACGCAGACGAACGCTCCCGGGAGGTGATGCGAAAGACGATCGCTTTCTTCGAGCAGAAGGGGAAGCGCCGTCTCAAGCAGGACGATCGGGAGCGGGTCTGGTATTCCGACTTCCTCGAGTTCGTGAAGCGCGAGCGAATCTTCGCGACCCTGCTCACTCCGGCCGTCCATGGCGGGCCCGATTGCCGCTGGGATACCTGGCGCAACTGCGAGTTCGCCGAGATTCTCGGCTTCTACGGCCTGGCTTACTGGTACACCTGGCAGGTTTCTGTGCTTGGGCTCGGCCCGATCTGGATGAGCCGCAACGAAGCCATCAAGCAGCGCACGGCGCGTCTGCTGGAGGAGGGCGGAATCTTCGCCTTCGGCCTCTCCGAGCGCGCCCACGGCGCGGACGTCTACTCGACCGAGGTGGAGCTCCTGCCCCAGGCCGACGGCAGCTACCGGGCACGGGGCGAGAAATACTACATCGGTAACGCCAACCGGGCGGCCCTCGTGTCGATCTTCGGAAAGATCGCGGGCACCCAGGATTACGTCTTCTTCGCGATCGACTCGCAGCACGAGAAGTTCGAGTGCATCCAGAACGTCGTGAACAGCCAGTCCTACGTCTCGAATTTCGCCCTGCACGACGCAGAGGTCTCGGAAGCCGACATCCTCTCGACGGGAAGGGAGGCCTGGAACGCGGCGCTCAACACCGTGAACATCGGGAAGTACAACCTCGGCTGGGCGTCGATCGGCATCTGCACCCACGCCCTCTACGAAGCCCTGCACCACGCCGCCCATCGCAAGCTCTACGGCCAGCCGGTCACCGAGTTTCCCCACGTCAAGCAACTCTTCACCGACGCCACCGCACGGCTGGTGGCGATGAAGCTGGTGGCGCTGCGCGCCGCCGATTATCTCCGCTCCGCCTCGCTCGAGGACCGTCGCTACCTCCTCTACAACCCGGTCGTGAAGATGAAGGTCACCACCCAGGGCGAGGACGTGATCGATCACCTCTGGGACGTGATCGCCGCCAAGGGCTTCGAGCGCGACGGCTACTTCGAGATGGCGGCCCGCGACATCCGGGCGCTTCCCAAGCTCGAGGGAACCGTCCACGTCAACATCGCGTTGATCGTGAAGTTCATGCCGAACTTCTTCTTCAACCCGCAGGCGTACCCGGAGATCCCCCGGCGCGACGATCCCGCGGACGACACCTTCCTGTTCGATCAGGGCCCCGCGAAGGGCCTGGGCCACGTCCGCTTCCACGCCTACGCGCCCGTCTTCGCGGCGAGCGCGCTCCCGAACGTCGGCGTCTTCCGCGAACAGGTCGCCGTCCTCAAGGAGCTGCTCGAGAAAGCCACGCCGGGTGAGAGCCAGTCGAACGACATCGACTTCCTGCTGGCGGTGGGAGGGCTCTTCACGCTGGTTGTCTACGCGCAGCTTCTGCTCGAGAACGCGGCCATCTACAAGATCGACCCCGCGCTCGTGAATCGAATCTTCGACGTATTGGTGCGCGACTTCTCGGGACACGCGGTCGAGCTCCACGGCAAGCCGACCAGCACCCTGGCGCAGATGGAGCACTGCCTGCGCATGATCCGCAAGCCGGTGGTGGACCGCGAGGCCACGGAGCAGGTGTGGAAGGAGCACGTCCTCCCGCTCGCGGACCGCTACGAGATGAACGCCTAGCGTGGGGGCGCCCGGAAGATGAAAACCTCCCCGCTCGAGACACTCACGGCCTGGCTCGCGACCACCGGACCGATCGACGACGCGCAGATCGAAGCCTTTCTCGCGCGGATTCGCGAGCAGCCCGATGCAAAGCTCGCGGCATCCGCCATCGCCACACTGATCGCGTCGCCGCAGCTCGGCCTCGCGCAGCTCGAGCGCATCGCCCGCTCCGACCGCTCGCTGATGCTCCGCCATGAGCCGCTGATCCAGCGCACCTATCTGGCGCGACGCCTCGAGGCCGAGGTCAGCGACGAGCTGCTGGAGCGGGTGCTCGAGCTCAAGGATGCATCCATCCAGACGAGGCTGGTGCGCGACCCCCGGCTCACGCGTCGGCAGGCCGAGCAGCTCGCGAAGCGCGGCGCGAACCCGACCCTCCGCGCAAATGCCGCGGCCTGGGTGAAGGACAAGAAGGCCTGGAGCTAACGGGGAGCCGGGCCCTACTCGAGCTCGAAGGATCGGCTTCGATGCCCTTCGCTGGGCCACCAGTCGCTTGCGGGCCTAACGGGCGCTTCCTCGATCTCCCCCTGGTGCATGCCCCGGCCTCCGCACGGCCCTTCACGGACGCCCGCGGCCAGCCGATACGACACGACGCATGCCGCTCGTCCGCACCGGCCTGTTGCTGATCGCGGCGCGCCGCTGGCGCCTGCCGGACAGGAACGGCGGCCCCGAAGTGGCCGGGCCCTGGCCCGCGCTGCTCGGGCTCTCGCTGCTCGTGCTCTCGGCGCTGGCGGCCCATGCGGGCTCCCGGCTCCTGCCGCTCTGGAGCGAAATCAAAGCCCAGCTCGATGCCATCGGATTCTGGGGCGGGCTGACGCAGCCGGGGCCGAGCGGGCTCGTGATGATCCCCATCCTGCTCGCGCTGCTCGTGCCTGCACTCGTGACGGCGACGGCACTCTGCCAGCTCGCGCTTCCGTTGGCGCTGCTCTCTCTGCTCGCGGCACGGAGCCGGCTCTTCCCGAGGCTGTTGGCGCTGGCAGTGGCCATACAGACCGGTCTGGTGGTCGGCGGCTGGCTCGCCACCGACGCCTTCGGGCGGCTCGCGGAGCAGGCGGGCACGGCGATGGCCGCAGCCGGGGACGCCGAGGTGCAGCGCGTCGCGGAGCAGCTGCAACGCGCGACGCGGGTCCTCGTCTCGACTGCAACCGCGCTCGTCGCGCCCCTCCTCGGCATGCTCGCCTGGCTCGCGTTCCTGCGGCTCTCGAGTACGGCCGCGGCCTTCTTCGCAGAGGGCGCGAGCTCGAACTCGCACGAAGCGCCCGAGCCGGCTCGATCCGAGCCGGTGCTCGAGCCGCGCCCTCCCCCTCCCGTCACCTCGAACGAGCGGTCCGCAGCCGCGAGTCGGGCCGACGCGAGTGCCGCGCCTTCGCCCTCGCGGCGCGCACCTCTCGCCCTCGCGATCCTCGGCGTCTGCATGCTGTTGTTCGGGGCGGCGGACGGGCTGCGAACGCGCGCCCGCTACCTGAGCTCGCAGCCTGC
>CAYPSI010000309.1:0-1750 GCA_964413375.1 uncultured Spirochaetales bacterium | reverse complement strand
CCCGGGGTCGCCCGGCATGATGTCACCGCAAGCCGACGGACCAAGCCGGATCGTCGTCCAAGCCGCATCGGTCATTCATGGCGCCCTTGGCAGCCCCAAGGCCGGTCGATCGCTCTGCATGGCCCCGCAGGCCTCCCAGGGCCTGATCCCTGACCGGGGCCCCGATCGGGGCTTTGTCTCGATCAGCACATCGCGGTCGAGCCGGCTCCCGCACCCGGTTCACTCTCCACCGAGTCTCCACAGCCCTGCCAGCATCGAAGGCGGTGTTTCTCCTTGACGGCCAGCAGCCGACGCCGGACCCTGGCCGCGACACGGCGCTGAATCGTCGCCGGCTTCCTGGCTTCCTGCCAGGCCGATCGCCGCGGCTGGCAGATCACACCTTGGGGGAATCGATGTTCACGTCACGTTCGGTCGTCCGAGTGATGCTGGCTGGAGCCCTGCTGATCGTTGTCGCCAGCGCACAAATCACGTTCACGCACACCTACTACGCCGGCCACTAAAGAGTGGACACTGAGTCAGGCAGCGGCGTAGCGGACGTGGGATTCGTGGAAGAAGCTGCGGACGATGTGGGGCTGCCGCTGTGTGCTGCGCAGGTAGCCGCGGAGGTTGGCTTTCAGCTCGGGCTTGTTGGCAGCGCGCCGGCGGCCGATGGCGTTGCTCTTCACGTCCTGGTTGAGGATCTCGTCGGGATTCAGTTCGGGGCTGTACGCCGGCAGCAAGAAGATCTCGATCTCCTTGGCGTGCGTGGCCATCCAGTCGAGCACGCGCTGCGCACGGTGCACGCGCAAGCGATCGACGATCAGGAAGACCTTGCGCTTGGCGTGGCGCACCAGTCGCCGCAAGAAGCGCAGGAAGACGGACACGTTGAAGGAGCCTTCGAAGACCATGAAGGCCAGTTCCCCGCGATTGGTGAGCGCCGAGATCATGTTGCACGAGAAGCGCTGGCCTGTGCCCGGGATCACCGGCGTCTGGCCGACGCGACCCCAGCTCGTGCCGGTCTGGTGGTCGCTGCGCACTCCCATCTCGTCGCCCCACCAAATCCCCGCCTTTTCGGCCTTGGCACGCGCGGCGATCTCCGGATACTCGCTGGCCAACCAATGCCGCACGGCCGCCGGGTCTTTCTCGAAGGCGCGCCGCATAGGCTTCTGCGGCGAGAGTCCCCAGTGCCGCAGGTAGCGGCCGATCGTCGAGAGCGACAGCTCGATCCCGTAGCGTCGCGCGATCAACAGCGCGACCGCCTCGCGGGTCCACAGCGCGAAAGGCAGTCGCAACTGATCGGGACAGCTGCCCAGAACCATGCGCACGACCGTCGCGGCCTGGTGTGGCGCGAGCGAAATCCCCGGCGGCCGACCTCGCGGGCGACTCTTCAGTCCGCGGCGGCCGCTCTCGGCGATGCGATCGATCCAGTTGTAGATGCCCTGCCGGCTCACGCGAAACGTCCGCGCGGCCTCCGCGATGCTCATCCCGCCGTCCACGGCGCCCATCACGCGGTGACGCAGATCCTCCTGGCCCGCGGGAGAGAGCTGGCGTGCATCGGTCCTCGTCACGCCGGCTCATCATCAGCACGCAATCGACAGTGTCAACTATTTAGTGGCCTGGTTAGTAACGTCGGCGCACACGCCGTGGGGCGAGCTTGCCAAGGAACTCGAATCGACCCCGATCCTTCGGCAAGAGGCGCCGGCTGTGAGTTTTTCCCGCCGGGTGCCAACTGTCGATCTGATAGACCTCACGGATGATGCCGCCGTGAACG
>CAYPSI010000308.1:0-3300 GCA_964413375.1 uncultured Spirochaetales bacterium | reverse complement strand
TCCTCGAGGCGTCCTTCGAGGTCCGCCACGCCATCATCTTCGCGAGCTTGATCGAGATCATGGCGCTGCTCCCGGTCTTCTTCATGGAGGGCCTCTCGGGCGCGTTCTTCAAGCCGCTCGCCTTGTCCTATTGTCTGGCGATCGCGGCGTCCACCGTCGTCGCGCTCACCGTCACGCCCGCGCTGAGCTACATCCTGCTGCGAAATGCGCCGCTCGCGACGCGGTCCACTTCACCGCTCATGCGCTGGCTGCATCGCGGCTACGATGCGACGCTCTCGCGAATCGTCAATACGCCGCGTCCGGCATACCTGGCCGTCGGCGTGATCGCGCTCGCCGGCGTCCTGGTGGTTCCCAGGCTCGGGCAGGAGCTGCTGCCCTCCTTCAAGGAGCGGGACTTCCTGATGCACTGGCTGACCAAGCCCGGCACCTCCTGGCCGGAGATGGACCGGATCAGCATCCGGGGCTGCAAGGAGCTGTTGACGATTCCGGGAGTCCGCAACTGTGGCTCCCACATCGGCCAGGCCCTGATCATGGACGAGGTGGTCGGGATGTACTTCGGCGAGAACTGGGTCAGCGTCGATCCCGCCGTCGACTACGACGAGACGCTGGCGAAGATCCAGGCGCTGGTCGACGGCTACCCCGGCATCTACCGCGACGTGCAGACCTACCTGAAGGAGCGGATCCGGGAGGTCCTCACGGGCTCGAGCCATCCGATCGTCGTGCGTGTCTTCGGCCTCGAGCTCGACGTGCTCTACGCCAAGGCCGTCGACGTAAAGAAGGCCCTCGAGGGGATCCCTGGCATCACCAATCTGCACGTCGAGCTCTACGAGGAGATTCCGCAGATCCAGGTCAAGGTGGACCTCGATGCGGCCCGGGCCCACGGGCTCAAGCCGGGCGACGTCCGACGCGCCTCGGCCCGCCTGGTGGCGAGCGAAGAGGTCGGCGACATCCACATCGCCAACCGGACCTACGACGTCAACGTCTGGAGCCTCCCCAGGACGCGCCACAGCCTGGCCAGCTTCCAGAATCTCCCGATCGACTTCCCGGGCGGCGGCACGGTGCCGCTGCAGGAGATCGCAGACGTCCGCGTCGCTCCGACGCCGAACGTCATCAAGCGGGAGCACCTGAAGCGGCGCATCGACGTGGATGCCGACGTCAAGGGACGCGACCTGGGCTCGGTGTATGCCGACGTCGAGGCCGCGCTCGCCAAGGTGGAGTTCCCACTCGAGTACCACCCGGAGCTGCTGGGAGAGTACACGGAGCGGATGGCCGCCCAGCGCAAGATCATGGCCTTCTCGATCCTGGCGATGATCGCGGTCTTCGTGCTGCTCCACACCTCCTTCGGGAGCGCACGGCTGGCGACACTCTCCTTCCTGCTGCTGCCCTCCGCCCTGGTGGGCGGCGTGCTCGCTGCCTATATGGGCGGCGGGGTGGTCTCCCTGGGTTCGATCGTCGGATTCCTCACGGTGCTCGGGATCTCTGCGCGCAACGGAATCCTGATGATCAATCACTTCCAGCACCTCGAGCGCGAGGAGGGCGAGCCCTTCGGTGCGGGGCTCGTACTGCGCGGAGCTCGCGAGCGACTCGCGCCGATCCTGATGACGACGGCGGCGACCGGCCTGGCACTAGTGCCCCTGGCCCTCGCCGGGCAGATTCCGGGCAACGAGATCGAGCACCCGATGGCCCTGGTCATCCTGGGCGGCCTGGTCACGTCGACCTTGCTGAACCTCTTCGTGATCCCTCCGCTGTACCTGCGCTTCGCGCGGGTGCGCGCCGCCACGAAGGTGACGGCACAGCATGCTTGAGACGAGCTCCGGGCCTGCAAAGAGGCGGGCCGCCAGGGCCCTGGCAGCGGCGGCGCTGCTGCTGGGCCCCACCGGCCTCTCGCTGGCAGCTGACGGCGCCCCGTCGAAGCTCGCGACAGCGACGGTCCATTTCGAACAGAACGCTACGGATGGCGACGTCGAGGTCGTGATCCGGGCGAAGGGCGGAAAAGACGGGCTGGCGAAGCTCAGCGTGACCGGCCCGGACGGCCGCACCGCGATCGACTTCGCGGCCCCGGACCCGAGCACGCTGGGAATCCGCGAGTTCGAGTTCGAGTCGCCGGAGCCGACAGACGTCGCGGGCCTGAAGGCGGCGTACCCCACCGGGAAGTACCGCTTCGCTGGAGCCACGGCGGCGGGCAAGGAGTTCAGCGGCGAGTCCACGCTGAGCCACGAGCTGCCGGCCACGACCGCGTTCGTCCAGCCGGGCGTCGGCGCCCAGAAGGTCCCGGTGAAGGGACTCGAGATCCGCTGGACTCCGGTCGCGGGGGTTTCCGGCTACGTGGTCGAGCTCGAGCAGGACGAACTGGGAGTCTCGCTAGAGGCCCATCTGCCCGGTTCGGCTTCGAGCCTCTCTGTGCCGGACGGCTTTCTGCGCCCCGGCACGGAATACGATCTAGGCATCGGCACCGTGTCGAAGGGGGGCAACGTCTCCTTCGTGGAGACGAGCTTCACCACCGCCGAATAGAACCCTGCGGCGACGCCGGACCTCGAGCACGTCCGCCTACTTGACGCGCACGAGATGGGATCGCTTGGGCGTCCGACGACGAAGCACACGCAGGTGCCCGCGGGGACGCGCCCTGCGGGGAGGCGTGCGGTAGCTCCGCGGCTCTCCGAGCAGCTCCTCGAGCAGCGCCGGGCGCGACTCCCCGACACCGAACAGCAATCGCATCCCTTCGGCCAGATCATCGACCGCGCGATGCACGAATCTCATGGTTTCCCCCCTCACCATTCGAACGTGACCATCGAGAAGATACCATCCGCGACCTTGTTCGTGCCCCCATGGCCCTTCGAATAGTCCCAGGCCCGCGCGTACTCGAGCGCGAGCCGCAGATTCGGAAGGACCCACTCCCCCGCGCCCACGGCGAGCTGGCGCCGCGGGGCGTCTCCGACCCGATTCAGTGTACCCTCGTTGGCGTTGAAGCGTTGCGCCCCGCCCATGTCGTGGCTCGCGGAGTAGCTGATCGCGAGATAGGTCCCCTGCGCGCCGATCGCCTCGACCGAGGGGTTCCAGTCGAACTGGTAGCCGAGCGAGACCTGCCAGGCCCTGGGCCGCATGCGGATCAGCGTGCCCACATCATCGACGAAGGTCGCTTCGTCGAGCGCCCCGTTCCACTCGCCGATCAGCGACACCGGGCCGAGGCTCGTCTTGAGGCTCGCGGCCATTCCCGGAACGAAGCCGATCTGCCCGAGGAAGCTCCGGTAGTCGAAGCCCAGGGTGTCGCTGTCGAAGACCGAGCGATTCAACTCGACGTCG
>CAYPSI010000307.1:0-2023 GCA_964413375.1 uncultured Spirochaetales bacterium | reverse complement strand
CCGCCGACCACGAGGACGCGGGGCCCGAGCGCAGTCGCGGGCCCGCTGCTCACGCGCGCAGCCGTCATCGCCTGGAGCCGAGCCCGCTCGACTGCCACAGCAGCCGCGCCAGCTGGCGCGCGACGTCGCGCCGCCGGGGGGCAAGCGCGTGCGAGGTCGCATCGAAGCCGGCACGCGCGAGCGCGTCGAGCGCAGCGTGCCCGCCGGCGACGAAGCCGGCGACACAGAGCCGCGCAAGCCAGGGGAGCGTCGCGAGCAGCGGCTCGCCGCCGCGCAGCAGTGCGCGACCGCGCAGCGCCTCGAACGCGAGCAGCCGCCTTAGCGACTCGGGCGCGGGAGAGCGGCGCAGCTCGTCTTCCGCTACCCCGAAGCGCGCGCGCTCGTCTGCCGGAAGGTAGATGCGGCCGCGAGCCAGATCCTCGGCGACGTCCTGGCAGTGCTCGACGAGCTGGAGCGCGGTGCAGATGGCATCGCTCGACTCGATCCGCTCGGGAGTCGCCGCGCCGAAGAGCGCCAGCACGAGATGACCGACTGGATTGGCGGAGAGCGCGCAGTAGCCCTCGAGCTCGCTCCAGGTCGCGTAGCGCGTCACGACCTGATCGCGACGGTTGGCTTCGATCAGCGCGAGGAAGGGTTCGCGCGGCAGCGCCCGCTGGCGGGCCGTCGCAGCGAGATCGGAGAGCAGCGGGAGCGTCGCCCGCCCCTCGAAGGCGCGATGCAGCTCGGCCTCGAGCGCGTCGAGGAGCGCTCCGCGATCGCCCGGCTCGTCGTCGCCGAGCTGGTCTGCGAGACGCGCGAAGCCGTAGATTGCCAGCAGGTCGCGGCGCAGTGCACGCGGTAGCCAACGCGGCGCCACCGGGAAGTTTTCGCGCGCCGCGCGCCCGAGGATCTCCGCGGTGTCGGGCGCGAGAGCTATCGCGCGGGCGGCGGCGGACCGGTTTCCAGCAGCGCCAGCTCCGCCATCCGCCGCAGGCCCTGCCGACGGATCTCCCGATTCTCGTCGCTGCTCTCCAGCACGTCGAGGAGCAGGTTCCCATCGAGCGTCGCGGCCAACGCCGCCGCGAGCGGCTCCGCCGCCTTCCGGTCCGGGAGCAGCTCCTCGAGCGACTGCCGGATGTCCGCCATGAACTCGTCGTGCATCGCGAACAGGGGTCCCTGGAGCGTGGCCCAGGCCTGCGGCGACTCGAGGGCCCAGCGCACGAAGCCCTCGATCGGTGCGCGGTAGGTGGAGACGAAGCTCTCGTAGACCGCGAAGAGCTCGAAGAGCCGCTTGCGCGGCGCCAGATGCTGGAGCGAGCTGCGGATCTCCTCGAAGAAGGGACCGAGCAGCCGCCGGCAGGTCTCCTCGAAGAGTCCCGCCTTGTTCCCGAAATGCCAGAAGATCGCGGCCCGGCTCACGCCGGCCTGCGAGGCGATCGCGCTGATGCTGGTGCGCTCGTAGCCTCGCGTCATGAAGAGGCCCGCCGCCGCTTCGAGAATGCGAGCCTGCGTCAGCGCTTTGCGCCCGTCCGGCTCCGTCTCCGCTCGGCTCTGCGACATGCTCCGACTCGCTCCCGCTGCCCTCCGACGGCTCGAGGCGCTGCGTCGAGAGCGCGCCTGAGTGCCACGGACCGGGGGTGGGGCCGCCGAGGAGGGCCCCGAGGATTCCACCGGGGCCGAAGGGCCGCAAGTCGCCGCGCTGATCGAATCGCTGCATCGGTCAGTCTCGCGGAGCGTCTGCGCCGAGCTCGAGCCACGAGCGCAGCCTCGGGCCGAGTACCCGCGGAACGCGAGAAAGATCGGCAACGCGTCGGGCGCCCGCGAGGAGCATTGCGGCTCGGATGCCCTCGGCGAGATCCGCACCGAACTCAGCGGCAGCCCCGGCTCCGCCGTGGGAGAAAGCCCTCAGAAACGGCAGCGCCATTCCCGCCGCGTGCGCTCCGAGCGCGAGGGCCCGAACGACATCGACGGCTCCGCGCACACCGCCCGACGCGATCACCCGCAGACCGGCGCGGCGCGCGTAGACGACCGAGGCCGCCGTCGG
>CAYPSI010000306.1:0-8848 GCA_964413375.1 uncultured Spirochaetales bacterium | reverse complement strand
CGTGCGGACCAGCGCGCCATCCACCGCGTAGAAGTCGAGCCGGAGCGGGGTGGCATGCTCGGCGTCGATCCAGGCGACGATGCGTCCCCAGACGACGCCCGCGTCCGGATGCGGCGCATACTCGACGACGAAGGCGCGTCGGTCCCCGGCCTCGCCGGCATGCGGGTCGACCTCGAGAAGGCGGTGGTCATAGTCCCGAACGCCATTCGAGCCGTGCATCAGGTCATCGAGCGAGAAGTCGCTTCCGAGGAAGGGCTCGCTCCACGACGCGCCGGGGATCCGCGTCGTCTCGCGCGTCTGGGGCGAGAAGTGCCACAGGTTCGGTGGGAGCTTGAGCAGGGCGGTCCCCGCATGCTCCTTGGATGAGAGCACGCGCAACAGCGCCCGATCGTTGCGGCGGTCGTCGCTCATGCGCAGGACCAGCACCCGCGATCGCGGGCGCTTGCGCGCGAGGACCGTCATCGTCGCGTCGATGCGCGTCCCCTCCCCGCGCAGAACGTCCTGCGCGCGCTGCGCAATCGCACGCGCTTCGGGCAGGGGATCGGCCGGGGCCGCGGAATCCTCCGTCACGGCCGCTAGCGGCGGTGCGACATGCTGCTCCGGCTCCGCCAGCGCGACGCGGGAGGCGAGCAGCGCTGCCGCCAACGCGAGCGCGAGCGTCACCGCCCGCCCCGGGCTGCCCCCGGCCCGAGGATCTTCTCGACGCTGCGTCGCACGTACTTCGAGAGCACGTCGGCCTCGAGGTTCACGCGCGCGCCCGGCCGCAGCGAGCCGAGCGTCGTGGCTCCCAGCGTGTGCGGAATCAGCGCGACGTCGAAGCCGTCCTCCCGCACGCCCACGACGGTGAGCGAGACCCCGTCGATCGCGACCGAGCCTTTCTCGACCAGGTGCTCCGTCAGCTCCGGAGCGCATGCGACGAAGAGGCGCACGTCGTCGCCCTCGCGGCGCAGCTCGACCACGCGACCCACTCCGTCCACGTGGCCCTGGACGAGGTGCCCATCGAGGCGAGCGTCGGCGCGCAGCGCGCGCTCGAGATTCACCAGAGCGCCGGGTACGAGCTCGTCGATCGCGGTGCGCGCGATCGTCTCGCGCACCGCTTCGAAGGCGAGAGTCCCTTCCGCGACCCGCGTCACGGTCAGGCAGGCGCCGCGCACCGCAATCGAGTCTCCGACGCGCACCTCGGCGGCGAGCCCCGGCGCTCGCACCACGATGCGCAGGATCTCACCCGCCGGCTCGACGGCCTCGACCGTAGCGACCGTCTCGACGATTCCGGTGAACACGCCCTACCCGCCGAAGCGCCGATCGATCTGGCGGAGCATCTCGTCGCGCACCGTCTCGTAGCGCGCAGGCAGATGGATCGGCGGGTTCGGGAGCCGGGACTCGATCTCGGCCAGCTGCATCTCGTGGTAGCGGACCTTGAAATCCACGAACTTGAGACCGTGGGCGGTCGAGATCACGACGACCCGATCGCGCCGTCCGATCACCCCGCGCTGGACGAGCTTCTCCATGCCGGCCAGGGCGACGCCGGTGTGGGGACAGTTGAAGAGGCCCGTGCGGTCCGCGCGCGCACAGGCCTCCACCAGCTCGGACTCGCTCGCCTGCTCCACGACCCCGTCGTAGCGGCGCAGCGCGTCGATCGCCTTCTGGATCGAGACGGGATTCCCGATCTGGATGGCGCTCGCGAGGGTGGGTCTCGCCGCGATCGGCTCGTAGACCTCGAAGCCGCGCTGGAAGGACAGGTAGAGCGGGTTCGCGGCCTCCGCCTGGACGCAGGCGATGCGCGGCTTCCGATCGACGATCCCGAGATCGAGCAGCATGTCGAGGCCCTTGGCGAGGGCCGAAACGTTGCCGAGGTTCCCGCCCGGGATCACGATCCAGTCGGGCACCTCCCAGTCGAACTGCTCGACGATCTCGATGCCGACCGTCTTCTGGCCCTCGATGCGCAGGCTGTTCATCGAGTTGGCGAGGTAGATCCCGTCGCGCTCGGCCACGTTCTGCACGATCTCCATGCAGCCGTCGAAGTCCGTGTCGCGGGAGAAGACGATCGCGCCGTTCGCCACCGGCTGGATCAGCTGCGCCACGGAGACCTTGCCGCGCGGCAGGAAGACGACCGCCGGGATGCCCGCCGCCGCGGCGTAGGCCGAGAGCGCTGCCGAAGTATCGCCGGTCGACGCGCAGGCGATCGCCGGGATCGTCTGACCGCGCGCGCGCATGTCGTTCACCTGGGAGACGAGTACCGTCATCCCGAGGTCCTTGAAGGAGCCGGTGTGGGAGTTGCCGCACTGCTTGATCCAGAGCTCCTCGAGCCCGAGCTCCCGGCCATAGCGCTCGGCCCAGAAGAGGTTCGTGTTGCCCTCGTACATCGAGACGACGTTGCGGGGATCGATCCCCGGGAGCACCCACTCCTTCTTGCCCCAGACGCCCGATCCGTAGGGCCAGAGGGTCGTGTGCTCGCGCTCGCGGAAGAGCGCCTTCCACTCGGCGGGCCCCAGCTTGCGCAGCTCGACGGGGTCGTGGACGACCTCGAGCAGCTCGCCCTTGCGCGAGCGGTACACCACCTGGTCGAGCGGATAGCGCTCGGCGGCGTCGTCGATGCTCTGGAACCAGGCCCGGTACCCGGGCTTCTGCTCCACGACTAGAGCCCCTCCTCGATGCGGATCATGCGGGTTGGCGCGGTGACGTCCGGCAGCCGATCGATCACCTCGAGAGCCTGCCGCACGGATCGCTCCAACGCGGGATGGGTCTTGATCAGCACCGGCACGCTGCGCTCTTCGCCTCCCCGCCCCTTCTGGATCACGGATTCGATGCCGATCGCGTGCCGGCCGAGCACGCCCGCAAGCTGGGCGAGCACGCCCGGGCGGTCGAGCGCGGTGAAGCGCAGGTAGCACGAGCCATACAGCTCGCCGAGCGGAACCAGCGGCCGAGGCTCGAGCGACTCCGGAAGATACGAGAGCGGGGCCACCCGCCCCGAGCTCCCGCGGCGGATCTCCCGCGCGATCTCGATCAGGTCGGCCACGACCGCGCTCGCCGTCGGCAGCTCGCCGGCGCCCGCACCGTAGAAGAGCGTCGGTCCGACCGCGTCGCCGGTCACGGCAATCGCGTTCATCGCGCCGTCGACCTTCGCGAGCAGGCTCGACTGCGAGACGAAGGTCGGGTGCACGCGCGCCTCGATGCGCCCGCTGTCCTCGTGGGCTTTCGCGATTCCGAGCAGCTTCACCCGATAACCGAACTCGCGCGCGGCGAGCAGATCCAGCGGAAGCAGCCCGCGAATCCCCTCGGCCGGGACCTCCTTGAACGCGAGACGCGCCCCGAAGGCCATTGCCGCGAGGATCGTGAGCTTGTGGGCGGCGTCGATGCCATCCACGTCGAGGCTGGGATCGGCCTCGGCGTAGCCGAGCTGCTGGGCGCGCGCGAGCACCACCTCGAAGGGCTCCCCCGTCTCCTCCATCTGCGTGAGCACGTAGTTCGTCGTGCCGTTCAGGATGCCGTGCAGGGAGAGGATCCGGTTCGCGGCGAGGCCCTCGCGAATCGAGCGGAGGATCGGAATTCCCCCCCCGACGCTGGCCTCGAAGGCCACGTCCACGCCGCGGCGCTCGGCCGCCTCGAAGATCTCCGCCCCGTGCACCGCGAGCAGCGCCTTGTTGGCGGTGACGACGTGCTTGCCCGCCTCGATCGAGCGCAGGATGAGACGCCGCGCGGCGTCGGTGCCTCCGATCAGCTCGACTACGATCGCGACGCGCGGGTCCGCGACGAGGCCCTCTGCGTCGGCATCGAAGTGCACGCCGGAGAGCTCGACACCGCGGCCACGCGTGGTATCGAGGTCGGCCACGCGCACGAGCTCGAGCGGGAAGCCGAGACGCTTGCGGATCACCAGGGCATTGCGCCGCAGGACCTTTGCGACGCCGGTGCCGATGGTCCCCAGCCCGATCAGTCCCACGCCGATGGGAGCCTGCGCATCACTCCCGCTCACTCGGAGACCCCGGAGTCGCGCAGGAAGCGCCGGATTCCCCGCACCGCCTGGCGGATGCGGTGGCGGTTCTCGATCAGCGCGAAGCGCACGTAGCCCTCCCCCGATTGACCGAAGCCGATGCCGGGCGAGACCGCGACCTGGGCCTCGCGCAGGAGCTGCTTCGAGAACTCGAGCGAGCCCATGCTGCGCAGCGCCTCGGGCAGGCGCGCCCAGACGAACATCGTCCCCAGCGGCTTCTCGATCTTCCAGGCCCCCTCGCCCGGGTGCTCGAGCCCTTCGCAGAGCGCGTCGCGGCGCAGCCGGTACTCCTCGGTGTTGTGCTCGACCACGTCCTGGGGCCCGCGGAGCGCCACGATCGCCCCGATCTGGATCGCCTGGGGCATGCCGTAGTCGAGGTAGCTCTTGATGCGACCGAGCGCGTGCACCATGTCGCGGTTGCCACAGGCGAAGCCGACGCGCCAGCCCGCCATCGAGTGGCTCTTCGAGAGCGACGTGAACTCGATCGCGATCTCCTTGGCCCCGGGGACCTCGAGGATGCTCGGCGGCTTGTAGCCGTCGAAGCAGATCTCGGCGTACGCGAAGTCGTGGATCACCATCAGGTCGTGCTCGCGCGCGAAGGCGACGATGCGCTCGAAGAAGGTGCGGTCGACCACGGTCGTCGTGGGATTGTGCGGAAAGGAGAGCACGAGCAGCTTCGGCCGCGGCCAGGTGCGGCTCATCGCCGTCGCGAGGTTCTCGATGAAGTCCGTGTCGGGCGTGAGCGGGACGTGGCGCAGGTCCCCGCCCGCGATGATCACCGAGTAGGGATGGATGGGGTAGGCCGGATCCGGACACAGCACGACGTCGCCCGGACCGATCGTCATCAGCACGAAGTGCGAGAGGCCCTCCTTGGCCCCCATCACCGCGATGCACTCTGAATCGGGGTCGAGGTCGACGGCGTGGCGCCGCGCGTACCACTCCGCGATCGCCGCGCGCAGGTTCGGCACGCCGCGCGACACGGAGTAGCGGTGGTTGCGCGGATCCTGCGCCGCCTCGCAGATCTTCTCGACGACGTGAGGGGGCGTGGGCATGTCGGGGTTGCCCATGCCGAGGTCAACGATGTCCTGGCCCGCGCGCCGCGCCGATTTCATCAGCTCGATGACCTCGGCGAGCACGTAGGGCGGCAGGCGGTTGAGCTTGTCGAAATCGTGGCGCACGCGCCCGGCCATGGATGCTTCCCTCCCCCCGGCGAACTCCTTGGAATCTATGAAAGAAATCGGCCGGCCGCACGCGCGGGCGGAGGCCCTCTGCCGGCTCGGCCCGCTAGCCGCGGCGCGCTCGGGCCGCGAAGAGGCCATAGAAGGGGAGCCCCGCGAGCGCCATCGCGAGGCCGATCGCGCACTCGCGCGGGCGACCGAGGAGCAGCGCCCCGGCGACCGCGGCGTTCGCGAGGAGATAGAGCATCGGAACCAGCGGATAGCCCCAGGCGCGGTAGGGCCGGGGCTGGTTCGGACGGGTGCGGCGCAGCCGGAAGAGCGCCGCCACGTCGGCCATGGTCGCGAGCAGGATCGCGAAGGTCGTGTAGTGGAGGGCGCGCTCGAAGCTGCCGAGCAGCAGCAGGATCGTCGTCGCGACGCCGGCCTGCACGACGATCGCGACCCCCGGGGTGCGAAAGACCGCGTGGGCGCGGTCGACGCCGGGGAAGAAGAGCCGATCGAGCGCCATCGCGTAGGCGATGCGCGGGCCCACCAGCACGGTTGCGTTGAGCGTCCCGAGGATCGAGGCGAGCACGAAGACGGCGAGCAGCGTCCCGCTCGCGGCGCCGAAGAGGGCCCGCGCCGCCGCCTCCCCCGCATTGGGCACGTCCCGCAGCGCCTCGACCGGGATGGCGTAGAGGTACACCGCGTTGAGCAGCAGATAGATGGCGGTGCAGAGCGCGACCCCGAGGAAGAGCGAGCGCGGCACGTTGCGGCCCGGGTTGCGGATCTCGCTCGCCACGTACACCGAGGAGTTCCAGCCGAGATAGCTGAAGAGCACCGGGGAAAGTGCCAAGCCGAAGGCCGCAAGCGAGAGTCCGTCCACGCCGGCGACGAGCGGCCGCAGGTTCTGCGCGCTGCCCGCCCCGAGCAGCGGCCCGAGCAGCGCGAACGCGGTGAGCGCAGCGATCTTCATCACGGCCGTCAGGTTGTTCGCGCGCGCGCCCCAGCGCACCCCGATGTAGTTGAGCGCAGAGACGGCGAGCGTGAGCGAGACCGCGACGCCGAGCTCTCCTCCGGGGCCGAGCGCCACGAAGTGGCCGAGCCCCGCGGCGAAGCCGGCGGCGAGGGTCGCGATCGTCCCCGCGTAGATCACGAAGAAGGAGAGCCAGCCGACGAGAAAGCCCGCGGCGGGGTGGAATGCCTCGCGCAGGTAGACGTAATCGCCGCCGGCACGCGGGAACATCGCCCCGAGCTCCGCGTTGGCGAGCGCGCCCGCCAGCGACAGCAGCCCGCCCACCAGCCACGCGAACAGGATCGCTCCGGGGTGCGGCAGGTAGGCGGCGATGGCACCCGGCGTCAGGAAGATCCCCGAGCCGATCACCCCGGACACGACGAGGAGCGTCGCATCCCAGAGGCCGAGCTCGACCTTGAGCTGGTCCCTCGGATGCCGCTCGGGAGCCTCGTCTGCGCTCATGCCTCCGAGGCCGACCCTGCGGCCCCCTGCGTCAGGTCAGGAAGGGGATGATCAGCAGCGCGACGATGTTGATCACCTTGAGCATCGGGTTGATCGCCGGACCCGCGGTGTCCTTGTAGGGGTCGCCGACGGTATCGCCCGTGACGGCCGCCTTGTGCGCCTCCGAGCCCTTGCCGCCGAGCGCACCCGCCTCGATGAACTTCTTGGCGTTGTCCCACGCGGCGCCACCCGTCGTCATCGAGAGCGCCACGCAGATTCCCGACACGATCGAGCCGATCAAGAGCCCCCCGAGCGCCTGGGCGCCGAGTACGAGGCCGATGGCGATCGGGACCAGGATCGGGATCAGCGCCGGCGCGATCATCTGACGCAGTGCCGTCTGGGTTACGATATCGACGCAAGTTCCGTAATCAGGGCGGGCAGTTCCCTCCATGATCCCGGGAATTTCCTTGAACTGCCTCCGCACCTCCTCCACGACCTTGCCGCCCGCCACGCCGACCGCGTCCATCGCGAGCGAGGCAAACACGAAGGGAATCATCGCCCCGATGAAAAGACCCGCGAGCACCTGGACGTTGCTGAGATCGAAGTCCGTGCTGATGCGGCCGGCGCCGAGCCTGCGCAGATCTTCGATGTAGGTCGCGAAGAGCACCACGGCCGCCAGCCCGGCCGACGCGATCGCGTAGCCCTTGGTCACCGCCTTGGTCGTGTTGCCGAAGGCGTCGAGCGGGTCCGTCACGGCGCGGACCTCGTCGCCGAGCTCCGCCATCTCGGCGATGCCGCCGGCGTTGTCCGTGATCGGACCGTAGGCGTCGATCGCCACCACGATCCCCGCCAGCGAGAGCATGCTCATCGCGGCGATGCCGACGCCGTAGAGGCCCGACAGCTCGTAGCAGCCGAGCATGGCCGCGACGATCACGATCACCGGCACGACGGTGGCCTGCATGCCCACCGCGAGCCCACTGATGATGTTGGTCGCGTGCCCGCCCTCGCTGGCCTTTGCGATCTTCTCGACGAAGGGCGAGCCGCCGCCGGTGTAGATGTCCGTGATCCACATCATCGCGCCCGTCACCAGCATGCCAGCACCGGCGCAGAGCCAGAGGTTCATGCCCGACAGCGCGCGGCCCGTCGCATCAGCCGCCGGGAAGACCGTCGCCTGGTTCACCAGCGCGAGCCCACCCATCGACACGACGGCCGCCACCACGAGCCCGACGTACATCGCGCGCATCACCGGCGGGATCTCGCCTGGCGCAGGCTCGCCCACGCGCACGAAGGGGATCGCGACCAGAGTGCCGACGATGCTCACGGCGCCGATGGCGAGGGGATAGAGGAACATCGTGGAGTCGCCGGGGAAGACGATGTGCGCGAGCAGCATCACGGCCGCCGCGGTGACGCAATAGGTCTCGAATAAGTCTGCCGCCATGCCCGCGCAGTCGCCGACGTTGTCACCCACGTTGTCGGCGATCACGGCGGGGTTGCGCGGATCGTCCTCGGGAATGTTCGCCTCGACCTTGCCCACGAGGTCCGCACCCACGTCCGCGCCCTTGGTATAGATGCCGCCACCGAGGCGCGCGAAGACGGAGATCAGCGAGCCTCCGAAGGCCAGCCCGACCAGCGCATCCGGCTTCTCGTAGCCGGCCTGATGCATCGCGAGAACCAGCAGGGCGATCGAGACGAGCCCGAGCCCGACTACCATCAGGCCGGTCACGGCGCCGCCCTGGTAGGCGAGAGCGAAGGCACGGCTGAAGCCGCTCGAAGCCGCCTCTGCCACCCGCACGTTCGCGCGCACCGACACGCCCATGCCCACGAAGCCGGCTGCGGCGCTCGCGAACGCGCCGAGCGCGAAGCCCGCCGCCGTCCACCAGCCGAGCAGCGCCCCGACCAGCCCGAAGACCGGGACGCCGACCATCGCGACGGTGCGATATTGCCGGCGCAGGAATGCGTTCGCTCCGGTTCGGATCGCCTCGGCGATCTCGTTCGCGCGGGGATTCCGGGCGGGTGCCGCGAGCACGCGCCGGTAGAGGCCGAGACCCGCGCCGACGGCCAGCAGACCAGCGAACAGGGCGATGGCGGCAATGGACATGTTGGCTCTTCTCCAAGGGTATGCGCTCGGAAACCGGGACGCGCGGCAGGGTCGCCGTGCCGGCGTCGCCTGCGGGCCACAGCGCCCCGGCTGCCCCGGGGCGGCGGAAAGCTAGGCGTCCCGGCCCGGATCGTCCAGTGTTTCATGGG
>CAYPSI010000305.1:0-17778 GCA_964413375.1 uncultured Spirochaetales bacterium | reverse complement strand
GGTGCGCCGCCAGGAAGTGCGGCGTCGTGCCCAGGAAGATCTCCCGCACGGAACGCGCGATGGCCCAGGCGATCAGCGTGTCCAGCAGGCGCTTCGCCGTACCGACGTGGCTGCCCCGCAAGCTCCGATGCACGAACATCTTGCGCAGGGCAGCCTGCGAGGACCCGATGTCGAGCAGTGCGATGGTGCCGATCACGTCGTCCCCGGCGAGCGCGACCCAGAAGTTTCCGCTGCGGACCTGATAGAAAGCGGAAATCTCCGCGAGGTCGGGCTGCTGCTCCGCGCCGATCCGCATCCCGAACTCGTCCCGCTGGATCTCGAGGATCAGCGCGACGACCCGGCTCTCGAACTCTGGACGAAACGGGACGACTTCCAGCTTCGGCGCCCCCCTGCGAGGGATCGATGACAACGCCCCGCTCCTCCGCTCTCCTCCGCCGCGAGCCAGAGCGTCCCGACCCGCAGAACCATACCCGCTGGCGAAAGGCTCGGGACTGCGTCGGGGGCGTCAAGGAAAAGGCCCATCGCGACAACTCCACGACGGGCCTTCAGATTTCCTGGAGCACGAGACCGGACTCGAACCGGCGACCCCCACGTTGGCAACGTGGCGCTCTACCAACTGAGCTACACGTGCCCGAGGGGTGGACGATAGCAGGCCGGGGGAGCGGGGTGCGAGGCCACCCTGTGCCGCGCCGCGCCCGGCGCTCAGATTCGGCGCTGTCGCAGCGGTGCGACCTCCGCGAGGGCCGCGTAGTCGCGGTCGCGGTGCAGCACCTCGAGATCGTGACGCAGCGCGCAGGCGGCAATGAGGCAATCGACCGACGAGCGGATCGTGAGTCCGTTCCGACGCGCGGCGCGGTAGAGCCCGACGGCATCGAGGACGAGAGATTCCGAAACCGGTGACTCCACGCACGGGAGGGCCAGCATCGCGGAACGCGCGGTCCTGAAGGCACCCTCGTGCGCGAAGCCCTGGAGGACCTCCTGGATCACCGGGAGGCAGGTCACGACGTCGTCGAAGCTCACGACGGCCTCGAGGTCGACGGGATCCGAGCGGCGGAAGATCTGGATCCAGACCGACGTGTCGACGAGCTTCACCGGCGAGGGCGCCGTCGGGGCGCCGAGCTTGCGTCGCGCCGCATCCCAGCGAGGTCGCCCTCCCACGCCCCGGATCCGCGCAGGTCCAGGATGCGCCGCGCCCGCGCCCGGCACACGAACTCCTCGAGCGCGCGTTCCACGGCCCGCGAGTAGGTCTTCTCGCCGCTGAGCCGGGTGGCCTCCTCGAGCAGTTCCTCATTGAGCACAAGATTCGTACGTTTCATACACATAGTGTACGGTCGCAGAATCGGACCCGCCACGAGCGGCGGCCGCTTCGCGCGCCGGAGCCCGCGGGCAGCTCCCCAGGGCCGAGGGTCGGGGCGGCCGAGCGGCTCGCTGCGGTCCGGCGGCGCTAGCGATCCCGGCCTAGAGCTTGCGGATCTTGTCGCGGCCGGCGCTGACGCCGCGGGTGGCGTTGCGGGTGTCGAAGATGCGGGGCGCGAGATCGGCGACGCGCTGGTAGTCGACGCTCGCGTGGTCGGTGATGATCACGACGAGGTCCGCCTCCGCGAGGATCTCGTCCGAGAGATCCGCGCTCTTGTAGGTGCGGCCCTCGACTGCGACCTCGGCAACGTGGGGGTCGTGGTAGCTGACCTCGCCGCCGCGTTCGTCGAGCAGGCGGATCAGGTCGATGGCCGGGGATTCGCGCACGTCGGAGACGTCGGGCTTGTAGGCCACGCCGAGGATCAGGATCCGCGCGCCGTTCACCGAGAGCCGGCTCTCGTTCAGCATCGCCGTGACCTTGTCGACGACATGCTGCGGCATGTGGCCGTTGATCTCGGTCGCGAGCTCGATGAAGCGCGCCGGGAAGTTCAGGCTCTTCATCTTCCAGGCGAGGTAGGTGGGATCCACCGGGATGCAGTGCCCCCCGAGGCCCGGCCCGGGCAGGAACTTCATGAAGCCGTAGGGCTTGGTGGCGGCGGCCTCGATCACCTCCCAGACGTCGAGCCCGAGGCGATCGCACATCAGCGCCACCTCGTTGGCGAGTCCGATGTTGATCGCGCGGAAGGTGTTCTCGAGGAGCTTCACCATCTCGGCGCTCTGGGTCGAGGAGACGCGCACCACGCGATCGAAGATCGTCTCGAAGACGGCGGCCGCGAGCTCGGTGCACAGCGGCGTCTCGCCGCCCACGACCTTCGGAACCTCGCGCACCTTGAAGCGCTGGTTGCCGGGGTCGATGCGCTCGGGCGCGAAGGCCACCGCGAGATCGACGCCTACGCGCAGCCCGCTCGACTCGAGCATCGCGACGAAGAGCTCGTGCGTGGTACCCGGGTAGGTGGTGGAACCGAGCACGATGAGCTGGCCGCTGCGGACGCGCTTGCGGATGTCGTCGAGCGCGCGGGCCATGTGGGAGACGTCGGGGTCGCGGGTCTTGGTGAGCGGCGTCGGCACGCAGACGTTGATCACGTCGCAGCGCGAGAGCTCGCCGAAATCCACCGTGGCGCGCAAGCGCCCCGCGGCGAGTGCCCCCGAGACCTCGGCCGACGGAACGTCCTCGATGTAGGACTCGCCCGCGACGACCTTCTCGACCTTGCGAACGTCGACGTCGAAACCGACGACCCGAAAGCCGGCCTTCGCGAATTCCACCGCCAGCGGAAGTCCCACGTAGCCGAGGCCGATCACGCCGATGCGCGCCTCGCGGGCCCCGATCTTCTCGCGCAGATCTTCGAGTCGACTCATGTCCCCTGCCCTGCGGGCGGGCCGGATCCCAGGCCCCCGAAATAGTCCCGGAAGTAGAGATAGCCCGATGACAGGGTGAGTGCCGTTGCGAGGAAGAGCAGTGACATGCCGACGGAGTGCGCCATGCCGAGCGTGTCGGCCGGGAAGAGGAACGCCCCGATCGACACGTTCTGGCACAGCGCCTTGGCCTTTCCGAGCCAGGTGGCAGCCATCACCTGCCCGCCGGCCGAGGCGATCGAGCGCAGCCCCGTCACGGCGAGCTCGCGGCCGACGATCACCACGACCATCCAGGTCGCCCAGGCCGGGATCCGCGCGACCTCGAAGTCCTCGGCTCCGGGAATGCGCGGGTAGGGACTCACCAGCAGCACGATCAGAGCCGTCGAGACCAGCAGCTTGTCCGCCAGCGGGTCCAGGAGCTTCCCGATGTGCGTGACCTGCTTGCCGCGACGCGCGAGCCAGCCGTCGAGGAGGTCCGTGAGCGCGGCGACGATGAAGGCCCAGGCGATCGCGACGCTCGCGGAGCGGCTGTGCCCGAGGATCGGCAGCAACAGCAGCACCGGCACCGCGGTCGTGCGCAGGACCGTGATCGTGTTCGGGAGGTTCCAGAAACGCTCGCGCGGCGGGCCGAGGCCGGGCGCGGTCACGGCCGCGGACACGCTCGGCTCGGGATCCGCTCCGCGCAGCGGCGGCGTCGGCTCCTCACGGAGCGAAGTCTCCATGGTAGTGGCGATAGTAGGTCAGAACCCGGCGCACGTAATCCTGCGTCTCCCGATACGGGGGGATCCCCCCGTAGCGATCGACGGCGGCGGGTCCGGCGTTGTACGCGGCCACCGCGCGCTCGAGGTCTCCGTAGCGGTCGAGCATCAGGCGCAGATAACGGGTGCCGCCCCGCACGTTCTCGGTCGGCCGCAGCGGATCCTCCACGCCGAGATCCGTGGCGGTCACCGGCATCAGCTGCATCAGCCCCTGCGCTCCTTTGCGGGACACGGCCTCCGGGTCGAAGTTCGACTCCGCAGCGATCACGGCCTTGACGAGCGCCGGCTCCACCTCGTGCTCGCGTGCCGTGAGCCCGATCAGGCCGTCGTACTCCCCACGCTGCGGTGCCCGCAGCCGAGCTGCGCCCGCTGGCTTCGGGTCCGGGAGCTTGCGATAGCGCGCGTCGCGGGGGGTATCCGTGAAGTGAATGACCCCGTCCGGGCCCACGAAGGAGTAGATCGGGCCCCCCGCCTCGGCCGGCGCTCCGAGCGCCACGCCCAGCAGCAGCGCCGCTACCCCAGCAGCGCACTTCCCAGCCGCCCGGAACCGGCTGAGGCCACGACAGGGCGCGAGGGCGAATTGCCCCATTTCCCCCGTGGGGGGGATTGCCCACCCGGCCGCCTCCTGAGTAGGATTCCACAGGCCCATCGAAGGCCTTGCATCGGTACCTCGGGGATCGGTCCTTAGCCCCCCCGGCAGCCCCGGAGCCCCCTGTGTCGGACCGCCGAGAGTTCGACTTCCTCGTGCTCGGGAGCGGCATCGCGGGCCTCTTCTACGCACTCCGGGTCGCCCAGCACGGCAGCGTCGGAATCGTCACCAAAAAACTGGCGGCCGACTCGGCCACGAACTGGGCGCAGGGTGGCATCGCCGCGGTGATGGACGCGGACGACACCTTCGAGAGCCATGCGCGCGACACGCTCGAGGCTGGCGCAGGGCTCTGCCACCCCGAAGTCGTGAACTTCGTCGTCGAGCGCGGACCGGCGATGATCGAGGCGCTCACCAAGCTCGGGACGGATTTCGATCCGGCCGGCGACAAGGGCGGGCGCCTCTTCGACCTCGGCCGCGAGGGCGGCCACTCCCATCGCCGCATCCTCCACCACCGCGACGCCACCGGCCAGGAGATCGAGCGCGTGCTGCTCGCCCGGGCGCGCGCCCACCCGAACATCGACCTCTTCGAGAACCACTGTGGGGTGGACCTGCTCACCGCGAACAAGGCCGGTGGCAGCGGGAGCGACCGCGTCCTCGGCGCCTACGTGCTCGACGGCACCACCGGCAGTGTCTACCGCTTCGAGGCGCGCATCACGCTGCTCGCGACGGGAGGAGCCGGAAAAGTCTACCTCTACACGAGCAACCCCGACATCGCGTCGGGTGACGGCATGGCGATGGCCTACCGCGCGGGCGCCACGCTCGCGAACATGGAGTTCGTCCAGTTCCATCCCACCTGCCTCTTCCACCCGCAGGCGAAGTCCTTCCTGATCAGCGAGGCCGTCCGCGGCGAAGGGGGCATCCTGCGCACCCGCGCCGGCGAAGCGTTCATGGCGCGCTACCACCGACTGGCGGACCTCGCGCCGCGCGACATCGTGGCGCGCGCCATCGACACCGAGCTCAAGAAGTCCGGCGACGAGTGGGTGGGGCTCGACATCACGCACCACGATCCGACCTTCGTACGCGAGCGCTTCCCGACGATCCATGCGCGCTGCCTCGAGTTCGGAATCGACATGACGCGGGAGGCGATCCCCGTCGTGCCCGCTGCCCACTATTCCTGCGGGGGTGTGCGCACCGACCTGCGCGGCGAGACGGACCTGCCGAACCTCTTCGCGGCCGGCGAGGTGACCAGCACGGGTCTACACGGCGCGAATCGCCTCGCCTCGAACTCGCTGCTCGAGGCGCTCGTCTTCGCCGATGCAGCGGCGAGCGAGGGGATCGCACGCCTGTCCAGTCTCGCGCACGACGCGCTGCCGGCCGCGCCCTGGGAGGAGGGCCTCGCGACCGAGAGCCACGAAGCGGTCGTGATCACGCAGAACTGGGACGAGATGCGCCGCTTCATGTGGAACTACGTCGGAATCGTCCGCAGCGACAAGCGGCTCGCGCGTGCCCGCCGCCGCATCGCCCTGCTCCAGGAGGAGATCACCGAGTACTATTGGAACTTCAAGCTGACGCCTGACCTCGTCGAGCTGCGCAACCTCGCCACCGTCGCGCAGCTCGTGATCGACTGCGCGCAGCGCCGCAAGGAGAGCCGTGGGCTCCACTACAACGTGGACCACCCGGAGCGCGACGACGCGCGCTTCGCGACCGATACGCTCGTCCGCCGGGCTTGAGGCGGCGCCCCGCAGGGGCGTGGGATGAAGAGCGTGCACGCGATCGTCCTCGCGCTGCTCGGCTGCGCGCTCGCCGCGCCGGTGCACGCGGAGACGCCGATCGCCGAGGCCCGCGCGGCCGAACGGATCGTGCGCCGAAGCCTCGAGGACGCGCGTGCCCTCATCCGCGAGGGGCGGCTCGAGCACGCCGAGATGGCGCTGCGGCGCGGTCTCGAGGCCAACCCCGAGCACGCCCGTCTACACCGCACGCTCGCGGAGGTGCTCGCGACCCAGGGCAGGAGCGATGCGGCGGCCCGCGAGAGGCGCCTGGCCGACGCCCTCGATCCGCCGGCCAGGCCGCTCTCCGAGGAGCCGCTCGACGTCCCGACCGGCGGGCTCCTCGTCGTGATGCTCCCCCCGGAAGCGCTGGCCGGGCACCCGGAGCGCGTCTCCGGCGACTGGCCCGAAGGGCGGGAAGTGCGCGCACTCGAGGCTCGCGTACGGGTCCGCTTGCTCGGAGCACGCATCGTTCACGCGGACTTCGAAAGCGTCGCGGAGGCGCGCGCCTGGCTCGCGCAGCGGGCCCCGCGCCGCGTGCTCGCATTGCGCATCGAGCGTGCGTGGTGCGGCGAGTCGATCAAGGACGGCCGCTTCGCGATCGGCGCGGTGCGAGCCGCCGCCGCGGCGACGGGCATGCCCCGGGCCGGCGAGGCGCTCGGCCGGGAGGTGATCCTCGACCCGGGGCCCGCCTGCGAGGCCGAGGCGCTCGCGCGCGCGCTCGAGCGGGCGCTGGCAGCCCCCGAAATCGCAGCGGCGCTGCGCGCGCCGGACCTCGGCGCGCAAGGCCTCCCGGGCTCGGCGCTTCGCGCGCTCTTCCCGGGCATCGGGCGGCGCATCGAGGCCGAGATCCGCGCCGGGGAGCGCGTGCTGGCCGAAGGACGCATCTCGGAGGCGACCGCCCGCTTCCGCGCTGCGGCGGAGATCGACCCCGAGGACCCGGCCACGCGCGCCTACCTGCACGAGGCGGAAGCCACGATCGCGCTCGCCGCGGAGCTCGCCCGCCGGGCCGGCGAGCCCGAGGGCGAGATCCGCCTCGACCCGCGCATGACGCCGGCGCAGCTCGCCGCGGCAGAGGCCCGACTGCTCGAAGAGGAACGCACCCGCAACGAACTGCTCGCGGCCCTCGCCGTGCTCGACGAAGACGTCCGGCCGCCGAAGGCGAGCCTGCTCGCAGCGCTCCACCCGGCGCGGATCTCCGATGCGAGCGGACCGGGTCCGAGTCTGGCGCGCAGGCGAGCCGGGGGAGAGATCGAGGCGCGCGTGGCGTGGGCCCCGGATGGCACGATCCTCGCCCGCTACTTCTTTCCGGTGGGCAGCGACCGGCCGGTGCTTCGCGAGGACGACACCGACGGGGATCGGAAGCCCGATCGCTGGATCGCCTACGAAGGCGACGCCCGCAGCGAAATCTACGAGGCGGGAGCCAGTGATCGGCCCGCCCTGCGGCTGGTGTTCAGCGAGTCCGGAACCCGCGTCGCGCGCGTCGAGATCGACGACGACTCCGACGGACATCCCGAGCGGATCCTGCACTACCAGGACGAACGGGTCAGCGGCGAGGCGCGCGACACCAACGGCGATGGGCGGCTCGATACCTTCGACCGGATCGACTCGGCGGGTCGCGTCGCGATGCGAGAGGAGGACATCGACGGCGACGGGGCGATCGACGTACGCAGCGTCTACGAGGCAGGGCGCCTGATCCGCCGCGAGCTCTCGCGCCCCGAGCTCCTCCAGGGCTCCGGGTCTTAGGGTCGACGCAACCGCCGTGTCCGCCCCCCGCTCACGCAAGCGCGAAGCGCGCGCAGCGAGCCGCAGGCGAGCGAAGTCGATCGGGCACACGCAAGCGCGAAGCGCGCGCAGCGAGGCGGAGCCGAGCGGAGTTGCTCGAGCTCAGGCCGGCGCGCAGCGAGGCGGAGCCGAGCGAAGTCGACTTACTGTGGCGTCACGTAGGCGGCGATGATGCCGCCATCGACGAGGAAGGTCGTCCCGTTCACATAGGAGGACTCATCGGAGGCGAGGAAGAGCGCGGCGCGTGCCACCTCGGTGGCGGAGGCGAGGCGTCCCATCGGAACGTGCACCATGCGCCGTGCTCGCGCCGCGGGATCCGCGAGCAGCTGCTGGAGCAGCGGCGTATCGACCGGTCCCGGGCAGAGCGCGTTGGCGCGGATCCCGCGCCGCGCGTACTCGACGGCGATCTCGCGGGTCATCGCGAGCACGCCGCCCTTGCTCGCGGTGTACGCGATCTGCGAGGTCGCCGCCCCGAGTACGGCGACGAAGGAGGCGGTGTTGATGATCGAGCCGCCACCGGCGCGCAGCAGCGCCGGGATGCCGTACTTGCAGCCGAGGAAGACGCCCTTCAGGTTCACGGCCATCACCTGGTCCCACACGTCTTCGTCCGTGTCGACCGGCGAGCCGTCCCGGGCCGGAAAGATCCCCGCGTTGTTGAAGAGGACGTGCAGCGCGCCGGTGCTGCGCTCGGCGTGCGCGATGGCCGCTTCCACGTCTCGCGCCTTCGCCACGTCCGCCGCGATGAAGCTCGCGCGGCCTCCCGCGGCGAGAACGGCCTGCGCGCTCGACTCCCCCGCGGCGACGTCGAGGTCGACGATGACGACGCTGGCACCCTCCCGGGCGAAGAGCAGCGCCGCCTCGCGACCGATGCCGCTTCCCCCACCGGTCACCAGGGCCGTACGCCCGGCGAGCCGCCCCTTGTCCTGCTGCGCCACGGGCGGGAATGTATCAAGGAGCTAGAGCGCGACGAGCCCCACGTCGACCAACGCTTCGAGCGCGCCCAAGATGGTCGGATCGGGCTCGGGAATCACGTCGAGGATCCGGCGCCACGGGAACCCCGCCTGGACGAGGTCGAGGACCGCCCGCTCGAGCTTGCTGAGATCGGCCCCGGTGCTCGGCGCGGCCGCCGGCGCGAGGCGCGGAACGGCGTTCGGAGGCGGAACGCGGCGCTCCGGGCGCTGGTACTCGTCGTGCAGGAGCGTGGCGTCGAGGATCGCGCCCGCGAGCGGGAGCGGCGGGTCGGGAGCCTCGACCGGGTCGAGGCGCGCGTGGAACTCGAAGCTGCCCTCGCGCCAGCCGACGAGGCGCACGAGGGCCTTGATCCCGGTGGCCGGGCCGATCCGGACCACGCGGAGCATCCCCTTCTCGAAGCCGACGATCGCCTCCTCGGCACCGCGTCGCAGCACGACGGTGCCGGCATCGGCGCTGTTGCCGAGCATCTGCAAGAGCTGCGGGACGCCAAGCTCCGCGACGTCGCCCGAGATGCCACCGAGGCGCCGGGCGTGCTCGACGCTCTGGATGCCCTCGACGAAGCGCTCCAGCGCGGGACGCTCCGGCTCCGCGGGATCGAAGCGGATCGCGAGCGCACTCACGCCGGCCTCGCCGCCGATCTCGCGCACCACGGTTCCCTCGAGCGCCAGCGCCTCGCCATTCGACGGGTGCGTGAGCGCGATGCGCACCTTCTGGCCGACCGGGATCCCGCGCCCCGGCACCGAGACCAGCACGCCCGAGCGGGAGAGGTCTCGCGTACGGCCCGCGAGCGGCTCGTCTCCGCCCTGGATGCGCGCGGCCACGCGCACCGGCGCCCGCTGCGCCCGCGGCACATGCGCCGCCGGCGGCGCCACCGTCGGGGGCTCGGGCAGCGCCGGCACGAGCGGTGCGAGGCGCTTGCGGATCTCGGCGGCCGGCTCCTCGAACGAGACCGCCACTCCGGTGGGGCCGCCGAGGGCCGCCATCTCCCGCGTCACCCGGTGCACGACCTCGCCGTCGAGATCGATCTCGCGCCGGCAGAAGCCGAGCACGAGCCTCACGCGAACTTTCTCGCGCAGCTCGAAGGGCTCTCCGCTCGCCACGAAGATGCCCCCGTTCGCGAGGTTCGACTCGTACTCGCGGCGGAAGACCTCGGGCCGCGCGAAGGCCACCTTCAGCATGCGAGGCGAACGGGCCACGAGCCCCTCCCCGGCGGTACCACGGCAGGCCGCCACGCTGGGCCTATCGGCCGGCGGCCCGGGCCTCTCAACCACCCGGCGGGGCGTGTCCCGTCTGGACCGGTCGGCCGGCCGGCGCTCAGACGCGCTCGAAGTAGCGAGCGCGCTCGAGATCGCTCACGCGCCCCTGGAGGGCGGCCTGCTCGCTGCGCGCGAAGTGCAGCGCGTGCTCCACCACCGCGTCGCCGAAGGCCTCCCTCGCAAGGCGGCTCCCCTCGAGCTCCCGCAGCGCCTCGTCGAGGCTGCGGGGGATCTGCGGCAGCTCCGATGCGGCGTAGACGTCGCCGCGGAAGGCAGGGCCGGGCTCGCATCGCGCCTCGATGCCGGCGAGCCCGGCGGCGAGCAGCGCCGCGTAGGCCAGGTATGGATTCGCATCCGCGCCCGGGATCCGGCACTCGACGCGCAGCGAGTCGCCGCGACCGACGACGCGGAAACCCGCCGTGCGGTTGTCGTAGCTCCAGGCGATCCCGGTTGGAGCGAAGGTCCCGCGCCGGTAGCGCTTGTAGGAGTTCGGGTTCGGGGCGAAGAAGAGCGAGAGCTCGCGCGCGTGTGCGAGAAGACCTCCCAGGAACCAGCGGAAGCGGGAGGAGCAGCGCACGGGCGTGCCCGCTAGCTCCTCGTCCCCGCGAAACACGGGCACGCCCTCCGCGTCGAGCAGGCTGATGTGGATGTGCAGACTGCTTCCGGCCAGGTCCTCCTGGAACTTCGCCATGAAGGTCAGCGAGAAGCCCTGCGCCGCGGCGATCTCCTTGGCCGCCAGCTTGTAGACGACGTGGCGATCGGCCATCTCGAGCGCCGGCGCGTAGCGCAGGTTGATCTCGTGCTGGCCCGGTCCCCACTCGCCCTTGCTGAACTCGACCGGGATTCCCGACGCATCGACCTGCCTGCGGATCGCTCCGATCACCGGCTCGACGAAGGTGCTCGAGAGGATGTGATAGTCCTCGACGTAGTGGTGCCCGTGTGCGAGCCCCCGCCAGCCCTTCGCACGCGCCGACGCATAGTCCTCGCGAAAGAGAAAAAACTCGAGCTCGCTGCCGACGAGCGCGGAGAGACCCTGCTCCGCGGCGCGCTCGAGCTGGCGGCGCAGGATGCTGCGCGGGGCGACCGCCACCGCGCCCTGCCCTTCGCGTTCGACGTCGCAGAGCACGATCGCCGAGCGATCGAGCCAGGCCGCCCGCCGCAGCGTCGCGAGATCGGGGATCGCGTGGAGGTCTCCGTAGCCCGTGGCCCAGCTCGCAAAGGCGTAGCCGGGCGTCGGGTCCATCTCCATGTCGCAGGCGAGCAGGTAGTCGCAGACGTACATCCCGTGCGCGAGTACCTCGGAGGCGAAGAAGGGAGCGTGGATGCGCTTGCCGACGAGGCGACCGTAGAGGTCCGGAATCGCCGTCACTACGGTCTCGATCCGACCCTCGGCGATCTCTCGCTCGAGGGCCCGGCGGTCGAGGATCCCCGCGAGCGGCGTCACCCGGCTAGGCCCTCTCCCCTTCCACGGTCTGGAAGAGCGAGAGCTGCGGGGGAACCTCTTCGGGATCGACCGCGACCGGATACTCGTTCGAGAAACAGGCGTCGCAGAAGCCGCGCTTCGTCAACTCGCCGACCTTCCGCAGCACGCCGAGCGACAGGTAGCCGAGGGAGTCCGCGCCGATGATCCCGCGGATCTCGTCGGTACTGCGCTGGTGCGCGACGAGCTCCTCCCGGGTGGGCGTGTCGATCCCGTAGAAGCAGGGACCGATCGTCGGCGGCGACGAGACGCGCACGTGCACCTCGCGCGCCCCGGCGTTGCGCAGCATCATCACGAGCTTCGTGAGCGTCGTTCCGCGCACGATCGAATCGTCGACGAGCACGACCCGTTTGCCGGCGAGCACGCCGCTCACCGCGTTGTGCTTCACCTTGACGCCGAAGTGCCGGATCGCCTGCGACGGCTCGATGAAGGTCCGCCGCACGTAGTGATTGCGGATCATCGCCTGCTCGTAGGGGATGCCGGACTCCTCCGCAAAGCCGAGCGCGGCGGTGTTGCCGGAGTCGAGCACCGGAACCACGATGTCGGCCGACACAGGGTGCTCGCGCGCGAGAGCTCGGCCGAGCTCCTTGCGGAAGCTGTAGACGTTGTGTCCGTTCAGGTTCGAGTCGGGGCGCGAGAAATAGATGTACTCGAAGATGCAGAAGCTCTCGCGCGGAGCCGGGCGGAAGGGCCGCAGCGTGCGCAGGCGGCCGCGTCGGATCACGATCACCTCGCCGGGATCGAGATCGCGCTCATGGGTCGCCCCGATCAGGTCGAGCGCACAGGTCTCGCTGGCCACCACCCAGCCGCCGTCGAGGCGCCCGACCGTGAGCGGCCGGAAACCCTGCGGATCGCGCGCCGCGACGAGCGCATCCGCCGTCATCATCACCAGGCTGAAAGCGCCCTTCACGCGAGACAGCGCGTCGATGAGCCGCTCCTCGAGCGTGCGCTCGCGCGAGCGCGCGAGCAGCTGCACGATCACTTCGCTATCGGCCGTGGTGCTGAAGATCGCGCCGCGCCCTTCGAGCTCGCGCCGGATCGCGCCGGCGTTGATCAGGTTCCCGTTGTGTGCGAGCGCCACCGGGCCGCCGTCGGTCGTGGCGCAGAAGGGCTGCGCGTTGCGCAGCTCCGAGGCCCCCGACGTCGAGTAGCGTACGTGGCCGATCGCGTGCCGGCCCGGGAGCTTCGCGAGGGTGCCCTCGTTGAAGATGTCCGCAACGAGGCCCATCGCGCGGTGCACGAACTGCTCGCGGCCGGTCGAGGAGGCGATCCCGGCCGATTCCTGGCCGCGGTGCTGGAGCGCGTAGAGGCCGAGATAGGCGATCTTCGAGGCCTCCGGATGCCCGTGGATCCCGAAGACGCCGCACTCGTCGTGGAAGTGGTCGTCCTGCTCGCTCATGGCGACTCCATTCGGCGCGGAATGGCCTGCGCCCAGATCGCGTGAAGGCGTGCAACCGCGGCGTCGATCCACGCCGGGCCTCCGATGGGTCCGATCACAAGGCGCTCGCCTCCGGTCCGACCGATCGCGCGCGCCGGAACGCCGGCCTCCCGAGCCCGCTCCAGCAGCTCCTCGGGCGATCCGGTCGCCACCAGCACGCGGCCCGGCGCCTCCCCGAAGAGCAGCGCATCCGGACGGAGTGTATCGGCCAGCTCGACCCGCACGCCTATCCCGCGGGGACCCGCGAACGCCGCCTCGCAGAGCGCCACCGCGAGGCCCCCGTCCGAGACGTCGTGGGCGGTCGGCGCGAGCCCCGCGCCAACGAGGTCGGCCAGCAGCCCGTGTAGCCGGCGCTCGTGCGCAAGGTCGACGGCGGGCGGCCGCCCCGCCTCGAGCCCGCGCCGAAGCCACAGCCACTCGCTGCCGGCGAGCTCCTCGCGGTTCTCGCCGAGCAGCAGCACCGAGAGGTCGGGCCCGGTGAAGTGGGCCACCGCGTGGCGCTCCCAGTCCTCGAGCACGCCGACCATCGCGATGGTCGGCGTCGGGTAGATCGCGCGCCCCGAGGTCTCGTTGTAGAGCGATACGTTGCCGGAGACGACCGGGGTCGCGAACGCGCGGGCCGCGTCGCCGAGGCCGCGCGTCGCCTCGGCGAACTCCCACATGATCTCGGGCTTCTCGGGGTTTCCGAAGTTCAGGCAGTTCGTGAGGGCCAGCGGCCGGGCGCCGGTGCAGGCGACGTTGCGCGCCGCCTCGGCCACCGCGGCGACGGTTCCCGCATAGGGGTCGAGCCAGCACAGCCGCGGGTTGCAGTCGACGGCGAGCGCGAGCCCGAGACGCGTCGGCGTCCCGTCGGGACGCTTCACGCGCACGACGGCGGCGTCGCCGCCCGGACCTTGCGCGGTGCTGCCCTGCACGAGCGAGTCGTACTGGCGCACGATCCAGGCCTTCGAGCCCAGGTTCGGCGAGTCGAGCAGCTCCTCGAGCGCGCCCATCGGATCCTGCTCGGGCGCGATCGCGGCGAGATCGAGCTTCTGGCGCTCCTCGAGGTCCGCGGGCTGCTGCGTGGGGCGATCGAGCTCCGGCGAGCTCTTCGCCACCGGATCGACCGGGATGTCGACCACGGTCTCGCCGTGCCAGCGCACGCGCATGCGCCCGCCCTCGGTCACTCGCCCCACCACCACGGCGTCGAGATCCCAGCGCCGGAAGATCTCGAGCACCTCCTGCTCGCGGCCCGCCTGTGCGACGAGCAGCATCCGCTCCTGGCTCTCCGAGAGCAGCAGCTCGTAGGGAATCATCCCGCTCTCGCGCTGCGGAACGAGGTCGAGGTCGAGGTCGATCCCGGTCCCGGCGTGACTCGCCATCTCGAAGGACGAGCAGGTGAGCCCTGCGGCGCCCATGTCCTGGATTCCGACCAGCGCATCGCCCGCCATGACCTCGAGGCAGGCCTCGATCAGACACTTCTCGGTGAAGGGGTCCCCCACCTGGACGGTGGGCCGCTTCGCGTCGCTCGTCTCGTCGAACTCGGCCGAGGCGAGCAGCGACGCACCGTGGATCCCATCGCGCCCGGTCTTGCTGCCGGCGTAGATCACCGGGTTGCCGACGCCGGTCGCCTTCGCCAGGAAGACGCGATCCTCTTCGACGATGCCGAGGTTGAAAGCGTTCACGAGGATGTTGCCGCGATAACACGGATGGAAGGTCGTCTCGCCTCCCACGGTCGCCACGCCGACCGAGTTCCCGTAGCCGCCGACGCCTTCGACGACTCCGCCGAGCAGGTAGCGCTGCTTCGGATCCTCGAGCGGCCCGAAGCGCAGGCTATCGAGCGAGGCCACCGGCCGCGCGCCCATCGTGAAGATGTCGCGCAGGATGCCGCCCACGCCGGTCGCGGCCCCCTGGCGTGGCTCGATGAAGGAGGGGTGATTGTGGCTCTCGATCTTGAAGATCGCCGCGAGTCCCTCGCCGATCGCAACGACGCCGGCGTTCTCCCCGGGACCCTGGAGCACGCAGGCCCCGCGGCTCGGGAGCCCGCGCAGGTATTTCTTGCTCGACTTGTAGGAGCAGTGCTCGGACCACATCACCGAGAAGATCCCGAGCTCCGGGAAGCTCGGCGTGCGACCCAGGATCTCGAGGATGTTCGCGTACTCGGCATCCGAGAGCCCGTGCTCGCGCGCGAGCGCGAGATCGACCACCGGGTCGGGACGCCCGCTCATCGCGCGACCCCGAGCGCATCGACGAGCGAGCCCAGGATCACGCGGCCGTCGGTCCCGCCGATCGCGGCCTCGACCGCGTGCTCGGGGTGGGGCATCAGGCCCATCACGTTGCCGCGCTCGTTGCGGATCCCGGCGATGTTCGCGACGGCGCCGTTCGGGTTGGCAGACTCGACCACGGCTCCGCTCGCGTCGCAGTAGCGCAGCAGCACCTGGCCGCGCGCCTCGAGCCCCGCCAGCAGCTCCGGCGGGGCGAAGTAGCAGCCCTCCCCGTGCTTGACCGGAATGCGCAGCAGCTGACCCACGCGGGCGCGCGTCAGGAAGGGCGGAGCGGCCTGCTCGACGCGGACGAACCCGAACTCGCAGACGAAGTGGAGCCCGCGGTTGCGCACCAGCGCCCCGGGCAGCAGTCCCGACTCGCACAGCACCTGGAAGCCGTTGCAGACGCCGAGCACGACCCCGCCGGCGTCGGCGAAACGGCGCACCGCCGCCATCACCGGGGAGTGACGGGCCATCGCCCCGCAGCGCAGGTAATCGCCGTAGGAGAAGCCGCCCGGGAGCAGCACGGCTCGGGTTCCGGCCGGGAGCTCCGCGGCCTTGTGCCACACCAGCTCGGCAGGGGCGCCGAGCACGCTCTTCATCGCGAAGCGCAGATCGCGGTCGTCGTTCGAGCCCGGGAACTGGACGACGGCGAACAAGACGGCGCTCCTACCGGTCCCGGGGTCCGATGCCACGGCCGCACCGCGGCGAGGCCTGCGTCGCTCTCATCGCGCTCTCATCGGGAAGCCGGGAGTTTCGCGCAGACGCCCCCGCGCGGCAACGACACCTCCGCGCTCGCGGCCGCTCGCAAGCTGCGCGATCCTCACGCGATCGATCGAACCGCGCGCCCGCGCGGAGGGCCCTGCGCATGACCGCGTCTCCCGCGCCCCCGACCCCCGGGGGCCCGCCGTTCAATCTACTCCAGAACCCCGCGCTGCTCGCGAACCCCTACCCGCTCTATCGCACGCTGCGCGAGGCGAGCCCTGTGCTGCGCCTGCCGGTGCCCAACCACGACGGCGCGGGCGTCTGGTTGCTGCTGCGCCACGCCGACGTGCAGAGCGTGCTGCGCGACCCGGCCTTCTCGGTCGACCGGCGGCGCGCGGACATCGTGCGGGAGAACGCCGAACGCCTGCCGCTCGAGCTGATCGGAGAGGCGGGCGGGCTGCGCTCGATGCTGATCATGGACCCGCCGGATCATACGCGGGTGCGCGGGCTCGTGAGCAAGGCCTTCACTCCACGCCGGGTCGCGGCGCTGCGTCCGCGCATCGAGGCGATCGTGTCCGAGCTGCTCGGCGCGGTCGCGCGCACGGGTCGGATGGATGTCATCGAGGATCTCGCGGCGCCGCTCCCGGCCATCGTGATCGCCGAGCTGCTCGGCGTCCCGGCCGAGGACCACCGGCAGTTCAAGCAGTGGTCGAGCCAGCTCGTCTCGGGGCTCGCGCCGGCCAACCCGCTCGAAGGGCTCGAGCGGCTAAAGCGTGCGCTCGAGCCGCTCTTGGCCTACCTGCGCGAGATCATCGCCGCGCGACGCCGCGAGCCACGCGACGACCTGATCAGCGCGATGATCGCAGCGCAGGAGGAGTGCTCTGCGCTCTCCGACTCGGAGCTGCTGGCCACGAGCAACCTGCTGCTCGTTGCCGGACACGAGACGACGACCAACCTGATCGGCAACGGCCTGCTCGCACTGCTGCGCCACCCCGACGAGCTCGCACGCCTGCGAGCGCGACCCGAGCTGCTGCGCGGCGGGATCGAAGAGCTGCTGCGCTACGACAGCCCCGTGCAGGCCACCGTGCGCGTGGCGACGCAGGACGCGGAGCTCGGCGGTCACGCGATCTCCCGGGGTGCCCTGGTCGTCTGCGGGATCGGCGCCGCGAACCGCGATCCGCTGGCTTTCTCGGACCCGGAACGCCTCGACCTCACCCGCGCGCAGACCGGCCACCTCTCGTTCGGCTTCGGAGCGCACTTCTGCCTCGGGGCCCCGCTCGCGCGGCTCGAGGCCGAGCTGGCGTTCGCAGCGCTGCTCGCTCGACTCCCGTCGCTGCGCCTCGCGAGCGATTCCGTCGAGTTCCGCCCGAACCCGATCCTGCGGGGCCTCCGGTCGCTGCCGGTGGCCTTCGACGCCTGAACGGGGCCCTCGCGCTTGAGGATGCGCTCCGAGGCGCTCGCGCTCTTCCCTCCCGGCGTTGCGGGTGCGGAGCTCGTGCGGCTCGAGGACGCCGAACCGCTGCTCGAGGAGGAGCAGGCCAGCATCGCGGGCGCCGGCGCGCCGCGCGTGCTCGAGTTCGCGGCCGGGCGCCACTGCGCGCGCGAGGCGCTACGGGCACTCGGCGAGAATCCGGTCGCGGTGCCGCGCCGCGAGGACCGACAGCCCCTCTGGCCGCCGGGCATCGTCGGATCCATCTCCCACGCCTCCGGCTACTGCGGCGCCGTGGTTGCAAGGGCTTCAACGTGTCCAGGCCTCGGCTTCGACGTGGAGGAATGGGGCCGCATGCGACCCGCGCTGTGGAGGCGGATCGCGACGCCTGGCGAGATCGAGTGGCTCCGCGCACAGGCCGACGAGGGCGAGCGCTGCGCGACGCTCCTCTTCAGCGCGAAGGAGGCCTTCTACAAGGCGCAGTACCCGCGCAGCGCGACCTTCCTCGGCTTCCAGGCCGCCGCGTTCCATCCCCGCGGCGACGGGGCCTTCGAGATCGAGCTCCTGCGCGACGTGCCGGCGGTCGGG
>CAYPSI010000304.1:0-4773 GCA_964413375.1 uncultured Spirochaetales bacterium | reverse complement strand
GATCGTTCTGGACCGTCCCGAGCGGATGAACTCGATGGCATTCGAGCTGATGACCCCTCTCCACCAGGCCTTCGAGGAGGTCGGGCGCGACAATCAGACCACCTGCGTGATCCTGACGGGCACCGGCAGGGGCTTCTGTTCCGGTGCGGACACCCAGCACTCGGAGCCTCCGCCGAATATCGCGGGGCTCACGCTCACCCGAATCGCGACCCGTGCGATGACGATCCTCGCGGATCTGGTTCCGGCCATGCAACGCATGCCGCAACCCGTGATCTGCGCGATCAACGGCGCGGCGATCGGCGGCGGGTTCTGCCTCACCCTCGGCGCGGACATCCGGATCGCGGGCGAGTCGGCATACTTCCGGGCGGCCGGAATCAACAACGGGCTCACCGCCACGGAGCTCGGCCTGAGCTTCCTTCTCCCCCGAGCGATCGGCTCGTCGCGGGCTTTCGAGATCATGCTCTCGGGGCGCGATGTCAGCGGGAAAGAAGCGGCTGAAATGGGGCTCGTCTCGAAAGTCGTTCCCGATGCAGACCTGATGACGGAGGCGCTCGCGCTCGCGAAGCAGATCAACGGATGGAGTTCGCAGGGGGTGGCTCTCACCAAGCGGATGATGTGGGCCGGGCTCGAGACCTCGAGCCTTCGCGCCGCAATCGAGCTCGAGAGCCACACGCAGCTCTTCGTCCGAATGACGACGAAGAACTTCGAGGAGGCCGTCCTGGCCCGCCGCGAGAATCGCCCCCCCGAGTTCAAGGACTGAGATGGGGCTGGAAGCGTGGTCGCCAGAGCGAGATTTCCTTTCGGTGTCGGGGATCTAGCCGCGCGCGAAGCTCTCGAGTCGGGCGAGCAGGACGGCGCCGTCGCGCTCCCGGAGCCAGGCGTGGCGTTCGTCCGCTGTGAAAAGCTGCCCGGCGGTCCAGTGATGGAAGAGCTGCTTGAGGCGAGCGACGATGCCGCCGGCCGGAAACTGCACACGCGTACGCATGGCGTCCGCGTAGTCGAGCAGGAAGCGAGAGGCGTCGACGCGCGAGACATGTGCGCCGGAGAAGATCCAGGGATCGGCGAGCGCGCCTCGTCCGACCATCACGAACGCACAGCCTGTCTCGTCGCGCATGCGCTGCAAGTCGGCGTGCGTCGCCACTCCGCCATTGCCGCAGACCGGAATCGAGACCGCGGCGACGGCGCGCGCGATGCGCGTCCAATCGATCTGGGCCTGAAAGCCCTCCGCGCGTGTGCGGCAGTGCACCGTGAGCAAGCTGGCGCCACCCGCCTCGGCGGCGCGCGCGAGCTCTTCGACGCGACTCGCGCAAGCGATGCCGGCACGCATCTTTGCGCTCACCGGTGTACCGGGCAGCGCGTCGACGACGGCGCGCACGACGCGCTCGAGCGCCGCAGGCTCTGCGAGCAGCGCCGAGCCCGCGCAGCCGCGCAGGGAACCCTTCGCAGGGCAACCGAAGTTGAGGTCGACGAGCGGCGCGCCGCATTCGACCGCGTTTCGCGCCGTCTCGGCGAGCCTTCCGAGGTCCGAGCCCATCAGCTGCAAACCTACGGGAGCCTCGAAGCGCTGCGGCCCCAGGTGCCGCTGCAACACATGAACCGGAGCCGGAGCCGCGGAGACGCGCACGAACTCGGTGAACGCGCCGCCGAGCTGCGTCGACGGGTTGCGGACGAGAACGAGATCCCTGAAGCAGGGCTCGGTCACGCCCTCCATCGGCGCGAGGAGCCAGGGCGCGGTGAATGGAAGTCGGCTGCGCCGCACGCCGGTGCGGGCGAGCATCGTGGCGAGGGGTCGAGTCGCAGCCAAAGCGGCCTGGGTCACGAGCTACCTTCTTCCCCAGATAGAGCGCGCGCCACGGATACCCGCTCGCGGCGCACTTGCGGATGCCGCAGTCCTCGGCGGCAGGATACTCGAGCGACCGGGCCGGTACATCAGGAGCCGGGCGAAGTGCAGAGCGCAATTCGGGACCACAAGACCTAGGATCTCGATCGATGGGCGAAGCACAGTCTCGCGACCCGCTGCACGGCATCACGCTCGAGAGGGTGTTGAACGAGCTGGTGGCGCACTACGGATGGAGCGAGCTCGGGCAGCAAGTTCCGATTCGCTGCTTCGACAGCGATCCGAGCATCGCTTCGAGCCTCAAGTTCCTGCGCAAGACGCCGTGGGCGCGTGCGAAGGTCGAGGGGCTCTACGGCTTCATGCTGCGCCAGCGCAAGCGCGACGCTCGGCGCTGAGCGCGGCGCTCCCGTCAGCCTGGACGCCGAGCGACGATGTCGATCGTGTCGTGTTCCGCGTCGACCACGATCGCCGCCTCGCCGGCTTCCAGCTGCCGCATCACGGCGGCGACCTTCTCCGCGAGAGTCCGCTCGATCGTCCCGTAGTCCGTACCGTCGCGCGTCACGAACTCCTCGACGAGGCGCCGCAGCACCTCGGGCGCCAGCTGCGCATGCGGCACGCCGACGAGCCGCTCCGCGCCCTCTGACTCACGCTCGTCATCCATTCCGATCCTCTGGGCTCCCGTTTCGATCCTTCCGGAGCAGGCGTGTCAGGGGTCCAGCGAGGCGCACGCCGCACGTCTCGGGGGGCATGCCGCGCGGAGCGTATCACGCGGGCGGGTCGCAGTGCCGCCTCGCGCTATCTTGGCCAGCGATCGGAGGTCTCCATGAACGAGGTCCACGAGCTCTCCCTCAGCGAGCTCGCCGGCCAGCTGCACGCACGCAAGGAGTCGCCCGTCGCGGTGACCCAGGCGATGCTGAAGCGCATCGAGGCGCTCGACGGGCAGCTGCACGCATTCGTGCACGTGATGCACGAGGTCGCGCTCGCGCAGGCGCGCGAGGCCGAGGCGGAGCTCGCGCGCGGAAAGGTGCGCAGCCGCGTGCACGGCGTGCCGCTCGGCCTGAAGGATCTGATCGCGACCCGCGACGCCCCGACGCGCGCGGGCACGACCGTGCTCGAGGCCTGGAATCCCGGCGAGGATGCCGAGGTCAGCCGGCGTCTGCGCGCAGGCGGCGGGGTCTTCCTGGGAAAGCTCAAGACCACCGAGGGCGCCTACGCGACCCACCATCCGCAGGTCGTCGCGCCACTGAATCCCTGGGGCCCCGAGCTCTGGACCGGCGTCTCGTCGAGCGGATCGGGCGTGGCCACGGCCGCGCGCCTGTGCATGGGCACGCTCGGCAGCGACACGGGCGGCTCGATCCGCTTCCCGAGCACGGCCTGCGGGGTCACCGGGCTGAAGCCGACCTGGGGGCGCGTCAGCCGGCGCGGCGTGTTTGCGCTGGCCGACTCGCTCGACCACATCGGTCCGATCGTTCGCTCCGCCGAGGACGCCGCCGCGATGTTGGGCGTGATCGCGGGATACGATCCGCGCGACCCGACCAGCCTCGACGCGCCCGTGCCCGACTACGTGAGCGAGCTCGCGGGCGGCGTTCGCGGGCTCCGGGTCGGCTTCGACGAGGCCTACTGCAGCGAAGACCTGGCGGCTCCCGTAGCGCGCGCGCTCGCCTCGGCGCGGGAGATCCTGCGCGAGGCGGGCGCAGAGATCCGCTCGATCCGCGTGCCGCCGCGTCGCGAGATCTCGGGGCACTGGGCAGTGCTCTGCGCGGCCGAGACGGCGCTCGCGCACGCGGCGACCTACCCGTCCCGAAAATCGGAGTACGGCCCCGCGCTCGCGGCCCTGCTCGAGATCGGCCATCAGGCGAGCGCGCGCGATCATGCGCGCGGGCATCTGGCGCGGCTGGCCTTCTCGGGAGCGCTCGCGCGGGTCTTCGACGAGGTGGACCTCTTCCTCTCGCCGACCTGGAAGTGGACCTCGCGCACGCTGACCGAGATCGATCACGCGCTCGGCTCGGACGTCTCCGACCTGATCGCGTTCACGGCACCCTACGACGCCTCGGGCAGCCCGACGCTCTCGCTGCCGGGTGGCTTCGACGAGCGGGGCGCCCCCTTCGGCTTCCAGCTCGTCGGGCGACACCTGGCCGAGTCGGAGCTCCTGCGCGCGGGCCACGTGTATCAGCAGCACAGCGACTGGCACAGGCGCACCCCGGACGCAGTTCACTGAGAGTCGCGTCAAGGGCTTCTCGCCGCCGCGCGGGAGTCGTGAAGCGCGCGCTGCCTAGGGCCACTCGTTGGCGTCGGCGCCGAGGGGGCCGCGCTGCGGCCGCACCACGCAGAAGCGATGGCCACTGGGTGCCTCCATCACCCACCAGCTCCACACCTTGGCCACGCGCTTCGCGCCCAGCCTCTCCAGCCGAGTCGCCTCGGCCTCGACGTCGTCGCTCTCGATGTCGAGGTGGACGCGGCTGTCGTGATCGACCTTCTGCAGCACCATGATGGGCTCGTTGTCGCGCGTCTTGAGGCCGCGGTAGCTGGGCGAGTCGGCCGATGGATCTTCGAGTTCGCGGCCGAGTGCACCGCTCCAGAAGCGCGCGCACGCGTCGAGGTCGTCGGTCTTGCAATCGATGACGAAGGCAACGAATCGGCTCTTGTGCATGAAGGTTTTCTCCTGGTTCACTCATTGTCGGCGGCGGGTAGGCGAGAGGTACCAGCTCGCGCTCGCCGCGATCTTCGCGGCGCGCAGGATGACGGTCCTTCTCCGGTGCGTGCGGATCTCCACGCACGCAGGCTAACGCCTGGCCGATAGAGCGTCTTGCACGTTCTTGCTAGCATCGACGCGTGCCGTCCTTTCAGAACTCCGGCCGGCTGGTGAGCGGCGACCTGCGCGCCGCGTTGGTGCGCTGCGACGGCCACGACGGCACGCGCGCGGAGGCCGAGACGGT
>CAYPSI010000303.1:0-2203 GCA_964413375.1 uncultured Spirochaetales bacterium | reverse complement strand
GGGTCTCCCCACCCCCCTGGGTGCTACGCTGGGACCGTCTGGGGCGTGGCGCGCCGCCCCACAGGAGAAATCCCCCCGCATGGCCGACGAGCGATCCCCGCCTGCGCCCGTGAGCCTCCGCTCGGGGGAGCTCGCGGCGATGTCGAAGAACGAGCGTCTGAAGGCCGAGAGCGAGGGGCTCTACTGGGTCGCCTCGCCGGGAGACCGCCACAGCTTCGAGGACGAGGTGGTCGCCCTCGAGCAGGGCAAGCGCGAGACGCTCTCGGGCGAGGCCAAGGAGCTCTCGAAGTTCTTCGGGATCTACAAGCAGCAGACCCGCGGCGAGCGCGGCCGCAAGACGCACGACTACATCTTCATGGTGCGGATCAAGGCGCCCGCCGGCGGTGCCTTCGACGCGCGCCAGTGGGCCGCTCTCGACGACGCTTCGGAGCATTTCGCCGACGGCACGCTGCGCATCACCTCGCGCCAGGGGATTCAGTACCACGGGGTCGTGGGCGGAACCCTCGGCCCCCTCGTCCGCCACCTGAACCGCGCCTACCGAAGCGGCGCCACGCTCGGAGCCTGCGGCGACGTGAACCGCAACGTGATGTGCTCGCCGGTCGAAGGCCTCGATCCCGATTTCACCACCGGCGGCCACGAGCTGGCACTCGCGATCGCAGAGGAACTCGCGCCGCGCTCGTCGGCCTACTTCCAGGTCTTCGCGTCCGACGAGACCGGGCGCAACGTCGGCCCGATCAACGCGGACGAGCCGCTCTACGGCCGGAACTACCTGCCGCGCAAGTTCAAGATCGGGATCGCGCACCCGACCGACAACTCGATCGACGTGTTGACGCAGGACGTGGGCCTCGTGCCGGTCTCGACCCACGGGCGCGCGGACGGCTCCTGGTGGGATCTCTACACCGGCGGCGGCCTCGGCCTCACGCACAACATGCCGCAGACCGCGGCGCTGCTGGGGCTCTACCTGGGCCGCATCCGTCGCGAGCAGGTGGTCGACGCGGCGAAGGCGATCGCGATCCTCCAGAAGGAGAACGGCGAGCGCCGCGACCGCCGGCAGGCGCGCTGGAAGTACACGCTCCGCCGGCTCGGCCGCGACAAGGTGAAGGCGGAGCTGCGCGGCCGCTTCGGGATCGAGATCGAGGACGCTTCCCCCGTGCCGCTCCCGTCGCTCCAGCTCTTCCTCGGCTGGCACCCGCAACGCGACGGTCGGCACTTCTACGGGATCTCCGTCGAGAACGGCCGGATGCAGCCCGAGCTTCGGCGGGCGGTCCGGGTCGCGGTCCAAGAGCTCGGACTCACGGTCCGCATGACGGCGCAGCAGGACCTGCTGCTCTGCGACGTCGCGGACCGTGCGGCGCTCGAGCGCATTCTCGACGCACACGCAGTGACGAAACCCGAGTCGCTCTCGCAGGTGCGGCGGCTCGCGATGGCCTGCCCCGCGAAGCCGACCTGCGGGCTCGCGATGACGGAGGCCGAGCGCGTGCTGCCGAGCTACATCGACGCGATCGATCGGGCCGGCCTCGGCGACGTCGACGTCGTGATCCGGATGACCGGCTGCCCGAACAACTGCGCGCGACCGTCGACGGCCGAGATCGGAATCTACGGCTACGGGAAGAACGATCACGTCGTGCTCGTCGGGGGATCCCGCGAGGGGACGCGCATCGCGCAGACCCTCTACCCGCGGGTTCCCGAGGAGAAGATGGTGGAGGTGCTGGTGGGGCTCCTCCGGGCGGTGCGCGAGCACAATCCGGAAGCGCTCCCGGCGGGAGAGTTCCTCCACCGGGCGGATCCCGAGCGCCTGCGCGGCTGGGTCGGGATCGCAGACCTGGTGGTATAGTCCCCCTACCGGCCCCTGCCGCGTGGGCCGGGAGAGAGAGAGAAGTTGAGCGCGTCTCCGCAGACCCCCCTCCCGCTGCGCGAGGCCGAGCGCCTCGCGGCGCGGGCCGTCGACGAGGGCCGCCTCGAACGCGCGCCGGCCGAGAGGCTGGGCGAGGCGCTCGGAGACCCGCTCGTGCGCGAGGCCGTGCTCGCCGCGGCCTTCGAGAGCAAGCGGCGCAGCAAGGGAGACCTCGTCAGCGTCTCGCGCAACGTCTTCATTCCGCTCACCAACCTGTGCCGCGACCGCTGCGGCTACTGCACCTTCGCGAAGCTCCCCGACGACCCGGACGCGAAGACCTACAGCCTGGCAGAGGTCGAGGAGGTCGTG
>CAYPSI010000302.1:0-5752 GCA_964413375.1 uncultured Spirochaetales bacterium | reverse complement strand
GGCGAGAGCTCCCAGCCGTAGAGGGCGCCCTGCGTGTTGCGCGTGTAGCGCTCGAGCGTGCGCGGGCTCGCGCCTTCGCAGAAGCGGATGTGGCTCGCGAGCCCGCCGACCCAGCGGTCCGCAGTCGCAACGAGCGCATGGGTCATGGCTTGCTTGCCGCTGCGCCAGTCGACCGCGTCGTGGCGGACGAGCGCCGTGAGCAGCAGCAGCTGCTCTCCCGCTGGTGCCAGCGTCGAATCTGCCAGGCTGGGGGCCGTCACCGAGATCCACGAGGGCCTGCCGGCTTCGCTGCTCGCATGTGCCGCCTCGTGGTCCCACGACGGATAGTAGAAGGTCTCGTGACTCGTCGTGTGCCGGTCGAGCGGCAGATCGGTCGCCAGGTAGGCGACGAAGGCCGAGAGCGACGGTTGCATCCGGTCGAGCGCGGCGAGGTAGCGCGGCGGGAAGGCCTCGCTTCCGACCAGCTCGCGGACGGTCTGGAGCACGTCCGCGTTCGACACGACGCGGGTCGACTCGATCCGCTGGCCGTTCTCGAGCACCACGCCCGTCGCCCGTCCCCCAGCGACGAGAATCCGCCGCACGGGGCTGCGCAGCAGCACTTCGCCGCCGCGCGCGCAGACGGCGCTCGCGAGCGCGTCGGAGAAGCGCTGGAAGCTGCCGCGGCAGTAGTAGGCGCCGTCGGCCACGTAGCTCATCAGCATCGTCGCGAAGTAGACGAAGGACAAGCGCGAGGGCGGCAGGCCGAGATAGGGCCAGAGCGTCGCGAGCAGGCTTCGCAGCCGCGGAGACTCGATGTGCTCCTCGAGCACCTGAGCGAGCGTGGCGCGACGGTAGCGCAGCAGGGTCGGGAAGCGGTTCGCGACCTGGCTCACGTCGAAGGCATGCGGAGTGTCGGCGGCGCGCCGCGTCTCCTGCCGGACGTTGAGGCACTCCTGCACGAGCTGGCGGAGCCCCTTCTCCTCGGACGGGAACTCTTCTGCGTGCGCGTCGACGAAGCCCTCGAGGTCGCAGGGCACCCGCAACGAGAGATCGGGGTAGACCGCTTCGTAGCAGGGGTCGATGCGCTCGAACTCGACCTGGTCGCGCACGCCGAGGGTCGAGAGCAGCTGATGGATCAGGCCGCCCCCTTCGTAGGCCACGGGCTCGCAGCCGCCGACGATGTGGACCGCGGAATCGAAGAGGTAGCGCCCGCGTCGGAACGAGTGGCCGTAGCCGCCGACCCGGTCGTGCCGCTCGACCACGAGGACCTCGAGCCCGGCGCGCGCGAGCAAGGCGGCGGCCGTGAGCCCGCCGATCCCCGATCCGACGACGATGACGTCGTAGCGGTCACGTCGCGCTTCGGCGTGGAACCTCATCGGCTGCCCAGCGCCGGGCGCAGCGAGGCCACGCCGGCGCGCTCAATTGATCCGCAGCGCATCCGGGTCGTTGTCTGCGAGACCATGCTTCACCATGAACTGGATCAGACCCAGGCTATAGGTATTCGTCGCATCCTCGCCGGTGAAGATGCGCGGCATGTGCTTGCGGAAATGGAAGTCGAGCAGGCGCCCTGGCAGCGTGTTCCGGACGTACTCACCGACGCGGAAGAGCGTGAGCAGGCGTCCGTCGTAGTACCAGCCGACCACGCGCTGCCAGCACACCAGGTTGTGTGAGACGAGCTTCTCGTAGCGAGCCAGCGCGCGGGGCGTGCCCTTTGCGAGCGCCTCGGCCAGCCAGTCGGCGCTCTGCATCGCGATCAGCATGCCGCTCGAGAAGACCGGGTCGATGAAGCCGAAGCTGTCGCCGGCGAGCGCCCAGTTGGGCCCGACACCGCGCGTCGAGCGCGACTGGTAGTTGCTGTACCTGACGACCGGCGTCACGCGTCGCGCCGGTCGGGCGTAGTCGCGGATCACGGGGTCGGTCTTCAGGAAGTTGTCGAACTGCTCCTCGGCCGTGGTTCCAAACTTGCGCAGGTAGTCGGCGTCGGCGACGACACCCATCGAGACGCGGCCCGGCAGCGGGATCCGCCAGAGCCAGCCATGCTCGAGGCGATCCGTGTGGACGTTGCCCGGGATCTCGACCTCGATGCCCTCGAAGTGCGCGTGGAGCGCCGCGTCGCGTCGATCGCCGTCGATCACCGGAATGCCGAGCAGCTGGGGCACGATGCGGCGACGTCCGCCGGCATCGACGATGAAATCGGGCTGCTCGGGCAGCGCGTCGCCCGCGGCGGCCAGGGTCTCGTCGCTGAGGCGGAGGCGGTCGGAGCTGCCCTCGCGTTCGATGCGTGCGGCGTGCTCGACGACGCGCGCGCCGGCGCGGCGGGCCGCCTCGACGCAGAGCGCGTCGAAGCGATCGCGCGGCACGTTGTAGGAGTAGGTCGTCTTCGCGTGGCGGACCTCGTTGAAGCGGAAGCTCATCCTCCCGTCGCTCCCGAAGACGAAGGTGGCGCCTCCCTTCCAGATGCTGAAGTCGGCGACCTCCTGCTCGATGCCGAGGCGCCGGAGGTAGGGGACGACCGCCGGAACGAGCGACTCGCCGACGATGATCGGCGGTCGCTTGCCCTGCGTGAAGAGCACGACGTCGCGGCCCTGTTTCGCGAGAAAGCTGGCGAGGGCGGACCCGGACGGGCCCGCACCGACGATTGCGATGCGGTGAGGCCACCCCACGGGGAGCGACGATAAGCCACGCCTCCAGGGCTTTCAAGCGGAGGGCGCTCCCGACCGGCTGCTACCTTGCGCGTCATGTCGGATTGGTCGCTCGAAGCGCTGATCGAACAGGTCCACGGGATCCTTCGCGACGAGATCCTGAGCGTCGAGAACGGCTTTTCCCCCGAGTCGAACCTGATCGAGGCCGGGCTCGACTCGCTCGCGGTGACACAGCTGATGCTCTCGATCGAGGAGCGCACGGGCGTCTGGGTAGACGAGAGCCTGCTCACGCCCGAGAACCTGCAGACGTCGGTGAGCCTGGCCAGGTTGGTCTACGAACAGCTCGGGAGCGCCTGACGCAGTGTCCCGCGAGCTAGCGTTTGCCGCGCGAATTCCGCTCACCGGGGCGGACTGCTTCCTGCGGGCTTTCGACGCCGAGATCGCGCGTTTCAACGCGGGGAGCCATCTGTCCCAGCTCGTGCTGCGCCTCGGGCCGGGCTTCGACGTTGAGCGACTCCGCAAGCTGGTGCACGAGGTCGCGGCGGCGCAGCCGATCCTGCGCGCGCCGGTGCGACGCCGCTTCGGGCTCGGCGCCCCGCACTACAGTTTGTCCGAGGCTTTGCAACGACCCTTTCCGCCGGTCGACGTCCACGAGATGGATCGCACGCCGGCGGATGGGGTCTTTCCGGTGCTTTTCGCGCAGCGGATGAACGAGCGCCAGCGGCTGCGGAGGGGGGAGCTGCTGCGCTTCGACGCCGTCTCCTACGCCGGCGGCGCGGCGGGCACCGACCTCGCGATGACGTGGCAGCACCTGCTCTTCGATGGCTCGGGCAGCGAGCGCTTCGTCCGTTGGCTCGATGAGTGCTTCCGGGGCGAGCAGCGCCCGGACGCTCTTCCGAGCCCGACGGAGTTCCACCCGCCCGGGGCCCCGCCGCGATCGCTGGGGGAGCGCGGCGACGCCGCACGCAAGTGGCAGGCGTGGCTCGAGGGCTTCGGCTCGCATCCGCCGCACTCCCTGGCGGGGCCGCGTCGGCGGACTCCGCAGCGGCTCGAGTGGGATCTGCAGACGCTCAGCGAGGGCGATACCGAGCGGGTCGTCGCCGAGGCGGGTCGGCGTGCCGGCTTCCTGACCCCGATGCTCTACTACCTGGCGGTCGCGATCCGCGCGCATCACGCCGTCGCTCGCGCGCGGGGTCTCGATCCGGGCAGCTACCTGGTTCCGCTGCCGGTCAACCTGAGGCCCCGCGGTGCCGACGGCGCGATCTTCCGGACGCACGTGTCCTTGCTCTGGTTCCGCGCGCTTCCCGAGCAGGTCGAGGACCTCGACGCGTTGATCGCAACCTTGAAGGAACAGCGGCTCGCCGCCATCAAGGCGCGACAGATCGAGAACGGCAGCGACGCGATGGGGTTCGCGCGCTTCGCCCCGACGCGGCTCTACGCAAGCATGGCACGGCGTGCGTTCGCGGGCGAGCTGTGCTCGTTCTTCTTCGCGTTCACCGGCGAGTTCCTCGGCGGTCTCGACCATTTCCTCGGGGCCAAGATCCACAACGCCTTCCACGTGGCGCCCGTCCCGCCCTCTCCGGGCAGCTGTGCGGCGATGAGTCTTCGCAAGGGCCGCTTGAACGTGACCCACGTCCGACAGCGGGGCGTCTTCTCCGATGCGGAGCAGGCGCTGTTTCGCGCAAGTCTTCAGGCCGACCTCGGGTGTCCCTCCTGAGCGCGCGACCCGAGAGCTTCGACGTCGCGGTGATCGGTGGGGGCGCGGCCGGGATCGCCGCTGCGATCGCCGCGGCCGGGTGCGGTGCGCACACCGTGCTCCTCGAGCGGGCTGACTCGCTGGGAGGAAACGTCTCCCAGGCGCTCGTGCACACGGTCTGCGGGCTCTATCTGGCCGCGGAAGCGGGGGACGCGATTCCCGCGAACCCGGGCTTCCCGCTGCGTTTTGCCGCGGCGCTGCGAAACGCCGGGGCCGCGGGCGATCCCGAGCGCGTCGGACGCGTGTGGGTGTTGCCGACGGACCCTCCTCGGGTCGCGGCGACCGCGCACCAGCTGTGCGGGCAGACGCCGGGGCTCGAGCTGCGGCTCGGTCACGAGCTCGTCGCTGCCGAGCTGGAGATCCACAGCAGCGGGCTGCAGCGCCTGCGCGTGCGCGGGGACCGCGTGGGCGAGTGCGAGCTCGCGGCCGGCGTGGTCGTGGACGCGAGCGGTGACGCCGCGGCCGCCGCACTGGGAGGCGCCGACACCGAGATGGCGGAGCCCGACGCGCTCCAGCTTCCGTCCTACATCTTCCGGCTCGCCGACGTGGACACCGCGGCGCTCGAAGAGCTTCAGGGCTTCGGAAGGCTCCGGGTCACCAGCGCGGTGGCGGGTGCCGTGCGCCGCGGAGCGCTTCCGCCCGGCTGCGAGGCGCTGCTCGTGCGCCCGAGCTTCGAAGCGGGGAGGGTCTACGTGACGCTGAACCTGCCGCGCTCGGGCGACTACGCGCCGCTGAGGTCGGAGTGCGCCGCGGCGCTGCGCACGCGCGCCCGGGCGGCAGCGGAGCAGGTGGTCGCGTTCCTGCGCCAGACGCGTCCGGCCTTCGAGAAGTGCCGCGTCGACGCCTGGCCCGAACGGATGGGAGTGCGAGAGACGCGGCGGGTGCGCGCGCTCGACCCGGTCTGCGCCGAGGATGTCCGCAGCGGGCGGCGGCGCGACGACGAGGTCGCGCTCTCGACCTGGCCGATCGAGCTGTGGCAGGACCATCGCAAGGCGCACTTCGAGCATCCGGCGGGCCCGTGTTCGCTTCCGCTCGGCGCGCTCGTGAGCCACTCGCACCCGCGCCTCGCGACGGCCGGTCGTTGCCTCGGAGCGGATCGCGAGGCGCTCGGCGCGCTGCGTGTGCTCGGCACGGCGCTCGCGAGCGGCGAGGCCGCAGGCGTCGCCGCCGCACTCGCCGCGGATTCCGGAACGTCGCTCGCGCTGGTGGCGGCGGAGCGGGTCCGGCCTCACATTCTCGAACGCGCAGCAGCGGCCGGCGAGTCCGGCCCCAGCTGAGACCCAGCGCGCGAGGGGGGAGCCATCGACCGCGCGACCGTCATCGACCGGATCCGCCGCCACCGGCTGGAACGCCCCGAGCACCCTGCGCTCGTGCT